>CAXUEY010000113.1:0-6098 GCA_964250225.1 uncultured Ktedonobacteraceae bacterium | reverse complement strand
GGTGCGGGGCCGGCTTCCTCCTTTCTATAATCTTCTCCTCCCCCCCCCCCCCCCCCCCCCGACCCGTTATTTATCAAGTGATATTTGCTGAAACGTTCTGGTATTTGCTATAATGCAAGGCAGCAGAGCAACTTTTTTGGTGAGGATAGATAGATTGGTTCGTTTTAAGGGGAGGACAATGACGGAATGATCGGCACAAAATTGCAGGGATCGCTGCAAGACTTCGGCCTGGTTGAGATCTTGCAGATGATGGAGATGGAGAGTATGAGCGGGGCGATCCACCTGAAACAGGCCAGTGATCGGATCGGCATTGTCTATTTTAAAGAAGGCAAGCTGGCGGCCTGCTCAGAACTGGACGCGGGCGCGCTGACGTTGGGCGATGTTTTGCAACAACTGGGCATGGCGACGGCTCCGCATATTGAGATGGCCTTTCAGCAGCAATTGCAGGATGCTTTTGGCAAACGCATCGGCGAACGCCTGATAGAGATGCGTGTGATTACCGACGCCCAACTGCGCGAGGCTCTGCGCACGAAAGCCCTCTGGACCATTCGCGACATCAGCCTCTGGAAAGAGGGCACCTACGAGTTTGCGGCCATCCCCGATAGCAAGAATATTTTGCCCTACGGCGAAGATTCGCTGGGGTTGGATGTGATGCGCGTGACGATGGAGATGGTACGCTACGCCGATGAGTGGGAGCAGCTTCAGGCTTTCCTGCCACTTGGCATGCAGACCTGTGTACAGATGGCTCCCTCTATTCCCTGCACCATGAGCTTCGACGCCCGCACGCTCGAACTCCTGGGCGGCATCAATCGCTACCGCACAGTGCGGAAAATCGCCAGCGGGATTCGCCGCCCCGAAATGGAGGTAGCACGCGACCTTGCGCAACTGGTCCAGTTGCGCCTGATCTACGTAGCGCCGCCCAACGCACCCAGCAACACAGGCGGCGTGCGCTTGCCTGAGCCAGCCGAGATGTTACGCATGGAGCATTTTGAGCTGCTGAACCTGCTCAGCCGCATGGAACAGCACTGGAACCGCAAAAATACACCGATGGACCAGCTGTCAGCGTTGGCCGAGTTTGTAAACTGGACGATGGAGGCGCTGGCCGAGGCGTGCAGAACCCACGGTATCGAACTGGACCCCAACACACTGGAGTCGCTACTCGTGCGCAACAACCTCCGTTATATGGGCAACTATCGCTTCCTCATCGAGCGCAACGTTATTGACGTAGCCAACTTTACCTCGCTCTGCCACGAGGTCATGCGCGGCGAGATCCAGAAGGCCAATGATTTCTATGAGGAGGCGGCGATTGTGCTCCAACGTATCCTGGCCAGCATCTTCGATTCAATTAATTCTCGCGTGGTCTCGCTCGCAGAACGTCTGGAGAATCAGGAGGTGTGGGAGGCACTGTTCACTCAGTTTGGCCTGCCCCACGTGTAATATGCGCACCTGTGGCCCAGAATGTGCAACCTGCTCACATACAGCAGTATGTAACAGATGAATTTTTTTTCGGCTATTTTCAGGAGGAGAGGAACGCCGTGCCAGAAGATCTCATCTATATTCATCAATACGAACCTGGAACAGGAGAGCAGCACAAGACGACGCTGTTCCTCCTCCACGGTACAGGTGGCGACGAGAACTCACTGAGCGATCTGGGGCGCATGGTCCTGCCGGGCGCGGGCCAGCTCAGACCACGCGGTAACGTCACAGAGAACGGCATGGCGCGCTTCTTTCGCCGTTTCGCGGAAGGCGTGCTCGATGTAGACGATCTCAAGCGCCGCACCGACGAACTGGCCGACTTTCTACAAGGGGCAAGCTCGCACTACGGCTTTGAGGCACACCAGGTCATCGTCGCTGGCTTCTCCAATGGGGCCAATATAGCGGCCAGCCTGCTTTTCTTGCATCCCCAGGTTGTGTGTGCTGCTATTCTGTTGCATCCCATGTTGCCCTTTGTGCCAGAGCTGCCACCCGATTTACGCGGCAAACCCGTCTTCATCGGTGCAGGCCGGGCCGATCCACTGGTACCCGCTGAGCAAACCACACAACTGGCTCAACTGCTGGAACGCGCGGGTGCCAATCTCAATACTTTCTGGCACAACGGTGGTCATACTGTAAGCGTGGAAGAGGTTCGGGCTGTGAAAGGCTGGCTGCAGGAACTTGCATAACCCATATTCTTCTCCCTTTCACTGATACATCACCATGAGCGGCGCCGGCTTCAGTGCCAACACATCCGAAGGAGCCATCAATGGCGTATCCAGCTTGTAAAACAGCTTCATACCCGCGAACTCGCCAGGAAGCAGGTCTTGATTGTCATAGACCTGATAATCGCCAACTTTCTCTTGTGGCGTGCCAAAGCCATCCACAGTGATGATTACCTGGACGCCGGGCTTGAGATGGATAGCTTGCCAATCAGGCAGCATTTCCTGGAGGAAGCGGTGAATAATCAGAATTTTTGGCGGAAGATGTCTGGTTTGTACCAGGTTTGAGAGCCGATCAATGGTCCAGTTTATCTCTGACGCATGCATCTGCCCAAACTCGACGTCGGGAATCTCCCCAGGTGAAAGGTCGAATTCGGGGTCGAGCGAGAGTTCCACACCTGGCTGCTGAAGGTACGACCAGACGTGACTTACCTCTTTCTGGACACTGCTATGCCCAACCTGCATGTCAAAGAAAAAGAGGGCGTGGTTGGAGTTTGACAACGTAATATAGCGTTGGATCGAAGCGTCTGGCATACGATAGACCCATGTATGATCATCCATCGGCACAGGTTGGACCACAGGCGTCACATAGTCCAATGCGGGCATCACCGGGTGCGATGGGTCAAGATCAGCGTACACTTGAGCCTGAGCGCGCAGTTTGGTTATCAGTTCTGTATCCGTGTATTGTCCAATTGGCCCCATTGCCGCTGAATCGGGATCGCCATAAAAGACCACCAGGCGCTCGTAGGGTAATTGCGCCCGCCAGATCCAGCCGTTGGCCCCCGCATAATCTCGTTGCAGGCGGCGTTCCTGCTCCCACTCTCCGTCTCCTGAATCTCCACTTTGAGCTGGGGTATGCGTTGGCACCAAGCCAACTTTTTGCGCTCTGGTCACACCGGGAACAGGCAATGACGGCCACCATACGCGGGCAGCAAGCTCGCCGCCGCCCAACAGTAACGCAAGCACACAGATCACTACTATAGCCAGCCGCCAGCAACGCTGCATATGATTGATTACAGTATGAAACATGGACCTCAATCTCCTTCTTAGCCTGGTCTCCTGCCCTTTTTCAGTATAGACAGCGGCACTAAGTGGAGGTTGCTGTCCTAAATGGGGATCAAGGAGAGAGGCAGGAGGCCAGTTAAACTGGCTTCCCGCTCAGTTTTTTGCTGGCCTGGATGAGAGGCTGCTCTCTCGACGGACTGGAGGCGCGTCCGCCCCTTGCGTATGAAGTTCACGCATGCTACAATAGCCCTCGTGCGTAGCGCAACCTTTGGGATCTACTTCATGGGATGGGGGCGGATGCGCCAATGGACTGACCAGGATGTCCTTCAACGCAGTTCCTGATGAGTTTGCTAGATTTCTTCGCGCAAGTGGCAGCCTTGAATACCTGGAAAAGAGATGCGAAACGGTGAGCAACGAAAAGGAAATTCGCGAAAAACTGATAGACGAAAAGCTTCGGAAAGCTGGTTGGAACCCTGAAAACAATACTCTTGTAAAAGGTTATGTCTCTCCAGAGGAGCATTCTCTTACTGCCAAAGAAAGTTCCGCACACCGTGTGTCCTCACCAGCGCAAAAACGCTCAACAACGTACGCATTGCGCGATAAAGGACAGCAGCCAATCGCGCTTCTTGAGGCAAGCTATGAAGATACTTCACCGCTGGATCATCAGGAGCAAGCGGCGCAGGTTGCAAAGGATATTTTTACCCGGACGAGAAAGCAGCCGTTTATCTTTTTGAGCAATGGGGAAAAAACGTACTTTTGGGATCGCGAATATTCTTCTCCACGCGAAGTCAACGGTGTGTATCGCCTGGAAGATATGGAACGTTTACGCGATTTGCGCCTCTATGCTCAACCACTGCATCTCATCCAACCTGATCTCGCCATTGTTGAGCGTGAGTATCAGCTCAATGCTATTAAAACGGTGGTGGATGGTATCAAGTTGAGGAAGCGGAAATTCTTGCTCGTCATGGCTACTGGTACCGGCAAGACACGGACGGTGATCGCCTTGATTGATCTGCTCATTCGCGCCAAACGTATCAGGCGCGTCCTGTTCCTGGCAGATCGGCGCGAATTGGTGCGCCAGGCCAGCCAGGCATTTAAAGAATTTTTGCCAGGTGAGCCGCAACAACGGGTTGAGAATGGAACAAAAAACGATGAAGCCACCATCCATCTGGCCACATATCCTGGTATGATGCAGGCTCTTGATCAGATCTCGCCTGGCTATTATGACCTGATTGTTGCGGACGAGAGCCATCGTTCAATCTATAAACGCTACAAAACGATTTTTACCCATTTTGATGCGCTCCAAATCGGGCTGACAGCCACACCCACCGATTTCATCGAACACAATACCTACGAGCTTTTTGACTGCTCCGATCACGCGCCGACCTTTGAATATCCTTTTGAAACAGCCATCGCGGAAGACAATCTTGTCAACTTCAAAGTTCTAGAAGCCAAAACACGTTTTCAAATTGAAGGCATTCATGGGAGAGAATTACCTGACGAAATTCGACAGTTAATGAAAGAGCAGGGCATTGATGAGGGTGAGATCGACTTCGAGAATACTGATTTCGAGCGCAAAGTGACCAATACCGGGACAAATGATGAGATTGTGCGGGAATTTATGCAGCAAGCCCGCAAAGATGCGTTGGGCCTGCCCGCGAAAAGTATCCTATTCGCCGTAAGTCATCGGCATGCCCTGGAATTACAAGCCAGCTTTAAACGTCTCTATCCTGGCCTGCAGGAACGCGGCCTGGCACAGGTCATTGATAGTCGCGTGCAACAAGCGGAAAAGTTTCTTGAGGATTTTAAGACCAGGGATATGCCGCGCGTGGCCATTTCCGTTGATATGCTGGATACAGGCGTCGATGTCCCGGCCATTCAAAATCTGGTCTTTGCCAAACCCGTCTACAGTCAGGTGAAATTCTGGCAAATGGTTGGGCGCGGCACTCGCCTCTGGCGCGATCCCGTCACCGGTGCGCGCAAAAACGATTTCTTGATTATTGACCATTGGAACAATTTTACCTACTTTAAACTCAATCCCGAAGGCGAGGTTCCCTATCCTGACGAGCCGCTCCTTAGCCGTTTGTTCCGCCTGCGCATCGAACGTTTGCTCACGCTCAAAAAGCAGTCAGGGAACGAGGCACTGATCCAGGAAACCCAAAAAACGCTTGAGGAGATGCTAGAAGCACTCTCTCACGTCGAAAACATTCAGGTCAACGCACAGCGGGTCTATTTGAGCCAGCAGGCTCTTGACGATCTGTATGCTCTCCAACAGGAGGGGGCTGAATGAAAGGACAAGAGCGCGTAAGGCAGAGCAAACTGAGCCGACAAATTGCGCCGCTGATGCGTTTTTTACCTGAACAAAACGCGCATATTTTGCGTTTCACTATCCACACGGAAGAGCTATTGTTGGCTCTCCTGGAGGAGAATCAAGAGCGGGTTGAACGCCTCAAAGAACAATTCTGGATGATCTTCAGAGATTACCAAAGGAAGAGCCAGTTATCGAGGCTCAAGGGGCATTCCTCACTCAGCTCAGTCGTGCCGCATTCTGGGCTTCGCCCGATCCCACTCAAATTCTGCGACTGCAGAAGGAAATTGCACCATTGATGAGGTATCGTATGGCTGAACCACGCTCAATTATTAAGTTGCGCCTGCCCGACCAGATCCAGAAACGCCGCTGGATCACCTATGGGCCAGCGGGTGAAGGAGCATTTGTCGATTACTACCGTTCTCAGGTGGAAATCTATGTGAAGAATCTGGCCGAACAGGAAACCACGCTGGCGAAGCTGAAACAGCAGGAGCAACTCACTTCTGACGAGTTGTTGGCACTCACGCACCTCTTAAATCAGCCTGATCTGTTTATTCGCGAAGAAATGCTTCAGCAGGTATATGAACATC
>CAXUEY010000112.1:0-20047 GCA_964250225.1 uncultured Ktedonobacteraceae bacterium | reverse complement strand
AGTTCGCGGTTGATGGGATTCAGTTCACAACAGTGTAGAACATAATCCTCCCGTCCAAGCCCCTCGTACAACTGACGCACGCGGCGAGCCACTGCGCCAAGTCCGGCACTTGGCTCAAGAATGCGCAGGTTTGGCGGGATGTACTGACAGTCGTGGAGCGGCTGATTGTGACGGTAGCCCTGGCAGCGATTGCAGCGGAAGAGCTGGAAGCCATAGAGTAGCAGATCTTCACTCACCGAATCAGGCGATTGAAAGAACGCATACGGGTTCTTGGGAGGTAATTGGCCGCTTGCCTGGACAATCTCCAAAGCCTGAGTAGGATCATACGCGAAGAGGAACGCCTGGCTTGCGGTATTCCAGCGGCCTCCCAGCCTGGCACACACTTCTTTGACCTCGCGATACACCATTTCCGGCAACGCATCGCGGGTGAGAAACAGGCGGCTAACATTCGCCGCGTAATGGGTCCGTTTCAGCGCGTCCAGCGCTTGAGAACTGAGAAACGTTGTCATACGTCTCCTCTCTTTTTTGCATCTTGCCATCCAGGATGCCAAAAGACACAACAAAGCCACCGCGAACGTAACCTGAATGATGAGTACGCTGCTGGCTCTAACCAAAAGTGCGGGCGTGGGGATCAGTGGTTCCACCAGGGGAACTGGTGCGGTTGTGTGGGGTCAATCCATTCCTGGATGACGCGAATATTGTTCGAGGCTATCTCCCGGCGGGAGAGGCGCAACCCAAGGCGCGTTGCGTTGATCTGTTCTCCATTGGCCCGAAGCAGGCTCCCCGCGCGATAGGCCATGAGCCAAGTCGCGCTATCAGCGGAAGCAAACCAGCCCTGGGTTGCGAGGAGGGAGAGCGCATACGCGTCGGAAAGCCCGTAGATATGCGCCTGCGCCCCCACACGTACAAGCACCTCTGCGATAGGAGCGAGTACTCGCAGGAAAGCACTCACCCCTTGCTTCTGGAGAAGCGGGACCATGCCTCCAATCCCCACCTGTTTCAGTTCCTCGGCCATCTCCTCCAGTTCGCTTAGACTACCCAATTGGTAAATCCAGCGAATGCGCGCAGAGAGGTCGGGATCGGCCAGTCGAGCCACTAAGCGTTGGTAGCCCCAGGTCGTGCCCTTCTGGTCGCCAATGATGTCGTAGCAACTGGCCCAGACAAAGCGCTTCCCCACGCGGGAAATGACGCTGGCATACTGGTCGATGTTCGCGTCGAGCTGATACGCTACAGAGCGGTCACGGCCTCTCCTCTGGCTCAGATAGCGCTGGCGCGCATCACAGTCCAGGGCAAGTTTCACGTGAGGGAAGCGCGCATAGGATTTGACTAAGCGTGGTTCACAGGCACAGCGGGCGTTCACCATGCCAGCGGCCCGCTGTTCTGCCAGCAGTTCGAGGATATCTGGTCGGTTCACACCAGAGAAAAAGAAGACTGACATGCACAACCTCACAGCGAGACATTAGCACTTTTTCTTGAAAAAGCTCACCTCTTTTCCAATGACCCTGGCCACACCCTCCCGCGTGATGTAATCAGAATCGACTTTGCCCTGCGTGAGATTGATCGAGGTCCCCATGAGCCGGAGATCTCCAGTCACCAGCATAGCGAAGAGGTAGGAGGCCGCCCAGGCGGCAATCACAGGATTGATCATCAGACCCTGCTCATTGGCCCGAGTAATCTCCGCACACGAAAGGGAAGGGTGCATCTGCTCTTCCGGGCGCGCAATGAGCAGGTCGGGGGCCTGTAACGCGGGGGAGGGTAGCGCCATGCACCGCTTGCTGATACTGAAGGCATACTGCAAAGCCTCAGGAGTCGCTGCCGAACCCAGATACACCTGGCCGCACTCGTCACCCTGGTTGGCTGGAAAATTGCCGCAGTCGAGCACCCAGAAATCGGGCGCCTCATAGAGCCGATTCGCTTCCAGGACTTTGAAGATGGATTGGCGGGCCTCGGCATTATCGACACAACTGGCGACGATAGTGATGCGTTCGATAGATCGATCACGCCCGTAGAGCCAATGCGGATAGCCATCGAGCATGTGCGGGTCAAACTTTTCGCAGATTGCGGTTGCGTAGACGCCAAGCGCCAGACTATAGCGAAAGGCGAGTGAGGAGGCTTTGTGGAAGGGCGCGTCCTGCGCGAGGTCAGCATCACAGAAGTTTTGCCGGTAGATGTTCTTTTCCTCGACAATATCGGGGTCGATAAAGACAAGGCGCAGTTTCTTGCCTTTGGTTCGCAACACGCGGGCCAGCCTGGCCATGTGCGGAGCAAGCCAGCTTCCGTTCCCCCCCACGCCGACAACGACAACCACGGCTTCTTCCCAGGGGCGCAGTAAAAGCGGGAGAGGGTGTGGGAAGCGACGCGCAGATGACTGTTGTATCATGCCAACCACCCTTCTTCCTCTCCACGCGCGGATGACTCGGCGCACAAGAACCCATCGCGCACAAATGGCGGGAGGTCAAACACGCGCGTTGCGCGGATGGGGTAGTAGTGTCCGTAGATCCCCAGGCGCACCAGGATCATCGGCCAATTATCCAGATGCCCCCACACAGCGTTGAGACGGAATCCATAATCATCAGCACAATCCGTGCTGGAAAAAAAGGGCGACATGGTGTGATGCGAATGGAGGTCCAGAAGGGGAGCCGGTACGTCGCGCTCATAGGGGTCGATGGGAGTAACACTGCCATGCTTTTGCTCCTGCTCAGGTTTTGTCCAGCGCCAGGCGCTACCGATCCAGCGCAGATAAAACAGGATCTCGCGCGGATCGCCAGAGCGGGAATCGCACGCGGCCCAGGACTCTCGCAATAGTTCCTCAACTATCGACCGGCTCACTGGGGGATAGGCGAGGTCAATCATGGGATGAGTGGGAAAGAGGCCATCGATGGGGACGCGCACAGGCGCTACTGGAATCACGGCTGACAGCCCCTCGCGTTGCGCTCGCACGAACACGCCGTTGCTGGCTGTCCAGTATTCGCGGAAGTGTGTCTGCTTGAATGGGGGCAAATGAGCCTGACGCAGGTAATATTCACCGATAAAAGGCATGATATGCTCCTTTTACTCTTTGCTCATCAATAGGGCTGTAACCGCCCTGGCGACAGTGATGGGCGTGTCGTTGATGATGTAGGGTATGAGATCCTTCAGGGGATAGTGTGAGCTGGCATCGTGTGCGACTTGTGCAAGGACAGTCCGCACGTCTTCAGGATGGGCGCGCGATTTCTGCTGGGAGAGATCCCCAAGAAAAGGGGTGGTGATAAACAGGCGCCAGGCTGTATCAATCGTCGGCCACGCTTCCGCAGAGACCGCTGGCGGGGTATGTGCGCCATAACAGATACGTCCGTCATGATACACATTGGGCAGCGGGGCGGCAAAAAGTGGCGTTTCTAGCGCACAGGTCTGCTCTTTCGTGGCCCACACATAATAGGTGCTACCCATTCCTGCGAACACCATGCCTGGGAGCGGAACATCCAGGGTCAATGCACCTGGGTGCTGCGGATCTCCGATCTGCAAGGTATAGCGGGCCGGAGGATACCACCGAACCATCCAGTCGCCCGCCGGTTGACGCCCCCAGCGACATACGCCATATGGGAGCCAGCCGCTATCGACGGTCAGCAAGCCAAACGCTTGAGCCAATCGCGCGGTCGAGGTGCCACGAAAAACCTCCTCCTTTCCGTCGAGGTAATGCAGCACATACTGTCCGGGGAGTGCAATTACTTTGAAAAGGATATGCGTCCCATCTGGTTTTTGGTCGAGCCGCAGCGTGCGCGCGGCTTCTGGTGTTAAAAATGGCATAGGTTCTCCTTTGTATTCGAAAGCGGGGAGGGGGCATTCGTGACTCGTTGCGTGTATTGGCGGAGTGTGCTGAGAAGAGGCGTAGAAATACACCATTGACCCAGGTCACGTGACGACATAGGCGCGTTTGAGCGGGTCGAGCATCTCCCACGTATGGGCGTCGAGATCTACCTTTAACCACTCAACGAGGAGGTGCGCCTGATGCTCGATTTCCTGAGCTGCGCGGAACGTGTGTGTCAGGAAATCAAGATCCTGTTCACACCAACGCAGCGGCAGACCGTCAAACGGCAACGATCCATCTTCTCCGGTGATATCGAGCCAGTCGTTCCCCGTTTCATAACGCAGCATCTCCAACAGTACAGGCAGGGAGTGCAAGGGACTGGTAAGCGCACAACAGAAGATGCGTAGGGGCTGGAGCGAGTAGAAGTCACGAGTCGCGAGAATGACCGTGGTCATGGCCTCGCGCAAGGACGATGGTAGATCTTCTCGCACGTCTAGCTGGTTGAGTGCATCTGCGGCATGCAGCATGCCTGAGAGCAGCATGAGCCGCAACCAGGCTGGGTCTATCTCATCCATGTCCCACCAGTTGCTTGCATACGGCAACAATTCGATGCGATCCAGCGCCCCTTCTTCGACGGCATTCTCTACCAGATAGTCGCCATCGAGAGGAAACAGGCGGTACTCCACCAGGTGCAGAAATTCGGCTTCGCGCAAGCTATACCCTCCGCTGGCAGCACTGCTCAAACTCGCAGTGGAACACGCCCACTCCAGGGGAAAGTACACGCGGTACAGGCGATGAAGAGGTCGCCGTCCATCAAACAGTCGCAGATAGGCGATGGCCTGCGCTGCATCAAGTGGGATATCCTGGTAGCCTTTGAGGTGAGTAATCGCAGTGGAAACCGAACAGGCGTCCGGGCGCAGCAGAGGCGGCCCTTCAGGCTGGCAGGTCTGGGAGTCAGGTGCGCGCATGACTTTGTCTCCCTGGTCCTTTGACCGTGGGTGCGGCTGTCTGGTTCGGCACGACCTGTCGCAGCATCGTGAGCAACTGGCGCAGGAGGCTCATGTTGTTGACCAACTCATTGGCAAAGGCGTTGGCCTGCTCTTCATAGACCTGTGCAGCGTGATACTCCTGGATCAGCCCCTCAAAGTGCGTTTCGCACCAGCAATAGCCTTCATAGGGGATTTCATCCTCCGGGTGGGTGTCGAGCCACCCGATGCCGGTTTGCCGTTGGTAGAGTGCCAGGATGCGACCAAAGCCAGCAGAGAGAGAATCCTGTGCCAAGAAGAAGCGGCGCGCTCGCGTTTGATCTGCTGGAGATGCTGTGCTCATGGTCCGACTCGCCACGAACAAATCGGCCAACAGATTTTCTGGCAACCCGACACGTTCGGGAAGCACGTCATTGACCTCATCCAATGTGAACGTGCCGGACAGCAAGCGCAGATACTGCCAACCCGGCGTGAGGTGTTCAAACTCCGACCACCAGGGCATTTCATACGGACACACGGGGATCATGTCGGAGGCCCGCTCCCCTTGCGCTCCGATCTGGCTGATATACTCGACATCGAGCAGCGGCAGCAGGTGATCGAGCGTAAGATAGAAGAATTCCACCTCGCGTGGCGAATAATTCCATCCAGGGTCAATCTCCTCACTCTCCTGCGACAACCGATAATCTTCGGGAAAGTATGTGCGGTAGAGGAAGAGAAACATGCCCCGCTCCTGGCGCTGCCAGAACATGCGCACCGCCTCTTTCACATCGAGTGGCATATCCAGCAAGCGCTGTAACCTGGAGATCGCGACAGGCACAGAATACTGGAGAGATGCATCTAATGCCAGCAGCGGTTCCGTGGAATAGGGCTGGGCAATAGAGAGAGGCTCTACCATACAGACACCTCCCTCCAGCGATCACCGAACCATAGGTACGCTGGAAAAGGTGGGAGCGTGTGCAAAGCAACAACGCCAGCAGAAGCACAGGTGTGAAGGCCTGTGCTTTCTCCGATGGGGCATTTCCGTTGAACATTCCTCACGAGCCTACTCCTCCTTTCTGACCATCAGATCCCAGGTCTCGTACCAACCACCAGTGCCGTCATCAAAGTCATCCTTTGACATTGTTTGCTCACGTTCGAGAACCCGATACCGCCAACCATTGATACAGATAATGTCTCCTGGCGCGGGAAGATGGGCAGCCTGGTAGATGACAAGGGATGTCGCTCGTCGGCGCAGCGCAAAAAGGGTGATGGTGATACTACTCATGGTATGTACTCCTTCTCTAAAATGGGGTACCCCAGCATACATCATGCGTCACGTAATATATGCTGGGGCGTGGAAACGGGAAAGTGTGAGGTGGCTCATTTGAGCCATGCTCACGCTAGAGGGAGGGTCGGAACCTCTTGACGACCTGAGCGGGAGGCAAACTCGTGCTCGCCTTTTGCCCGCAGTTTGCCTCTCCTTTTAAAATCCGGGAATGTGAAATGGACTTGGTTCAGGTTCGCCTTTTTTGAGAATCGTAAAAGCGGTCTGTGTCCGCTGAATTTCGCGTTCTCCCTCTTCGATGGCGCGTTCGATCTCCTGTCGCACGGCGGGTTGGAGATAATCTGGCGTTTCGATGAGGCCGATGGCCTCGCGCCGCGTGAACCTCCACGACAAAAGCAGCACCGGCGACCAGGCTTCTTCGCCTTCCAACAGGAGCGCAAGCGTGTGCTCCACGTTCCCTTTCGGGCCGTTGCGCTTGATGAAGGTAATAACGGCGACCCAGTTCTCCACCCTCCACTCGATGAGTGCCTGGCCAGCCCAGGAGCGTCCCATCATGGTCGCTACTTCGCGAAGTCGTGCATCGGTGCGCACATCATCGAGATCTTCGACAATGGTCCGCTGGCCCTCGACCTCGATGATGGCCTGAGTAGCCAGGGTAACAACAAGCATGCCATCGGTGGGAAGTCGCCCGTCGGAACTACGGGGAATACGCTCTCCATTGGGGCGGTAGCGCTCGCGAACGGCCAATGCGTGGTCGAGGCAGCCGGGAAAACGTTCTTTCAGGCGGTCATCAGAGAGCGCGATCTCGCCTTCAATCTGTTCGATTGGGATGCCTTGACGTTTCAAGATCGCCATATTGGTCGCGGGAATGGAAACGGGTGGGGTCATAAGTATTTCTCCTTTTTGATGGTTAAAACAGCGGGAGTTGTTGTGGCTTGCCAGGTTCGTCCATGGGTACTGGTTGTGCGGCAGGAGCCGCAAGGGAGGATGACCTCGGACAAATAGTGGTGTTCTCAAGCGGTGCCTGCTGCTGTGACTGTGTGACGGTGGAGGGGCGTGGTGCAGGTCGAGAGGAAGGCGTCGCTTTCGTGGGGAGTGCCTGCTGGATCTGCTGTTGACACGCTGCAATATACTGCTCCAAATGATCCAAAATCTGATCAGTATTCAAGTCAACTCGCCCTGTACATTGAGCAAAAAGCTCATTGACGCGCCGTCCTCCAACTACCAGCGCCTTTCCCCCAATCGAGATGGCGTAGCGAACACGCCGCCCTTGCGGATGGCCATCGTCGGGCAAGAGATGCAGGACCAGTTCGACCATGCCGTTTTGCAAAGGAGAGCGTCCTGTCCGTTGCGCCTCCTGGACTGGGGAAGGAGGCACAGGCGCTTTGTTGTCTGGATCGCTGTGGTGCGCGGTTGGCTGCTCTCCAGGAGGCGCAGGAGAAGCTGAAATGCTTGTGTGCTCCGACCCGGACGCAGGCTGCTCGAAAGGGGACGGCATCGGAGAGGAACTGGAAGAAAAAGTGACCATGAGTTTCAGGTGTGTCCTTTCGTGGTTGGTGCATGCCAATAGAAATCTTCGATCTCATGAGTTTCGCAACGCTCATGGGCGGTCCTCCCCGGCTGGATGCGTGATTTCCAGCTGAGCTGGAATATAGGTAAAGATCCGCTCCTCTTTCCGTACCTGTCCGTTTTGAAAGCGGTAGAAAAATGTTCGATCTTCTGTTTCTGCCTGAAGCATCACCTCAAAGTAGGCGGAGTGCTCCATTGAGACAAACGGAGCGATCAGAGAGAGAAAGGTGTCAAACGCCTTCATGCTCGTCCGGGGCGGTACATGCACCATGCTCAGCGGGTGGTCAGCGCAATTCGAAAAGGTGCTCATGCCCCAGGTTACCCGCAGGAAGTCGGATAAGGTCTGATGAGCGACAAATGGCGCAGGACTCTGTCCAGCACGCGCGGCATGCTCAAGTGCCTGTTGTAGCTCTGTCAATCGATCTTTGGGAATAGTCAGCCGGTAGTTTTTCACTCTGAGAGAGGTAGTTGCGTTGGGAGTCATCGTTACTCAGCTCCTTTAACATGGGGCGTTTCCGCTCAATCTAAGGGAGGTGTTGTGGAAACGCTTCTGGACGATAGAGAAGAAGGATAGTGTGGGGGATAGGGAAAGGCTTCCCGCCAGGCCTGTGAGCAGATGGAGTGTGGCTGCCTGCCTTTGTGTGTGCGCGAACATGTCAACGTGTTCGTGAAAACAAGCCTGATCACCCATAGAGCAGGTCATTATCAGGTGAGCACATTTCCAGCTATCACTGATGTGCATGTGCGTCACCAGTGGCGGCAGTTCCGGTATCTAGCTCATTGGCCTTTCGCTGTTGAAAGGATGCGCGGTCTTCAGTATAGACGACATCCGTGTACGCCACGCTCCAGGAGCCGGGGTCTTTTTGTGTGACTATCGCTCGGCAAACGATCCACCCTGGCAGTGCGCGGAGGCTATCGCGCCAATATGGCAGAGTGATGCCCTGGATGCGTACAGCGGTAAGCGCTGCTCCTGGCAATACACCAACCTCAAATAGTTTAAGCACAACATTTCCGTCGCTTTGCTGCCATTGGCGAAAGATCTCCTCCATTGACGAACACCATTGTCCGCAACGTGTACACGCATTATAGAGGTAAAGCGTTTTTGCCTGATCAAAGAGCGCGGGGATCTGGCAGGCAGGGAGCCAGACATCGACGCTGTGGGTGTTTTCTCTATTCATAAATGCTTCTCCTTGTGACCTACCATGCGCTCGGCTCGTTCAACCAGGGACTGAAGATGGGTAATCCCCTCGTCGGGCGTGTCCCAGGTGGCGAGATCGACCTCGTAGGCATCGTGAAGACGTCCAGCATGGTGGGCATCAATAACCAATTCCGCGCGTGGCCACTCCTCATTTTGTTCAGGACAGAGCTCGCACCAGCGGAAAAACAGGGTATATAGTTGTTGCAATTGTTCAGATGGCATCCAAGACGATCCTTTCACACTAAAAGGGCGGAGAACTATCCAAGGCCGCAAACAGAGCCAGAAACACACTCACTTGGGCCAGAGCAGGCGCCCGATTGAACGAACCAACCAGGTGCCTGCCGATAACAGCCACGCTCTCTTTTATTCGAGAAGGAGCGGGCTTGAAACAAACAATACTACCAGGTCACAGCGAATCTCCCAATTGCACCAGCTTGGCGAACGATCATTGGTGCGTATTCGCAGCGCGTATTGAATTTCCACCGCCTCCACGATTGCATCTGAGCATACCCCTATGAACTTTCCGCCATAGCGCTCTCTGGCTTGTTCTGGGGTGACTGCCTCGCACGAGAGGAAGGTGATCTGGTACTTTTTCTGGCATCGCCGTTCCAGGCGGGTACAAATCATTGCTTGAGCTTCATCTTTGGTGATCATCTGGGATCTTCCTTTCCAGGGAACCGCGTGGCGCGTTATTCCCTCTTCCCGCGCGCGTCTTTTTCGCCTGTGATCTGTTTCCCCTGTGGCCAATTTTCAGGCCAATGGGGTGCTTTTTCCCAGACAGAGATAACATTGCCCGGTTCATCGACTTTATCCTCATCAACCAGTCCGGCGTAGAAGGCGTCCTCTTCCTCCGTCAGATCGGCCAGATCGCTCGTGGTGGGATCGTCAAGGTATTCCCACCAGTGGTACGACGAGGTGTGAGGCGTCTGCTCCCGCACAAGGGGGCGATACGGCACCGCATCCAGGGTCACGCGATCTAAACCTCGTCCAAACCAGGCCAGCCGTCTGACCTCCATGACCTGATCGAATACTCCCTCGACCATCCAGGTTGGCAATTCTGAGGCGAACAACACCGCGCCCGTCTCCCGGTGCCACGCCGCGATGAGGTCACTGGAGCGTGAACCTTTGACCACAAATGGCGCACCACTCTGAAAGCCAATGAAAACGCCCGTACATCCGTCGAGTGCCGCGAGGGGAATATGCAGGCGAGACCACGTTTTGGCGATGCATTCGGTATCTGTGATCCCGACACTGCGCCCCAGGCGGGCGAAATCGAGATCATGCCCGTTATGGGCCAGCGTTAACTGTCCAACCCGAAAAGGATGGCAGTGCTGATCAGCAATCGCTGACGAACTGGCCCGCCTGGTATGAAAAAGCATCCAGTCCGCCCCCCGTGTAGCTGCGCAGGACAGCACACGCGAAGCTTCTGCTGTACTCAGTGTCACTCCTTTCTGGACTTTCACCCGTCCTGTCGAACTCCAGAGCGCTGCTACGCCATTGCCATGACCTCCAAACGAGCATTCAAGTTGCTTGAGAATGGTATCGAGCGCTCCCCCGTTCTCCAATAACGCAATCGCCTGGCGATTGAACAGGGCTAGTCGGCACATGGGCGCACCTCCTGATCTTGTTCTGCCCACAAAGTCTGGATAGTAATGGTGGGCGTAGGTAGCTGGATGGTGGGTGCGGGTGGCTGGACGACGCGCGCGGCCTTCTGATAGCGTGCAAGAATGCGTTCGCCCAGTTGTTCAGGTGCAAGACGTTTGGCGCTGACCACGTTCTCATCGAGCGTTTCCGAGATGAAGGCCGTCGTTTCCCGGCAGAAGCGGAGTAGTCGCACATATTGCTCTGCGGAGCGGAAACGCGGAAGGCGGAATTCAATCGTGGGATGGCGATAGCCCACATTAAAGCACACGTGCCGCTCTCCATTGGCCAGTGTTGTGCAGGCGTAGGGGCTAAAAAATCTGCCCCAAAAGGCGGTGGTCTGCTGTTCGTGGGCCTGCATGTATTCGACAAGCGGCTCAAATACGGCCTGCCGCATGGAGTACAGGGTGTCGTGCTGCGCGCACCCAACATGCAAATGCGTTCCACACCGCTCGTTGACGAGATCTCTGAGCGAGTCCAATACCATCAGCGGCTTGCGAAAAGCCTTCAGGCTACAATAGATGGGGCTTTTATACTCATCGTCAACGGTCGAGTCATAGGTGCGAATAAACCCGTGTTGAAGCAAGACCAGAGCGCGGCGTACCTGGGCCGAGTCGTGAGGTGGGGCGGCCACTTCAAACTCAAGGGAAAACGTCGGGAGATTCCCCAACTGACCGTAGGCGATCTGGTTGGGTGTCCCATAGCTTTTCTGCCGTTCGCAGTTCGCGCACACATATGTTTTGAGAACGTCGTGGGGAGATGGAACCAGTTGGCTGTGGCAGATGTCACAATACTGCGATGATGGGCGTTTACGTGCAGAGGTCATGAATGGTGTCCTCCATAAGAGTAGGCACGCACACGGTCCCCCAAAGGCGAGGAACCGCGTGTGCGTGGCAAGAACAGTGAAAACAGGAGAGGGGTTAAGCGGAAACACGGGATGTTTCCAGGGAGTCCGGCAAAGCGGGCAACGATGAAAGGAGAGCCGAGGCCTCGATCATCGCCTCCGCTTTTTTGAGATCTGGGGCAGGGCGTCGCTCAATCGTGGAGAAGTCAAGCAGGTCTCCTTGCCAGGTGATGCGCCCCACATCGATGCAGAGATCAAAGCGTTGACGTAGTTCCTCAGGGAGTTCGGAGACAAACACCAGCGCACCACTCTCCTCATGCCACGCCAGCACCAGGTCGCGAGCAGCCTGTCCTTTCACTACAAAGGGTCGGTTGTCATGAAAGCCGAGAAACACCCCGCGACGGCCTGCAAGCAGGGCAATCGGCAGATGCTGCTTGGCCCAGTACTTGGCGAGGGCGGCGCTATCGCTGCGCTTCTTTTTGGGAACGGCGCCGAGTAGGGCAAACAGATCATCGTGGCCGTTGTGTGCAAGCACCATGCGTCCGTGCTGGAAAGGATGGCAAGCGTGCGGACAAACACCGCCCGACGTTGCCCGGCGCGTGTGGAAGAGGCCCCAATCCGCGCCCTGTCGCGCGGCAAAGCGCAACTCCCCGGCGGCCTGTCTGGCGTGGAAATGGAGGCCTTTGCGCACGTTGACACGTTCTGTCTCCTGCCAGAGCAGACCAATGCCGTTTCCATCGCCTCCCAGGCGCTTTTCCAGATGGCAGAGCAGGAGATCAAGATCACGCCCCAGGAACAGGATGGCCTCGCGATTGAGCAGCAGCACTCTACACATGGATGGAGACCTCCTGTTGTGTGGGGACGCTTGCCAGCGCCTCCTGATAGAGGGCCACAAGATCTGCGCCCATCAAATCCCGTGGACGTGGAGTATAGGTTGGACTCTGCTCATTGAGGCAGTCGTCCAGGTATCGGCCAACCTGGCGACAGAACTGCACCACCGCCAGGTATTGGGCCGCTGTGCGAAAGCGGGGCTTGCGAAATTCAAGAGTAGAATACTGATCCGAGGGGATCAGCAGCGCGTGGGGGCTGAAGCGTCCCCAGAAGCGCTTTGTCTCCGTTGGGTGTGCGTCGAGATACGCGCGGAGCGGACCGACGATGCTCCAGCGATGTTCGCCAACGGCGTGTTTCATCGGACAATCGATGTGAATATGGGTCCCGCAGTGGATCGAATCGACCAGGTCACTGAGCTGATCGAATACCGGCAACACCGGTTGGAATGCGGCCAGGGAACGATAGCGGGGGCTTTTATATTCGTCGTCAACTGTGCAATCGTGTGTGCGTATATAGCCGTAGGTCAGCAGGATGAGCGCACGCTCAGTGTCGCAAGAGGTCATGCCACACACCTCAAATTCCACCGAAAACTGAGGAAGGCCATCTGGCTTCCCGCGCTCACTCTTATTAGCTGTGCTGGACGGGTGCCGAACCAGGCACGCCGAACACACTGGAGCCTTGAATATGCGATGTGTGTGTGCTACGGTCGGCTTTTGACAGAGAACACAGCGTTGCACAGAGCCGGAAGTACATTCAAACAGCAGAGTCATAGCAAATTTCACCTCCAAAGGACTGGCTGGCGGGAGGCACGTGGCCACCTCGCTAGTCAGAGTGACAATAAACAGGGGAACGTTATGCGCAGCCCATCCTGGACCGCGCTGAGCAAAGCGAAGGATCAGGCGCAAACGAAGAGACTCGTGGAGTGAACCAGCCACGTAGGGTTACTCAGCGCGCTGGAACAGGCCTGCTGATAGAGGGAGAGGAGTTCTGCGCCAATATCTGGCGTGCAGCGCGCAAACGCGGCGCTCGACTCCACATTGGCTAGCCACCCATTGAGGATCATGACGGCGTGGCGACAATAGCAGACGACTGCCAGGTATTGTGCCGCAGACCGAAAGCGAGGCAAGCGGAACTCCACCGTGTCGTAGCGTGTCGAGACCGCTACATCTCCTTTGCAGGGCGCGTGGCAGCGGCCCCAGAAGGCCAGCGTTTCGTTCTGATGGGTGGCCCAGTGGTGCAGGAGCGGCTCGAAAATGGCTTGTGCGTGCTGGCGGACCCATTGCTTGCGAGGACACGAAATGTGGATGTGCGTGCCACAACAGTCGTCCACCAGATTCCCCAGGCGTTGGAGCAGCGGCAGCACCGACTTAAATGCCGCCGCCGATTGGTAAATCGGCGATTTGTACTCATCGCCGACGCTACTGTCCTCGGTTCGCAGAAAGCTGTAAGGGAGAAGCGCCCAGGCGCGTTGTAGTAGAGTGGAGTCAGGCAGATCACAGGCGCAGATCTCAAACTCCACGGAAAACGCCGGCAGGCCATCGGGATCTCCAAGACGCTGCGTATTGGCTGTCTCATACTCCTTTTGCGAGAGGCATGCGAGACAGAAAGGGCCACCGTTCGGCACCGTCCACGGATCGCGGCGGGTTGGCCGTATCTGGATATGACAGACACAACAGGTGAGAGTTTGTTCAGGGATGGGGTTCATAGGAAGCACTCCTTTCAAAACAAAGCGACACGCAGAACAAGAGGGAAGCGAGGATGGTCAGGCACGTCTGAGAGGACAGAGAGCGGTGAAGGCTGAAGAGGGCACTACGAGACGAGCCAGAGCGAGCGCTCACTGTGGCAAAAGAGACAGCCACTGGGGGCGAGGTCACACGCTGAAATCAGAAGGAGGCGGGAGAGCGGGGACCTCATTGCAAGCCTCATCTTTGGCGAGAAAAGCTCGCAGTTCTTCAATGGTGATCTGGTCCCTTGCATTGCCGGCGTGACGATGCACCGAAAGAAGGTCTTGCTCCACAGCCCCGGTAGTGGCGGCGGAAGAAACGCCGTAGGCATCAGACGTGGCCAGACCCCACGATCTCACATACAGCCGACGCCGAGGAATGAGATTCAAGTCCAGCGGAGACGCGCCGAGCCAGGTGAAACGCCCGACATCAATGACTTCATCGAAGTGGGCATGGTAGATCCGGGGGAGCTGAGAGACAAACAGCACCGCGCCCACCGCACGATTCACGGCCAGGACGAGATCGGTGTAGGTGCTGGCCTTCACCACAAACGGAAACGCGCCACGAAAGCCGAGAAATACGCCGTCGGACTCCAGGAGCGCTTCAAGGGGCAGCGAGAGACGTCCCCACATTCTGGTGATACACTCGGAATCGGTGATGCCCAGGCGACTTCCGAGATTGGACCACAGGTCATCATGCCCGTTATGAGCGAGCGTCAGTTTGCCTGCCTGAAAAGGATGGCAATTCTGCGTAGTTTTGTACCCGCTGCTCGCCATACGGGTGTGGTAGAGCAACCAGTTCGCGTCGGCCTGGCCAAAAGTCACAAGGTGATGGGCAGCTTTGGCAGCCGTCAAGGTTATGCCTTTGCGGACAGCAACGCGCGTCGCCTCTTGCCAAAGCGCGGCGCATCCATTGCCATGGCCACCCTGCGCGCGTTCCAGGGAGGCAAACAAATCGGCCAACTCCTGCTGGCCCAGAAGCTGCAGGACGTTGGCATTCATCAGAGCAAGTCGACACATCGTGAGAAATCCTCGCTTTCGGGGAATATCGGATACACGCTAGGAAAAAGGGGAGCACAGAAGCAGCGGCATCACATGGAGGCTCCACATGTGATGGTGCGGTGAGTGTACTTTTGAGGGTGCTCCTTTTTGCTGGGCACGTCGAGGGGAAGGCGTGATGAGTGAACGAGTACAGCCCGGCCCTCCCGGTTCTGTTAACGTAGCCAATCATCCGTTTCCTCCTCATCGTCGTCGTCCTCATCGTCCTCATCATTGAATTCGATAGGAGCCGGTCGTTCAGCGCTTGAGGAGTGAAAGGTTTGCACCTGGAGCTGTTCTTTTGGGGAAAGGCGCGTGAACCAGGATGCTTTGCTCTTCATCCGCGCGACGTGCGCGCGATAGAGTTTCATCACATGCCAACCGAGTACGCCAGCGGGCCATTGGGCCACTCCAACGATGGCTGGTGCAGGATGCACGGCCTGGGCGCACTGCGTCTGGGCAACGGAAGTCATTGCCAGAATACCATTGAGGTAGGCCATACAGGCCCGCGCAAATTTGATCACCCGCAGATACTGCTCTGCTGTGCGAAAGCGTGGCAAACGAAATTCTACGGTTGGATGGCTGCCCTCTAGATTAAAGCAGTGATACCGATCCCGATTGACCGGGGTTGCATAGCAATTAAAGTAGCGCCCCCAGAAACGCGTCGTTTCTTCCGGGTCGTGGAGCATATGTGTCAGAAGTGGACTGAACACATCTCCCAGGACCGGAAGCAGGAGGTTTTTGTGGCAGCACGCGATATGCAGGTGCGTTCCGCAGTGGTCGCTCACCAGATCAGCGAGGGTATCCATAACCGCCAATGCTTTGCGCACCGAGCGAATATTTCGGTAAATAGGCGACTTGTACTCGTAATCGACGGAGCTATCGTGCGTGCGTTTGAAGTGATGTTTGACCAGCACCAGGGCCCGGTCCAGTTCCCAGCTGGGAATGTGCCGATTGGCCTCAACCTCAAATTCCAGCGAGAAGCTGGGGAAGCGTTTCAAGGGCGGCCCAATGATGCGGTCATTGGGCGTTCCATAGCCAAATACCGTGCGGCAGTCCTGGCAGACCGGAGCGAGCAATACCGCGTTCCAGTCATACTGCGACGCCGCCTTGTGGCACAGGCAACAGGTAGTATCTTTTGGGGTGAATGACATGTCAGGCATAAAGCCTCCTTTGCTAGTAGGATCAGCGCGCCAGCGCGCCGATTACAGACAATGGGAAAATGGGAAGCAGGCGAGGAAGAGCGTTTTGTGGACCGAAACGTGGAAAGCATGTGCTCGCTGAGCAACCTGCTCTAGGCCCACAACTGAGAGCGGTTCAGCCGTGTATGCGCGAAATCTGAACATCTGCCAGGGCGCAGCCGGGCGTGATAGAGGAAGAACTGGCTGGATGTGGAAAGGATGCTGTCGCGATATATCCATCTCCTCCCCAGGCCAATGTCTCCCCATCTACCGACCAATCCAGGCAGGTGATGTCGGCAAAGTGCTGGTACACCTGGAGCGTTTTCTTCTCGCGTGCGCTCCAGAGGAACAAGCGATTCGGTTGGCAGGCGAAGCAGGTAGCGAGCCTGCGCCCATCAGGGTTCCAGGCCACCAGGGAGGGAGAGCTTTGGTACGATGCATAGCCGCGAAGCAGATCAGTTGGAGAGTAGCACCCATCCTGTTCTCCAGTGTGCAGGTTATACAAAAGGACACGTGGTCCGATTGCAACCGCCAGATGACGCTTGTTGGGAGCCAGTGCATAGGCATTCGGTTTTTCCCAGGCCAGCGATGTTTGTATTTCCCGTTGTACGCGTCTGGTCACACTATCCCAGATATACACATACCCTATGTTACTGGAGATCAAAGTGCATGGACTGAGCCATGCCAGGAAAGACCCGGCGCGGAACGGCTCACAATCGGCCACAGCGGAGGTTTCCCCAGTCGTTGGATGCCAGATATGCACCCGCATGTCATCGCCGGCCGAGGCAAGATACGCGCCATCAGAGGACCACGCCACAGCGGAAATGGCGCGCCGATTGGGTACAACGCTCGCGGGCAACTCAGCCACTTCTGGAGAGTGGCCAGCATAGGTGGAGACCTTTTGCTCGGAGCGCATATCCCATACCTCGACCACTCCCGCGTATCCTCCAATCGCCAGCAATTCCGTTTGGTACGGCGTGGTCGTGGGACTCCAACTCAAACAGAAGAGGCCAGATGGTCTGGCGCTATCCAGATCCCCGCGCCAATCAATGCGCGTGGACCGCGCTGGATTATACACAGAAACATGTCCATTGGTCCCAACCGTTCCCAGGACATGACGATGAGGGGACCACTTTACCATCGAGAGCACATCACGTTGCGCGAAAAACATCGCTATGGTACCTCCAGAGAATGAAAGGACGCGCGCTGCCAGCAGAGTTTGCACGCGTTCAACGGCAGAACAGGAGAAAGATCCCCATCCGCACAGCATCGGGCGCAAGATAGGAGAAGCCAGCGATCCGAGCAATAGCAGAGGGAAAGCCAGGGATCTACTCGACAGGTGAGGGAGCAGCCGAGACATCTGCTGAGGTGTTCCCGGCGCATAAAGGAAAGGGGCCGGTGATGACCTCACATTCCCTCCTTCGTCCCACTACCAACTGCTTTCCGTCAGGAGACCAGGCCAGACAGGACACGCCAGCAATAGGAGCGCTGTACAAGGTGTTCCCGCTGTGCGCATCCAGGATTTCGATCAGCGCGCGCACCGGGAATCGAAAGTCGCTAGACGAAGACAGGGAGGAGTGTGTCACGGTAGCGCAATACGCGAGGCGTGCACCATCAGGGTGCCAGGCCAATGGGAAACACGAGTGTTTCGTGCTCGGTCCCCGAAAAAGCTGGCGCGGGACCACCTGCACCAGGTGTGGCTTCCTCGGCCTCTGAAGATCCCAGATCTGGATCTCTTCATCTGCACCCAGGGCGAGCAGTTCTGCCTCTGGGGCCCAAACCCCGCAAGAGCATTTCTCGGTTCCTGGCAACACTGCCACGGTTTGCACTGTGTGGATGTCGAAAAGGCTGACCCCCCCTCGAAAATCTCCCTGCAAGCCCTCATTGGGAAGGAGATCACCCTCTGTGGAAAGAGCATCAAGATTGCTCGCTCTCTGTTCGTACAGAGAATGAGTAAACACGACCAGACAGGCTCCAGATGGGGAAAAGGATGGATGGTTTGAGAGATCACCATCTATCACGGTTCGACGTGTCGTGTTGCCGCTGTGTGGATGCCACTGACACATGCATGCATCCTGGCCAACAGAGACGATCTGATTATGCGTTGGCCAGCACAAGGCGAGGATCTCTCTGCGCACGGGATTACAGGCCGAGGGAAGGGAAGCGAGCTCTGGTGAATGGCCGTAGTAAGTGCGCGAGATGGTTCCGCTGGCGCGATCCCATACATCAATGGTTCCAGCAGGGCCCGCAGTCGCAAGCTGTGTGCTATCTGGCGACCACACCAGGCTCGTCAGTGGAAAGTTGGATGCGGGCGCGGTTTGCACCACCTCCAGTGTTTGGGCGTCATGCACCTGGAGAAAGCTCTGCTCCTGGTCCATCTTTCCTAACTGAATACCGGAGACGGCGAGAAAGCGACCGTCAGGAGAGAAAGCAGCGAGCAGGGTGTAACCGGGAATCGCAACGCAGCGGGTAGAGAAACAAGACATGGGAAATCTCCTTTCGAGTTAGATTTGAAGATATATGCTCCCTCGTCGCACATACACCCATCACTTATTGAGATGGGTGTCAGAGGACAAAGGGGCAGAAGAGGTTGTCAAGAAGCCGCAGGCAGGTACGAAAGAGCGCCTGGTCCTTGTCGATGGAACTGGCGATGGTAGTTCCCCAGCGCCTCACGATAGAACGAGAGAAGGCGGTCGCCCATGCACTCCGGCGTTTGTCTCAAGTGGTAGGACAGTTCTCCTCTCCCCAGGGGATCATGGCGCGCGTCCAGTGCAGCAAGTGTTTGTTCCAGATAGAACGTCACTTTTCGGCAAAAGCGCACCGCCTCAACATACTGCCAGCCTGTGCGGAAGCGCGGTAGACGATATTCCAGCGTAGGATAGGAAGTCAGCAGCCGTACCCAGGGATAGTACGTCCTGATTTCAGGTTGGGCATACTGACAAAAGAACCGCCCCCAGAATTGCTCGGTTTCACTCTGATGGCTCTGCAAATGATACTGTAAGGGACCAAAGGCGGCGTGGGAAACGGCGATCAGACTCTCGGTCAAATGATGCGGAAAACCAATATGCACGTGTGTCCCACAGCGATCATCTACCAGTTCGCGCAGCCCATCGAGAATGGGCAGATGGGAGCGAAATGCAGAAAGGGAACGGTAGATTGGGCTTTTATACTCGTCACTCACGCTTGCATCGTCGGTGCGCACATAGTGATACTGGAGCAGTTTCAGCGCCCGGTTGCGAGCAGCGGGTGAAAGCGTGTGGATTTCAAATTCGACGGAAAAGGTCGGCAGGGGAGAAGAGAGGCCGAGACGTTGGTCATTGTAGTTGAATCGCGTTCCCTCCAGGCACGGAGTACAAATGGGGAAAGGAAGGACTGGGACTAGAAGGGAGCGAGTCCAGCCCATGTTCTTCCCACAGAGGTGGCAGTAGGTGTCAATAAAAGGCATAGAGATTCTCCTCCTCACAAACGAATAGGGCCTACGCGGGCCGATGACGAGAGCACAGCCACGATGGTGGAGTGCCACAGAGAAGCCGTTTTTACCTCAGCAGAGGCAAACGGCAAAAACGTGGGGAAAATGCAGAGAAGGCCGACACCTGTGGCAGTGTCAGCCTTCTCTTGGAGAACTGCGGTAGTTGTACCGATTACCGCACATGCCTCGCGACCCACCTCAGGCATTCGAGGGCATCTTCTGCGGGATAGTATTCCTCGCTGCCATCGCCTTGAGGCACGAGCCGGGCATACTCGCGCACCCATCCCTCGGCCTGCGCTGGGGAAAGCTCCGCATCTTTCACAAGCCGAATGGCAAGCGTCAGCGCTTTCTGATGGCGATTCCCAATAGACACCTGCGCTAGCACCCGCTTGAGGATGCCCTCAGGATCGCGCCGACGAGAGGAGCAAAGCCGCTGGACCGATTGTGACAGCTGGGGAAAGCGAGGCGCCGCCAATGCGCGCGTGCGTGCGTGCAGCAAATCGAGCAGCAGGTCTG
>CAXUEY010000111.1:0-20119 GCA_964250225.1 uncultured Ktedonobacteraceae bacterium | reverse complement strand
TTTTACGGCTATAAGAACTGTAAATCGCTCCCCAGAATGTGACGTTTTTTTGCCAGGGAGTCCCTATGATGCGCTATAATAGAGAAGCCATATATACAGAGCTATTTTTGCAAAGGATAGATAGATTTGAAAAAAGCTTCCGCGAGCTTTGGACGTGTTGAACTGAATGCATCAGAGGTGAATGTGCCGCCAGTTCAGCCAGCACGACGCCCGCACACGTTTCAGGCGCTGCGCCATCGAGATTATCGGTTGCTCTGGATCAGTCTGATTATCTCATCTGTTGGTACGTGGATGCAAATTATCGCGCAGAGCCTGCTAGTCCTCAAAATTACCCACGGCTCTGCCCTGGCTCTGGGCACCGTCTCGCTCGCTCAGGCGTTCTCCTTCTTTCTCTTTGCGCTCATAGGTGGAGGCATCGCGGACCGCATCGACAAAAGGCGTTTTCTGCTGCTGACGCAAAGCCTCTCGATGCTGCTGGCCTTTGTGCTCGGTATTCTGACCATTACAGGTGTAATCTCTGTTGGACTAATTGTTCTGCTAGCCTTCTGTTCCGGGACCATCCTGAGCTTTGATCAGCCCACACGTTCCTCGCTGGTACCAGTCCTGGTGCCGAGGGAGGATCTGATGAACGCGATCTCGCTCCAGGCAATTGTCTTCAATGGCGCCTCAGTGGTTGGACCAGCGCTGGGTGGTGTGAGCATTGGCCTGCTGGCATATGCAGCCAGGCAGGTGGGTGTCAGCAACCCGCTGAGTGGCTTCGCGGGCAACTTCTTCCTCAATGGGATCAGTTTCCTGGGTGTCCTGGGTGTGCTCTACATTTTGCGCATTCCACCAGAGCGCGCGGCTGAAAGTCGAGAGAAACGCGGCCCGATACTGGCTTCGATCCGCGCCTCATTGGGAACGGTGAGACGCGATCCAGCGTTGCCCTGGGTGCTCTCAGGCTATGGTGCGATGCTTTTCTTTGGACCCTCAACCTCGCTCATTCTGCCCTATTTCGCCACGCAGATCCTCCATTTGAGTGATTTCCAGCTTGGCCTGCTTTTCTCAGCCGCTGGTGTGGGCATCGTCCTGGGAGCCTTGTTCGTAGCCTCGCTGGGTGATTTTCGCTATAAAGGCTATCTGCTGTTGATCTCGTTGCTGGTCTGGTGCGCGGCACTCTTTCTCTTCGCGCTGAGCCATCTCTTCTGGCTCTCACTGCTCGCCCTGGTGCTCTTTGGGATTGCGCAAAACGGTGTAGGCGCGACCACCATCACCCTGCTGCAAACGCGCGTGCCCCCACAGATGCGCGGACGCGTGATGAGCCTGAATACGCTCTTTATCATGGGGATACGCCCTCTCGGCGACTTTCCAGCTGGCGGCCTGATCGTGCTGATGGGCGGCCCTGGCACCGTTCTACTCTGCTCAGCCATTGTCACAGCCTATACACTCTACCTCATCCCAGGCCGTCCCGTACTGCGCCGTTTGTGATCTTTCTCCCAAAGCACAAACTTTAGTGGGTAGCACAAGCATTCCGTGTGCGTAACCAGGACTTTTTTCCTATCTTTCAAAAGGCGCATACTTGCTTTTTTTCTTTTCTACATATCTGCTATTGCACAAGATAAAGCAGAGGAGCACTAACTCTCTTCCAGGCAGCAAAGAGCCTCTAGTGCGCCTTCCCAGCTATAACCTCAGAGTTTAAATTTACATTTTTCTATATTATTCTTGTGTAAAACCATCAAAACGCCTGACAATGCCTATGGTTTTATGCGCCTTATCTCTATGGATTTATTCGTCGATTTATGCTATAGTAGCTTTATCAGAACGCGCAATAAACCCTCTGACTTCGGTCATGGGAGGGCAAGCGCACCCCAGGCAAGGAATGTAGCCGGGAATATGTGGTTGAGGCAAACACAAGCGCAATGTAATCCATATTTTTTGAGGTGAGAAGGTAGTATGGGCAAAGATCGTTTCGACGCAAGCATTGGCCTTGCATTTAGCCTCGCAGTTTTCGAGAAATACCAGAAGAGTGGTCTGTTGCAAGCTGATCTTCATCACGTAGCTGGTATGCGTGGACGTTGTAAGGGATGTTTGGAGATCACAAAAGGTAAAGCAGTTTTTTGCTACATTGAGGATGGAGGTGGACAACATCATCCCATACAAGTCAGCAAACTTATCCAACTCGACAATGAGAGAGGCCCATTCGACTGGACGCTCACCGATGCTCCACCACCGACGACGCGTATCGGGAGTTCGCCCTACCATACATTGCATCCACCGACGCCTAAAATCGTCGCATTACTGGATTTAGATGAGCTACAAGGATGGACATCCACCCACAAACGTATTTTGCTCCAGGTCTATCAGACCATCAATGGGCAAAGAAATCTCGAAGATATCAAACAGGCGCTTCCTTTGCCCGCGCACATGACAGAGGAAGCGTTGCATGTCTTAGCCACGTTACATGTGATTACGTTGACAGAAAACCCCACGCCTTCGGGCAAGGAATAAATAGGTGCTCCTTTTTGGAGCGAGGATCGGTTGATTGGCACTCCCACAGGGTAAGAGTAGCAGAACGTCAAGACGGTACAAGGCATCAAGTATTTTTGAAAGGATGGTTGAGTTATGAGAGAGACAGTTACATCTCCCCACACACTGGCCCCTGAAACGTTTTATCAGGTTGAGCAAAAAAGCCGAAGTCTGCTGCAGCGTTGGAATGCGTGGACTGCTATTCCAAACCCGCCTGCAACGGCTAATTTTGCAGCACGTGAAGCAGCGCGCAAGTCACAAATGACCAGTAATGTGCTCTTCTTCTTCACATTTATGGTCTTCTCGCTGCTGCCAGTCTGCTATATTTCTCCGTATCCCTCGTACTTCTGGTTAGATCTAGGACTGACTGGAGCCTGTCTTCTCGCGCTGGCGCTCAATCGCCGGGGGTATACGCTGGCCGCTGGTATCCTTGTCAATCTGGCCGCCTTTGCTATCCTGACGGCTGCCCTCTTCTCGACGTTGCCCTTTGATGAAACCACGCTCCAGGGCTACGATATGTACGTCATTATCGAACTACTGGCCGTTTCATTATTGCCCATACGCAGCGTTTTCCTGGCGTTCCTCTGCAGCGTCATCAGTATCATCAGCACGCTCCTCTATATACCCCATACGGCTGTGCTGAATAAAGACCTGCATGATCGCCTGCTGATTATTGTGGCGCGACCTATCGGAACGCTCTTTCTGGTTGCAGGGGTGGCCTTTATCCTCTCCGCCGTGATGACAAATGCGATCAGGAAAGCAGGTCAGGCGGAAATGATTGCCAAACTGGAGCACGAAATAGCTGAGCAAAAGCAAGGGCTTGAAGAGGGCGTCCAGCAGATCTTGCAGACCCATGTAGAGATTTCCAATGGCAATCTCTACGCGCGTGCTCCCCTCTCTCAAAATACTATGCTCTGGCAGATCGCCAATGCCTTAAATAAGCTGCTGGTGCGCTACCAACGAGCTGCACGGGCCGAACGAGAACTCCAACGGGTCGAGCAAGCGGTGGTCTATTATATTAACTGCATCCAGCAGGCTGAGAAGCATCAGCAGGTTCCCGTGCTGCCACTTGGGCAAACACCTCTCGATCCGTTTATCGTAGCCCTCCAGCAAAAAACGCTGGGTGTAGGTCAGACGCCCTTCCCACCAGGCTAACAATATATACGCTCATTCATACCGCTGACGAATTCTGTAGCAAGAAGTCAGGCAAACGCGACCTCTATCCAGCTTTGCGCTTGCGAAACACGTTCGCCAGCGGTATCACCGACACATCATCATGAACACCAGGGTCTCTTTAAAAGATCTTTCCAGGTATTTTTATAGCGCGATACGAAGATTGTAGATATTCCCACCACATTCTCTCTCGTCTATGCTATACTATTCCCACATTCAGATTCCTTACTTGCGGCGTAGCGTCTCCGCAAGTCTTGGGTAGCGTTTCAATCCATCGTTCACTGAAGAACCCGTTGATACTAGATCAGCGAAAGGAAGCTGCACCATGAACGAAATATCATCCATTGAAGCAGCAAATGCGCAAATTGCAACGAAGCGCAGCGCAAGGTATCCCCTCTACGTGTTCTGGGTCTTATTCATCATCAGTATGCTCAATAGCATGGACCGCTATGTCCTGACGGGGGCGGCGGGCGTAATAGGGAGGGAACTACACCTGGGAATTGACCAGATCGGCTATCTCTCTTCCGCGTTCGTGCTCCTCTTCACATTCAGCGTGGTGCCATTTGGCTTGCTGACCGACCGCATCAAGCGTAAGGACGTGATTGCCGCGGCGGTGGCGATCTGGAGCCTGGCTACGTCCTTTACTGTGCTGGCCAATAGCTTTACCACCCTCTTCCTGAGCCGTTCAGTGCTGGGTGTCGGGGAAGCGGGCTACTCTCCCTCCAGCCAGGCCCTTTTGAGCGACTATTTTCGCCAGAAGCAACGTGGACGCGTCATGGGCTGGTGGGCAGTCAGCAGTCAGATTGGCTTGCTGATTGGTATTCTTCTCGGTGGAGTTATCGCGGGTCTATATCATGGAGCCTGGCATCTCGCGTTTCTTTTTGCGGGCATTCCTGGCCTGCTGATGGCCTTGATCGCCTGGCGCATGCGCGAGCCACGACGCAACGAGGCCGACGAAGATCAAGAACCGGATGTGGTGGCTGTTCACGCTTCTTCGCAAGAAGCAGAGACTGTGGGAGAGACCTATTTCGCAGAGAAACCACGCACCGTCATGGCGCAATATCGGCTCTTGATCCAGAACAGAACGCTCGTTGTCCTGATCATCATGCAAATTTTCTCGCTCTTCGTTCTCGGTGGTACCGTAACCTACCTCTCCATCTTCATGCAGCAAAAAGACACTTTTGGTCTGAGTTCGGCACAGGCAGCATACTTTACCGGCTTTGTGGTGGTGCTGGCCGCCAGTGCGGGAGTCATTCTAGGTGGCTATATCGCCGACTGGTGGATGCGGTCCTACCCTGGTGCGCGCGTGATGGTGAGTGGTATCGGCTTTTTACTCAGCGCGCCAACCTATGCAGCAGCTGTACTGATTGCTGTCTACTCGCATAATCTCGCGTGGTATACGCTGTTCTTTATCCTCTCAGCCATTCTGCTCAATCTCAACGCCGGCCCGGCTGCCGCGGCCACGCAGGAGGTTGTACCAACCATGCTGCGCGGGTCAGCGGTGGCTGTCTCGCTCTTCCTGTCGCATATTCTCGGCGATGCTTTCTCAGCGCCAGTCATTGGTATTCTAGCGCGTAGCCTGGACCCAACCGGCCTGCACTTTCAGAACAGCATTGCGGGCCACGATCTGATGCTCTCGCTCATTTTCCTCTTTCCGCCAGCACTCGTCATTGCAGGTATAGCGGCGATGTTCGGTTCGCGTTGGGTGAAAAGCGATATGGAGACAGCAGCGCGCATGGATTTGCAGGGGACGTCGCTCTTATGAATATGAAGGCTGGCAGACCTGAATGGTTGGGGGTCTGTGTACTGCCCTGGATCGTATTTGCCGACAATGGAGGCGATATACTTTCCATCAGGTGAGCAGGCAAAATGCGCCCATCCCAGGGGTTTCTGCCGCTCCTCTGACACTTTTTTCGCCGATGATACGTGACTCTCTGTAGACAACGTGTTGATTAACAGAGAACCTGTTGATTAGATAGAAAAAAGGAGTCGTTTTTATGTCATTGGCAACCCTTGTGCTCGCGGATCTGAGTCTTTCCACAGTGGTCTGGTGGCTGATCGTTGGCCTGATTGCTGGCTTCCTGGCAAGCCTGGTCATGCGCGGCGGCGGTTATGGAATCATTGGGGATATCATTGCAGGTATTATCGGCGGATTTATCGGCGGCTGGCTGTTCGGTTTGCTGGGAATTAGCGCCGGAGGTGGCTTAATCGGGAGTATTATCGTGGCCTTCATTGGCGCGTGTATCCTGATTGCCATCCTGCGTCTGGTGACGCGTGGCTCAAGCCGCAGAGTGTAAGCATACACGAACCCAAAAAGCGCTGGCAATTGCTTGAATTGCCAGCGCTTTTTTGTTGGTCCGCACCACAGAGCAAGCTACTCAGCGGGTCCCACAGCCTCTTCCGCTTGATACTCACTCGACCGGACCAGGCGCCTGCGCCCCAACATGCCACCAAGCGCGCCGCCGATGAGGGCAAAGAGCATGTAGAAGATAAGGGAGAGAATGAGCGGCTCCAGGTTGGCGAGCAATACATCGGTTGAGGTAAGATTTGCAGGGTTATAGCCACGGGGCAACTGATTCAGATGCTTTTGAAGATAGTCTCTCGCCTGGTTTACAAGCGTTGGGAGGAAAATCAAAATCTGCACAAACTGGGCCAGCGCCCACAGCACACCCCCGATCAGACCGACCCACAGACCTGCTATTGCGCCGGTTCCCAGGCGCCCGGTCTCTTGAGCTGCCCGCTGACCAGCCAGAAAGCCCAGGATAATGAACAGGGCTAGCGCGATGGTTCCCAGAAAAGATTGGACTCCAGCTTGCGCGATAAGGCCTGTGGCCACGCTTAAAACAATCTCTATGGCGCCGAGAATAAGGCCAAAAAACAGGCCCTGACGTAGGGATGGCCTGCGTACCCTTGCCAGCATTTGCATATGCTACCTCCAACTAAGCTGTACAAATAGTGTTGTTGAAAATGAGCGATAAAAACCCGCTCCATCATAGTATACGCAGCCAGCAGGTGCAAGCGTTGCCATAGCACGTGTCAGGTTTTGGGTCGCCGCAAAATCGTCACTTCCCGCTCTAGCTGCTGGCCATATTCCTGCCAGCGTTTGGCCTCGGCCTGCAAACGCTCTCGCTCCTGGAGTGCTTGCTTTGCACTGGCGGCGAGTGTCTGTTTTTCCTGGGTGGTTTGCCGCAGACTGGTCTGGAGATTCTGCTTCTCCCGTTGCAGGCGCGTGTTATCCTCTTGCAGCTCCTTGCGCTGCTCTTCGTGGCGAAGAATTTGCTCGCGTTGCTCCTGTTTTACGTTATCCAGATCATTCTCCAGATCGTGCATCTGCGTCTTCATCACCCCTAACGCCTGCACATGCGCCATAGCTTCGCGCCTGCGCTCCTCGCGTTCGGTGCTCAGATCATGCTCTAAACGCGTGAGCTGCGGGCTATAGCGCCAGCCGAGCAGGATATCATAAAGTTCGCGTTCAGCACTACCAGCTTTACTGCCTGTACGCAACATTTGCAGCTCGCGGGAGTCCCAGTGGCCAGCCAGCAGCAGACCACCGAGCGCGCGCAGAGAACCTTCAAGCTGGGACGGTTGCAAAAGAGAGGTGCTGTTGTGAGAGGAGCGGCCAGCCCACAAACCATGCTCACTCAGACTCAGGGCGCGCCTTAACACTTCCTGATGCTGAGGGGTACGCATCGCCAGGATGCCCGCGACCTCGGCCTGCACATGCGCGGGCGCGTTGGGGTCGCGCAACACAGTATGCAGTTCGTTCTCGACCCCCTGGCCCAGCAGAAGCAAGGTTGAGATAAGGTATGGATGGCCCTGGGGGTCGGCGTAGAGCGCATCGATCACCGCGCCTATCATGACGGGTCCACCGAGCAAGATGAGCAGGGCCAGGATGCGCAGGTTAGCCCGTTCGTTGCCGGAAGTCTGCACGTGCTCAAGGAGCGCGGGCAGCATCTCGCCGCTGTGTTCTAGCTGGAGAGCTTCGTCGTGGAGGCGCTCCAGCAGAAGGGCCAGAGCCATTGAAAGTTCTTCCTGGCGAGCACTGGTCAGCAGCGAGACCAGTTCGTCCCTGATCACTGCGCCGGGCATAGCGCGAAAAACCTCGCGCGCGGCCTCGCGACGAGCTGGCGAGCTGCTGTCGCTATGCGCGGCCCAGATAAAAGGCAGGGCTGGGGTACCAAGTTTGCTCAACACGGATCTGGCGGAGCGCGCGACCTCCGGGTCGGGATCGGTAATCAGGGCACCAACGCCCGGCACAGCCAGCGGGCCGAGGTCGATCAGAGTCAGACCGGCTCCATAGCGGCGACTTTTGATACGTAAAGCTGACAGTAATGCCTCAAGCACGGCAGCGTTATACGCGGAACTGCGCTGAGAGAGTAGCACCAGGGTATCCGAGGCGTCCCGTGCCAGGTGAGCATCCTCCAGACCGGCCAGCAGGGCGGGCAAACTGCTTTCAACCAGGTCGTCGGTTAAGATATGTTGCAGCAATGCGCGCGCGCGTGGTGGGAGCGCCAGGCCGAAAAGCTGGACCACATTGGTCAGCAGGTCCGGCTGCTGCTGCACCAGAGTCACGAGAATATGCCTGGCGCAAGACTGTACGCTGTTCTCACTGGATTCCAGTGCTGGGATCAGTTCGGGCAGAACGGGCGCACCCGCCTGGAGCAGGATCAAGACGGCGGCCTCGTAGCGCGCAGGATCGTCCAGCAAACCGACCAGCGCTGGCATAGCCTCGCGTGGATGTTTGAGCAGATATGCGGCCAGCAGCGCGTGCCAGGCGGGGTCAGGTCTGCTCAACGCTTCGAGCAGGGCAGGCACGGTATAGCGTCCATCCATGCGTTCTATGATCTGACGCGCATACTCACGGATACGCTTATGTTCATGGAAGAGATTCTCAACCAGCACTTGAGCTGCGTCGCTGCCTCTCTGCAAAAAAACGTCCGCGAGATGGCGGGCCTGATCATCATTGCCTTCATCTATGGTCTGGAGTAGACGCGCGCCGGGAAAGGGTTGCATGCCCAAAAGGACACGCTCAATACGCGTGACCAGGGGTGTTTTTTGGGGCGTGGCGAGCCGGGCCAGCAGGGTTGGGCAGGCCACTTCGCCGAGGCTGCTCAACGCGTTAAGCGCGCCTTCCACCAGCAGCACATTTGTGCCATTCAGCAGATCGAGCAGGGGGGCAACGGCACGCTCGTCATCAAGCTGGCCAAGAGCCTGCGCGAGGGCTAGCGTCAGCACGACATCAGCCGAGGTGCTCTCCAGTAGTGCGATCAGTGCGGGTACCGCGCGCTGGTCGCGCACGCGTTCCAGCACATGCACCAGCAGGGGCGTGCGGCCAGCTACCAGGGGAGTCAGCGCACCCATCACTGGCTCGACCACCACCTGGCCCAGCTCGCCCAGCATCTGTTCCGCGCGAGCGGCGACCAGATCATCGCGATGTTGCAGCAGCACATCAACCAGGCCGGGAATGCACGCGGGTACATAGAGTTTGAGGGTGGAGGTGAGAGCTTGCTGGACTGCGAGCGAGTTATCGGCCAGCAGATCGAGCAGCGCGGGCAGGGCGCGTAGATCGCGCAGGGAGGCCAGCACCTCCAGGATACGCACGCGCTCGGATTCTGTGGGCTGGTTGGCCAGTTGCTCCAACAAGTGCGGCGTGGCGACCTGACCCACCTCTTTGAGCGTGCCGCTCATACTGCGGGCCACGCTCTCGCTGGATGCTGTGAGATTCTGGACCAGCATACTCAGCGCGATCTTGCCACTCTCGCGCTCCTCTGCTAAGCGGCCCTGGCTGACCAGGATTGCCCGCACCTGCTCCAGGTCCAGCGCATTGGTATGCGTAGCCAGCAGCGACATCAGCGCATCAATCACCTGCTCATTCTGCTCTGGCGTGAGCTGGAGCGCGGGATCTGGCTCATCAAGGAAACGCGTGATGATCGGCAGAATGATCCCATGCAATGGCTGTGGGTCGCCTGCCGACGGGCGCGCAGCCAGTTCTCGCAGTAGACGCGGCAGCGCGATATCCGGTCCCAGGCGCGTCAGGGCATGGACAGCGCGGGTTACAATAATGTGCGCGGAATCGCGCAGGCAGGTGATAAGCGGCTTTACTGCACCTTCAGCACGTGTACCACCTAACAGGTTAATAGCCGCGGTGCGCAGACGACCACCAACATCGGGGGCACATAGGAGAGTGGCACGCGGAACGACGGCCTCGCCCCAGCAGCTCAGCGCGCGCACCAGGCGTTTGACCAGGGCCTCCTGCTCTACATCGTCAATGACCCTCAGCAGACGTTGAAAGAAAAGATCGGCCACCAGGGTGGGATCGAGCAGTTCCAGCAAAGCCTCGATATTGTTGAGCGCCAGCAGGGGGAACAGCGCCTGGTAGAGTTCCGGCGAGCCTCGTTCAGCGCAGCGCATCAAGAGCACGGCCAGTTCTAGCAGCACGCGTGGTTCTGCCAGCAGGTCTTCCAGAGCAGTGACAAGCGCGGGTGGCAACGCTCCAGGCGGCTCAACCACGGGTGGCATTTGCGCGACTCCCAGGCAGATCAGGCTCAGCACGAGCGCGCTCACGCGCTGCTCAGGGTGTTCACAGGCATAAAGAGCCAGTACGTTTGCAGCAGTCAGGGGTTGTTCCAGCAAGCCCGCCCACAGGGTGAGCGGCTCGCTCCAGGGTGCGAGATCGTCGGGAAAAGTCTCGATCACCTCGCTATCCAGCGCGCTGGTACCCAGCATACGCGCAAAATAGTCAGCCAGCAAAGCCGAGGCCAGCAGCGGATGGCGAAAACTGGCCACATCTCGTGAACTCAGGTCGAGCAGCGAGGTCCGTTGAGCCAGTTCAAGCACGCTGGCCTGGCGCGTCGTCGGGCCAGCGTGGAGAGCCAGCCCTGGTCCCAGTTGCGTGGCAAAGGGAAAGGTCACCCGCTGCTCCTGTGCCCAGGCCAGAAAAGTCTCGTGCTGCCCATCACTGCGCGTAATACGCGTTGGAAGCGCGACCCCATCCATCGAGTCGGCCAGATACAGCGCCGAATCGTCACCACTCCAATACGCAATACAGGCCAGTTCACCCAGAAATTCCAGTGCTGGCTCTTCTGTATCTTTTTGCGCGCGACCTTCCAGCACTTTGAGAAAAGCGTTCAACAGGCGCCCGCGTGTATCCAGGCGCAAAGGATCGGCGTTCTCCTGATGCGCAATCACTTCCAACAGAGCAAAGAGGTAGAAAGGCGTGGTGCAGAGGAAGTACAAACGCGTGCGCCCAATGATGGCCATCATCTGAGCGGCAGTGGGCAATTTCGGATGAGTAGAGGCGCGCAGTTCCGCATAATAGCGCTCGATGATGCTACGCATCTGGGCCTGATCCAGTGGCGCAAAGACCGCGCGCGGCACCAGATTGTCACCTACGGCCTGGACCAGTTCGGGCGACTGTTTGTATACCCTGGGCGTACAGGTGAGCAGTAAAGCGTTGCGGTTCTGGCGAAACAACAGAATGCATGCCTGGTCGAGGGCAGGACGATAGGCCGCCGGCACGTCATCCAGGCCGTCGCAGAGCAGCAGCAGGCGTCCCTGCCGAAACAGTGTGCCCAGATAGGGGCGCAGATGCTCCAGGCCAGGGAGATCGCAGGTCGTGAGAAAATCGAGCAGAGAAAAGTCCGCGGGATCAGCCAGATCGAGCGCCTGAAGGAAAAGCGCGTAATACTTGAGAGGCAGCAATACTGGCACTTTGCAGCGTCTTCCAAAGATCAACTCGCGACGATGTTGAGAGGCAGCAGCGAGGTATGCGTGTAAAAACAGCGTCTTGCCCGCTCCTGACGCGCCAAGCAGCAGGAGGTGCGAAGAGGTGCCATGCATCACAGCCTCGATCAACTCAGGAGTTGTCAACGAGCTGGGGCGGTGTGAACGCGTCGGGTCGGGATCATCCTGATAAAGGGTCAGTGGCACATCGTAAGGCGCGGACCAGGATTGCAAGGGCGTATTCAGCACACGGTACTGTTCTTGTTCCAGGCGCAGTCCCTTGCAATAGACCAGCAGCGCCAGAGGTCTGGTAATAAACTGCGCCAGCCAGAAGGCGAGCGCGACCTGCGCAAAAAACGCGAGCAGCACGAAAGGGTTTGAGAAGGCGAGCGCGAACAGAGCAGCGAGCGTATGCGGGGGCGTCTTTCCAAAAAGAGAGCCAGGATTGAGCAACCAGAAGACCGCTTCGAGGCAGCTCAGCAGCAGGGCCAGGGCCAGGCCCGGTACGATGTAGTGCAAAGTGGACGCAAAACGCAATCGACCTCTGGTCTGGTCGGGGCGCGTGCGCGTATCGCGTTGAGTCAGGGTACTGGAATACTGATCCTGGATCATAACTCTCCCGCTCTTTCCAAAGCTCCTCATGAAATAGGTACGGATAGTATAACCCATGATGACGTGCGGGAACAAGCGAGAAATCTGGTGAAGCTGCCAATCGCACCCCTATGCCCTGTCACCATGACCCAGAGCGCATCAGAAGCAGGATAAGAGGCCAGTGCGACAGGGTACAGAGGAGAGGGCTTCTGGCAGTTTTGTATTTGGGGACAATGGCCATAATAAAAATATGATTGCGACCACTTCCTCTTTTGTTCCCAGGAAACGCGTCGCGATCAATGGAACTGGCGCCGGGAAACTGTGAGACTTGCGAGTCGTATACCTGGTAGGTGGCGCGTTGAGCGGTTGATTTGCCTGAAAACAAGAGAAAAGTCCTAATTTTGTGACATTGTTCACAGTTTTATAGGAAAACGTGAGATACTATCAGAGGGACTGAATGACAGATAATTTTTTAGCGCGGTCCGCGTTGCAAGAGGGCGAAAATCCTATAGATTTGGCGCGCAAACATAATACAATCTCAGCAAATCAGATATCTATCAGGGCTGAGCAAGCATACAGGTGGTGCTTAGCGGGTGGTCTTATCACCCGATCCTGGGTATAAAGAAGGATTTCATGGATTTCACCGAAGCAACATTCGCTAAAAACCTGGGCAGGATGGAGGAAGACGAAGAAGATACACAAAAATTGCCGACAGTAAAACCGTCCCTGCCGGGTGAAATACGCCCGGATCACTCTTTGCAAGTGCCAGTTACGCCCAGAAAAAACACAATGCCTGCGCGTCGGTCTCCTTTCGAGAGCATTCCGCAAACACCGCGCACGTTCAAAAAGCATACCCTGAGCCGCACGCATGCCCTGGATGATGTGAATAGCCAGGCTGCTGTCCATGCCCTGAATGGCGCTACTATGGCAGAGTTGGAGCAGCAGACACCGCGCCCCCTGGATGTGGCACAGGGCGAGACGCAAATTTTCCCGGTGCCACAGCCGAAGAGGGATCAGCAGAGCGCGAACATGGTTGAGGTGACAGCGAGTAGCGAGACGCAGCCACTGCCAGTTATCACAGGACGCACACTCCTGAGCGAGGTTCCCACCACGCCGCTGCCAACCACGCTGCCAGGGCCGTCTCCTGTGCGTCACCAAAGCAAACTCACACGTGGACGCGCGCTGTTGCTGGCCATCCTGCTGATCATCATTGTGCTCAATGCCAGCATGACGGGCTTCGGCCAGGTTTTCGGACCCCACGGCTGGGCCTCGATTTTGGGGAATGGAGGAAATAGCGGGCCAAATCTTCTGAAGCAAATCGGCCTGCAACTCGGCAAACACGGCCTCACACCAGGCACGAAGGGTCAGAACACGCCAGAGCAGATTGTGAATGCGCTGCTCGCGAAGATGACGCTGGATCAAAAGTTGGGGCAGATGCTGATGGTGCGTTTCAACGGGACAAATTATGGTTCTGCCCTTAATGCCATGATTACGCAATATCACGTTGGCTCGGTCATCGAGTATTCTCCGACCAATATTGCAAATACGTCACAGCTCAGCGAGCTAAACAAGCAAATCCAGCAGGGCGCAGATCTGCCCATGATTATTTCGATTGATCAGGAAGGCGGTGACGTTGATCGCCTGCAAAAACTGGATGGGTCGCAACCCTCAGCCGCGACGATTGGCGCGACGAATAACCCGAATACCGCCTACCAGCAAGGGCTGAAAGATGCGCGGGATCTCGCCAGGTATGGTTTTAATCTGAACCTGGCTCCAGTGGTCGATGTTACCAATGTGTACAATCAGCAGTTGGCAGGCCGTACCTATGGCAAAAACCCCGCGATTGTGAGCGAGATGACCACGGCGTATCTCAAAGGTCTGCAACAGGGTGGCAAAGTGCTGGGGACGCTCAAGCATTTTCCAGGGCTGGGAGATACCAGCACTGACCCGCACACCGGCCTGCCGTATCTGACGCGTTCGTTGGCCAACCTGAATGCGATTGACTGGGCACCCTATCAGAAGCTGCTCGCTCAGAAAAATGTATATGCTATTATGGTCACGCACGAACTCGTGACGGCGCTGGATAGCAATTTACCTTCCTCGCTCTCGCCAAAAGTCGTGGATATTTTGCGCCACCAGTTGGGTTTTCAGGGAGTCATTATCACTGACGGCCTGACGATGGGTGCTCTTGAAGCACGTTATACGCTTGGGCAGTCAGCGGTCCTGGCTATCGAGGCTGGTGACGATCTAATGATGGACCCTGGCTCGCCCGCGGAAGTTGCGCAGATGGTTGAGAGCATTAAACAGGCGATGAGTTCGGGCGCGATCAGCCAGCAGCGCATTGATGATTCAGTGCGTCGCATTCTCCTGCTCAAGTATCAAATGGGCCTGTTGAACATTCACGCATAAATTATCATGTAGCGTGGCTGCCTGATATTATTGTGATAGTCAGATCTACATATTCAAAAGAAGAGGTTCTTTTATGCTTCGTCTGAGTGTGCCAAAGAGTGCGCAAGATAAACGCCGCACCATCCTGGTGCTTGCTCTGGTCCTGCTGGAAACGCTGCTGGTGACGCTGGTTCTGGTCCCGCCACAACTATGGACGCATCTGCTGCCTAATGCGCCTGACGCGGCCCAGGATGGCCCTTTCCCGGCGGGAGTGGCCATGCTTATTCCACCGTTACTCTACATCCTACCCACATTGGTAGGTTTTCTGTGCCGCAATTGGCAACAGGCACTCTTCTATGCTACACTACCCGCGTGGATTGGTCTAGGCCTCTTTGTGACCGCGGCCAATTTTAAAGTGGGCATCTTCTATCTCGTCGCGCCCGATAGCGTGGCAGGGAATGTCAGTATTCTGGAGTTATTTGCAGCTCTGGGGGGCATTGGATGGCTGGCACAGTTTGTATTTCAAGCGCGTAGCACAAGCAGATAGGCGCACATATTCATGCGACGACTGTTCACGCTTCAATGGTTTGATTCTGGACCAGAAGATGATTCCACTGCATCAAGGGAAGGAAATAGGCATTCTGTGGAGTCAGATAACGTTCAGACCTCGAAATCCGGAATACTGCAAACGATCACTCACCCTCTCGACCCAGAAGCGCAAAAGCAGGCGACGGCCCCATTGGGCGAGGAGGGTGCGCGTCACCTGCTCAAACGCACGCCCAATAGTTATTTGCTCAACCAGGCGTATGGCCTCTGGCTCTATATCTCACTCTTTCTGCTGACCATCTTGCTGACCCACAAACTGTCACGCAACGACTATGGACTGTACGCCGTCGCCGCAACTGCCTTTAATACCATCGCCTATATCGTGGCTTTTGGGCTGGAAGATGCCACAACGACCTTTGTGCCGCGTCTGCTGGCTGAACGCGGTCAGGCCACCGCCGCGGAACTGATCCGCCGTCTGCTGGCTATCCGTATTGGTACGCTCCTGCTCTGCATGGGTGTATTGCTGTTCAGCTTGCCTATGCTGGCCACACTGTTCGCGGCTATACCCACGCCGTTGACCCTGAAAATGGCGCAGGGGTTGCACAGTCCTGGCGTGCAGATGCATATCGCGCCTATCGCGTTCTGGGTGCTGGCCAATGGCCTCTTCAGCCTGCTCAACGCCGTGTATGCCTCGGTGATGCGCATGAAAATCGTCTTTATCGTGGGCGGTCTGGGCCAGATCTTTTTGCTCGGTCTGGGTTTTGTGACGCTGCAACTGGGTTGGGGCATCGATGGCATTCTCTGGCTCCAGGCCGGCGTGACCTTCGCGGGCGCGCTTATTTTCGCGCTCTGGCAGGCGCCGCTGATCTTCACACGCGGGGCAATCTATCACCAGCCGCTGGCCCCGGTCTTTCGTCTGGGCGTCTCGGCCTGGTTCACCAATCTGGTTTCGGGAGCGCTACTCAAACAAATTTCAGTGATCCTGCTGCTCTATTTTGGCGCGACCCTGACCCAGCAGGCCTATTTTAACACGTCTTTTCAACTGACCGATGGAGCCAATCTCCTGCTCGTCTCAGGATTTGGTGGCGTGGGCGTGGCCGCGCTAGCCGCTGCCTTTGTCGGGAAAAACTACGCCCGGCTCGCGCGCATCTGGCAGACGCTGATCAAAATTGAAACCCTGCTCTCGGTGCCCGGCCTGATTTTCTGCCTCTTTAACGCGCAAAATATCGTCGTCGCGCTCTATGGACCCAACTATGCAGCGGCAGGAAAATTGTTCGCGATCTTCATCGCACTCAACCTGCTCGTGCGGATGCTGGGGATGACCATCCACCAATCGACGCTCTTTGTGATGAGCAGGTCGCGCTTCGTGGTCATCGCGCAATGGGCCGGGCTGATCGTAGTTATCGCGCTGGGTTTGTTGCTGACACCGCGCTGGGGAGTGGCGGGCACGCTGGTGGCCGATGGGGTCGCGCGCCTGGTTACCTATGGCCTGATGCTGATCTTCCTCTGGAAAGATCTGCCCTCAAAATACCCGCTCGGCTTCAGCCTGCGCCTCCTGTTCGCGGTAGCCATCGCAGCCATTCCCTTGCTCATCTTCCATCCCGCCAGCAAACCCATGCTGGCCATCTTCGCCGTGGTCTTCATCGTACTGAGCGCGATCATGCTCGCACTGGTCCGGCCCCTCTCGCAGAAAGATGTCGAGATGGTCAAGGAGGTCAGGCCTAGCGCGGCACGCTATTTGCGGTGGTTTGCTCGCCAGGGGTAGTATGTCGAGCTGGCGCGACAGCTATCCCTGTGCTGTGGTCAGTGTTCTGAGCAAACGTTCTGTCTCCCACATTACTTGTTCAAGTACACGCCTGCCTTTCCCCCAATCGTACAACTGGCCTTTGATTTCGGCAGTAGCGATAACATAGGTAAAAGATGCGCTCTGATCGAAGATTCCAAATCTTAACCGCCCTGGCCAGGACCAGAAATCACCGGCCAGCTTTGCTTCAATTACCGCACCTTGCGGTATATCATACAGCGCCATAAGTTTTCGATTTGCATGGCGCAAGGCAAGCGCCAGACAGATAGCCATGGATGCATAATCATGTGGGTATGTTTCGATGATGCTCGTAAAACTACGCCATCCACCTCTATGCACTTTTAATACGTTCTCGGCGTCGGTGATCCATGTACAAGGCAGAGAGGCGATTCTTCTCTGAGATTCCAAAATATCTTGTTGTGACAGACGTAAACTCTGTAGTACAGCTAATCTGCTTTCTTCAGTGAGCATCGCTTTAATGGATGGTCTGCGCTCAGAGTTATGTTGCCGGGGAAAGTCCATAACAGCCTCCTTACTAAAAATCACTACTTCACTAGATCTATGCTTGAAGCGCATGCTCTACCAGCGTTTCTGCACGCGGTTCCACCTGCGAGAGTAGTGTTAAAAATGCGTCGTCACCAAGCTCCTGGTGCAACGCATCTATATACGTTTGCAGATTCTCTCGGCCAGGTGTCTGGATCTCGTCGAGGATGGTGCGGGCGCGCAACAGGCAAGCTAGAGATTCAGTATAGCGTTTTTGCGCGAGATAGTACGCGCCGAGGTTGCGCAGAATTTTGCCGCGCCCCTCGTGGTCGGTGATTTCAGTGGTGATCGCCAGCGCCTCGCGATAACACTCCCAGGCGAGTTGATAGTCACCATTGCTGGTGTGGACTGCCCCCAGGTTGTTCAGCGTGCGCCCCTCGCCTTTGCGGTCCACTTTACGCCGGATACGCAGGGCATCTTCCAGGTATGCGCGTGCGCGTGCTGGCTCACCAGCCACGATGCACGAGCGGCCCAGGTTATTTAACGACCAGCCCTGAGCGCGCTGATCTCGCACCTTGCGAAAGATGTTCAGTCCCTCAATGTAGTACTTCTGGGCCTGCTCGCTGTCGCCCAGATCCTCGGCGACACGACCCAGGTTGTTGAGGGTTGCGGCCTCGCCTTTCGGATCGCCCAGTTCGTGATAGATAGCCAGGGCCTCCGTGTAATATTTCTGCTCCTGTTCCCTCTGGCCCCAGGCGCTATAGAGCTTTCCCAGATTGTTGAGAGCCACGCCCTCAAGCAGCGGCTCATCTACGGCTCTAGCCTGGGTCAGGGCGTCTTCGTAGTAGGGACGCGCGCGTTCTTTTTCGCCCATGCTGGCATAGAGACGACCGAGGTGATTGAGCGTCCAGATAGCTTCTTTCTGCTCGCCACTCTCTTTGCAGAGCACGCTGGCCTGTTCCAGATATTGCAGGGCCATTTCTCTGCGCCCCAGGGTACGATAGATGCTACCCAGGCGGTTATAGACGCGCGCGCCATCACCCGGCGCGGCCTGCCATTTTTTCAAGGGCAGCAACAGTTGATACAATTCCAGGAGAATGGCCAGACCACCGAGAGCTTTAAGGTTCGCGAAGAGTTTCTCACGCTCGATCAGATCGTAAGCCTCTTGCCACCGACGAGCCTGACAGAGCTGCCAGGCTGCCTCGCTTAGAGGATCGTAATCGCTCAACTGCTCGCGCCGACTGCGCGGGGGATAGGCACTGGCGGCCAGGTCGGTATAGTAGCGCGCAGCCCTGGCATGAGCCGCACACAGAGCCTGCTCATTGGCCTGCTCGTCACGCGCAGCAAAATGATCGTGGGCATAGCTGTCTACGATAGCATGCAGTTGATAGCTGCCGTCTCCCGCCGCCTGGAGCAGATGTTGCGCCAGCAGAGCATCCAGCGCCGCCTGAATCTGCGCCTGGGACTCACTGTCCGCGAAGTCGCACAGCGCGCGGGCAGCAGAGAGCGGGACAGGTTCACGATAGACTGAGAAAGCCAGCAGCAGCTTGCGCTGCGTCTCGTTGAGCTGTGAGGTATAAATGTCGTCGAGCAGGTTGCGGGCGACGTTGCCGGTCCAGACGTGCGCGTAACTGCTGTCGTTGAAAAAGGCTGTCAGGGTGAGTTTACGGTGATGCAGCAGCGAGGCCAGCAGGGTCAGGGCAAAGGCGTGACCGCCACAACGCTCAACCACAGTGCGCAAGGCCTGCTCATCGCCCTGAATGCCACGTTTACGCAAAAATTCGACGCCTTCAGCCAGCTCCAGGCCCTTTACAACGTACTCATGCATACAGGTCGGTGGATATTCGCGCGTCCCCAGCGGCCAGGGGCGCGTGGTCATCAGAATACGCGAGCGGCAAGGTCGGCTATTGAGCGCGTCCAGCAACTCGCCTACGCCGGGTCGATCCGCTAGCGCGTGACCAGTCTGCCAATCGAGCAAATTCTCAAACTGATCGAGCACCAGCAGACGCGAGGCGTCCGGTGCATTCAAAATATTGAAGAGAGCTAAGGCCTGGTGTTGCAGGGAGAGGTTGCTAAAATCCGGCAGAGGCTTGCCAAAAATCTCGCAGAGATTGCCCGCGAGATCAGCCATCGTCACGGCTGGATCGATATTCAGCCAGATAGCGGGATCGGTAAACGGCCCCTGAGCGACCTGACGCTGCACCTCGGCATGGCTGTAGACCAGAGCTGCCAGGGTAGACTTCCCAACTCCACCGATACCGGTCAACACCACCGCCGAGGTAGTTGGTTGGAGCAGGAGAGCGTAGATATCATGAACAGCCGTCTCGCGCTGCTGGATAGTACGCGGGTCTGTGGGAGGCGGCAGGCCCAGAATGCCGCGATATACTGACTTCTCTCCCGCATCCGTCGTAGGCGATCCGGCGGGCGTGGGCATTGTTGGAGGCAGGTGAAGAACAATTGGAGTGAGAGCTGAACTGGCACCTGCTGTGCTATTCGGCTGGAGAAAGAGCATAGGTTGTGCGGGTGGAGTTTGAGGTCTGGCCTCTGAATTGATCGAGACTGGAAAGAGCCACTGGAAAAGGCCAACCAGGACGCCAGTGAACGTGAAAATAATTGAAAGAATACTCGACCACGAGCCAGCGTTCACAATCCAGAGCACCACCGCGGCTCCCAGAAACAGAACTGCCACACAAATAATCAGGACACGCCGCTCAATCAACTGCTTGCGGCCCTGTGAATGTTTCTTCGGCGATGCTCCTGCCATACTATTCCTCGCGTTTCGTCGTCTTTATGAAGGCACGCGGAGATTATAACACGGAAGAGGTGAAAAGGGAAAAGATTTTCTATGAGCAAGAGAAGAGTGGCCTGGGGTTTAGGTTTTTGTTATATCCGGGGCAGCGTGTGTTT
>CAXUEY010000110.1:0-20412 GCA_964250225.1 uncultured Ktedonobacteraceae bacterium | reverse complement strand
TAAAAACGGACTCATAAGGAGCAAGACATACCATGTCACTCGACATTCTGAAAGGGATGGCAACGACCCTGAAAAATATTGGGAAGAAGCCGACGACGGTTTCATACCCAGAGGAGGAGCGCGAGTTGCCGGCGCGCTTCCGGGGACGGCACGTACTGCATCGCTACGACAATGGGTTGGAGCGCTGCGTGGGCTGTTATTTGTGCGCGGGCGCGTGTCCGGCGGACGCGATTTATATCGAGGCCGACGAGAACACGGAGGCCAATCGCGTCTCGGCGGGCGAGCGCTACGCTAAAGTCTTCGACGTGAATATGTTGCGCTGTATCTTCTGTGGCTACTGCCAGGCGGCGTGTCCCACCGGCGCGATTACGCTGGAGAAGGTCTACAAGCTGGCCTCGTACCATCCAGAGGATATGGTCTATCACAAAGAACAGTTGCTGGAGACGCGTGAGCAGTCTACGCTTGGCTCGGCTGCGGTCTGGCTCGATCCAGCTCCGCCGCTGCCAGAGGCGCCGCAACCGGTACCTCAGGAAGAGCGGGTCTTCGATGGCTCTGGTGCCAGCTCCGCGGCTGTGGGGCTGGGTACGCTGGAGACCGAGCGCAGAGTGTTAATCACTAATAAAGAGCAGGACCGGGACCGGCGTCCCCTGCAAGATGAGAAGGAGCAGGCAAGAGATGGCCGTAAACGCTGATACCCCGACCTTGATCGCGTTCTTCGTGCTGGCGGTGGCCAGTATCGCGTCCGGGCTGGGTGTGATTCTTTTTAAAAACGCCATTCACAGCGCTCTGAGCCTGATTTTAGCGCTGTTTTTCCTGGCGATGTTTTATCTGCAACTGGGCGCGATGTTTATTTCTATCGTGCAGATCTTGATCTACGCGGGCGCGATTATGGTGCTGTTTTTGTTTGTGGTGACGATGCTGGCCTCTGAGGATACAGGCGATGTGGCTGTTCCCGACAGGCGCTTCTGGCAACGTGGCATTGCCGCTTTTCTAGGCTTTGTGCTGATCGGCGCGCTGAGCTACCTGCTCTACACCGGCGCGGCCATCGATAGCGCGGCCCGTACTGGCCCGGCCAATGGCCTGGCTGAGCATGTGAATAAACACGGCGATACCGAGACCTTTGGCCTGGCGCTTTTCCACGGCTTCTCTTTTCCCTTTGAAATTACCAGCTTGCTGATTATCGTGGCCATGCTGGGCGCGATGGTGCTGGGGCGTCGTGTGCTCGCGCGCGATAAGCAACGATGATCCCGTTTGCTCGCGCGTGGATTGTTGGAGGAGTATATGCAGACTATCCCGATTTCCTGGTATTTAATCGTTAGTGCGGCCCTCTTTGCGATTGGCACGGTGGGGGTGCTGGTGCGGCGCAATCCGCTGACGATCTTTATGTCCATTGAACTGATGCTCAATGCCGTAAACCTGTCCTTTATTACGTTTTCGCGCTATCTTAACTCGGTTGATGGGCAGATGTTCGTTTTTCTCGTGCTAACCGTCGCCGCTGCTGAAGTTGTGGTCGGCCTGGCTATTATCGTCTCGATCTTCCGCACGCGCCGCAATATCAACGTCGATGAGATGAACACATTACGAGGCTAGATATCTTATCCATCTCGGACACCAGATACCGCGCTCTAGCGAGTCGTCCGAGATGCAGGGAGCTAATATATGACAAATCTTACTGAATGGGTGCTCTTTCTTCCGCTGCTCGGATTTGTCCTGTTGGGCATCTTCGGCAGGGGGATGGCGCGCCCGGCTGTACTGGCTATCGCATGGGGCGCGTCGGGTCTGGCCTTTCTCTTTGCCGCCATCAGCTTTATCTCTATGCTACAAACGCCTGCTGGTTCGGCGCGTTTGAGCGACCTGGTGCTCTATACCTGGGCAAATACCGGCGCGGTGGCTACGGGTATCCTGCCCAACGCCATTCCGCTCAACATCAGCTTCGGCCTGCTGCTCGATCCGCTTTCGGCGACGATGCTGATGGTGGTGACGGGGGTGGGTTTCCTGATCCACATCTATTCAGCCGGGTATATGGCGGATGACGAGGGTTTTGCTCGTTTCTTCGCCTATCTCAACTTCTTTATTTTCGCGATGGTTCTGCTAGTGAGCGCCGACAACTTTCTCTTCCTGCTGGTTGGATGGGCGCTGGTTGGCCTGGCCTCGTTCTTGCTGATCGGCTTCTGGTTTACACGTCGCTCCGCTGTAGCGGCAGCTCGCAAGGCGCTGGTCATCAACATCATCGGCGACTTTGGCTTGATGATCGCCATTTTCTTGATTTTCCAGCACTACCAGACGTTGAATTACCTGACCAATACTGCAACAAACACTACCGGTGTACTCGACCATGTGGTCTCCGGCGCGCTTCCCGCGACGATCACAACGGCCATCTGCCTGCTGCTCTTCGTGGCCTGTGCCGCCAAGTCTGCGCAGTTGCCGCTGTATATGTGGCTGCCGGATGCGATGGAAGGCCCGACGCCGGTCAGTGCGCTGATTCATGCGGCGACGATGGTCACGGCTGGCGTTTATTTAGTGGCGCGCGCCAATCCGCTTTTCACCATCTCGCCCGTCGCGTTGATGACAATAGCGATAATTGGATGCGCGACTGCCCTCTTCGCCGCGACCATCGCGCTCTTCCAACTGGATATCAAACGCGTTCTGGCCTACTCGACGATCAGCCAGCTTGGGTATATGTTTATGGCTGAGGGTGCGCAGAACTATAGCGCGGGTGTCTTCCACCTGACGACGCACGCGTATTTCAAGGCGCTGCTCTTCCTGGGCGCCGGTTCGGTAATCCACGCGTTGGGCGGCGAGCAGGATATGCGCCAGATGGGCGGCCTGCGCGTGCGTTTGAAAATCACCTATGTGACCTTCTTCATCGCTTCCCTGGCTATCAGCGGGATCTTTCCACTGGCGGGTTTCTGGAGTAAGGACGAGATTATCGGCTCACTGTTGGCACGGGCGATGCATGGAGGAGGGACGCTCTTCTATGTGCTCTGGGCGCTGGCTCTGGTTACGGCTGGGCTGACCGCGTTCTATATGTTCCGCCTGGTCTTCGGGATCTTCTTCGGGGACTATCGCGGCGCTGGCCCAATTGCGCACGCGCATGGCGAGCCGGAGGATATCACCGAAGATACGCATCCTGTGGGCCACGGTGGGCTGTACGCGATCTTTGAGTCGCCAGAGATTATGACGGTGCCACTGATTATCCTGGCGGTGCTCTCGGTTATCGGTGGGCTGGTTGGCTCGTTCGCCCTCTTTGGCGGGGCGAGCTGGCAGCCGTTTGCGAACTTCTTGAGTCCGATCTTTACCGATCCAACCTGGACCGGCGCGCCTGTGCATGATGTGGCGCTCAGCCTGGGCATGGGGTGGCTCTCGGCGGGGTTGAGTCTTGGCCTGGCTTTGCTGGGCATCGGGATCGCCTGGTTGATGTATGGACGAGGCTTTGTGTATCGCGAGAGCAGAAACCCGCTCTATCAGCTGGTCTTCCATAAATATTATATCGACGAGCTGTGTATCGCAGTGATCGTTAACCCGCTGAAATGGCTTGGGCGTGTCGCTACGTCGCTTTTTGAGGGCGATGTGCTCGACGGTGGTAGTCGTGGCCTGGCCTGGCTGACCGGCGGCACCAGCGGGGTGCTGCGTCGTCTGCAAACGGGCTATATGCGCAACTACGCGCTGGCGATCCTCTTTGGCGTTGTCCTGCTGGTCATTTATTACGCTGTGGTCAGGGGGTAGAATAAAAATGTATCCTTTGCTTTCAACCATTGTCTTTCTGCCCTTGCTGGGAGGCATCATCGTTCTGCTGATGCCTGAACGCTATAGAGACGCGATCCGCTGGACGGCCCTGGGCGCGGCTATTCTCACTCTGCTCTTTGTCTTTGGTCTGGCCCTGGCTTATGCGCAGTCCAACCTTGCAAGCAGTAGCTCGATTATCGGTGCGACTCCCAGCACAACCTTTCTGGGCAGTTTTGCTGAGTATGTGCCAATCGTCTCAACGAGTAGCTTCACGCTCAACTATAGTCTGGGCGTAGATGGCATCAGCCTGTTGTTGGTCGCGCTGACCGTATTGCTGACTGTGGTATGTATCGGGGCCTCGTTCCGCGTTGAGCAGCGCCTCAAGCAGTACATGGCCTTTATGCTGCTGTTAGAGTGCGGCATGCTGGGCGTCTTTCTCGCGACCAACCTGTTTGTGTTCTATATCTTTTGGGAACTGATGCTCATCCCGGCTTATCTGCTGGTCGGGTCCTGGGGGGGGCCGCGCCGTATCTATGCCGCGTTCAAGTTTGTGCTCTACACCTCTGTCGGCAGTCTGCTGATGTTGGCCGCGATTATCGCGCTGGGCTACTATCACCAGGTGGCGGCTGGTGGGGCTTACACGCTGGACCTCTTCACACTGTTGAACACGCAACTGGACCCGACGATCCAGACGTGGCTTTTCCTGGGCATGGCGCTGGCTTTTGTGGTGAAGATCCCGTTTGTGCCTTTCCATAGCTGGCTGCCGGATACCTATAGCGAAGCGCCCGCGCCAGTTACAGCGATGCTGGCCGGTGCGATGTCGAAGACGGGAGCGTATGGCTTCCTGCGCTTCTGCATCCCGCTTTTCCCGCAGGCCTTCCAGCAGTTCTCGACTTTGCTGAGCGTGCTGGCGGTAATCGGTATTCTCTACTGCGCAGTACTGGCACTGGTACAGACCGATATGAAGCGCCTGCTCGGTTATTCAAGTATCAGCCACCTGGGTGTGGTCATGTTGGGGATGTTCGCGCTGAATGTGCAGGGTGTCGAGGGTTCGGTTTTACAAATGGTCAATCACGGCATTACCACAGCCGCGCTTTTCCTGATCGTGGGCTTTATCGAGATGCGTGCAGGCTCGCGTGATCTGCGCGATTTCGGTGGTATGGCGCTGCGTGTCCCGGTTCTGGCCGCGGTGCTGCTGATTGCCTGCCTCTCCTCGCTCGGCTTGCCCGGTTTGAATAGTTTCGCGGGCGAATTCCTGGCCCTGATCGGGATTTTCCAGCACAATATCGTTCTGGGCATTCTGGCCACAGCGGTGGTCGTGCCGGCTGCCTGGTACCTCATCCGCCTCTTCCTGAGTGTGATGGAGGGGCCGCACCAGAATGAGGGGTATGTAGCGACGCTGATCCGCAAAGGCCAGTTCAAAGACCTGCAACTGGGCGAACTGGCGGTGCTCCTGCCGCTACTGATCTTGATCTTTTACATTGGCTTCCAGCCCAATCCATTGACGGCGGTGATGGAGCCATCCATTGTAAATACGCTGCAACACGCATTGCATGCCGTTGGAAGTGCCTTACTACATTAGAGCGGCGGATGCGTTCAGTCCCCACATGGTGAGGCTGAGCGTGTCCATTGCCAGAGGGTTTTCTTATGTCATTTACTTATATATCATCGGCCAGTGATTGGGCGCGCATCTTGCCCCTGCTCATACTGGCAGGGATGGGCTTAATCGTGCTTCTGGCAGACCTGGTGCTGCCCCAGGGCGCGCAAGCACGCGTGGCTTTGGAGAAACACCCTGGCGCCTCCATCCCGTTCGAGTTTCTCACGTTGCCGTTTTTAGCGCTGCTCGGCTTAGCGGGCGCGTTGGCGGCCTCGATTGCGCTCTTTGCCCTCGGCGACCATCATACGGCCTTCTATGGCATGCTGGCCTCGGATCAGGGCACGATGTACGCCTTTATCATTATCATCAGCGCGGCTTTTCTGGCAGTGTTGCTCTCCCCCGGCTACTTCAAACGCCAGAGCCTGATCGAGCAGGGTGAGTACTACGCGTTGTTGCTCTTTGCCACGGTTGGCATGATGGTCCTGGCAGCAGCCCAGAGTTTCTTGATGATCTTTGTGGGCATTGAGCTGCTCTCGCTGTCCCTGTATATTCTCTGCGGCTATATTGCGCGTCGGACCAGCTCGCAGGAGTCAGGCATGAAGTATTTCCTGCTCAGCTCGTTTGCCTCGGCCTTCCTGCTCTATGGCCTGGCGCTGATCTATGGTGCGACAGGCCAGACGCAGTTCGGTGCGGTCCTGGCCTTTGTGACTGCCCATCACGCCGCCTCGACGCTGCTCTTCATGGGTATGGGCCTGCTGATGGTTGGCTTTGCCTTCAAAGTCTCTGCCGTGCCCTTTCATACCTGGACGCCGGATGTCTACGAGGGCGCGCCAGCTCCGGTGACAGCTTTTATGTCGGTGGGCACCAAAGCTGCGGCAATCATTGCCTTCGCGCGCGTCTTCACAATTGTCCTGGCCCCATTGCATAGCGCGTGGATGCCTGCGATCTGGGCGATTACCATCCTGACCATCGTCGGCGGCAACATCCTGGCCGTAGCGCAGAAGGATGTCAAACGCATGCTGGCCTATTCGAGCATCGCCCACGCGGGCTACCTGCTGATCGGCGTCGTGGCTGGCGCGAACGGCAACGTGCCGGGATTGGGTATGTCGGCCATCCTCTTCTACCTGCTCTGCTACACCTTCCTGAATATCGGTGCCTTCGGAGTCGTGGCAGTGCTGGAGCGCGCGGACAATTCCGGCACGGGTCCACGTGAATTGCGTGGCCTCTGGCATCGTCAGCCGGTGCTGGCGGGACTGCTGGCCTTTTTCCTCTTCTCACTGGCCGGTTTTCCGCCGATGGCCGGTTTCGCCGCCAAGTACTACATCTTCTATGCCGCCCTGGCTGCCGGGCATCCCGAACTGCTGATTATCGGCGTGCTGGCCAGCGTCCTGGGCATGTATTACTACCTGCGGCCCATTGCGACGATGTTTATGGAACAAGAAGAGGTCGTGCCGGTCACGCCCCGCGGCGTTTCTGGCCCACTACCATCCGTTGGTCGCCGCGTTTCCGGCAAACTGGCCGTGGGCGCGTCGGGTCGCACCGCAACCGCTGTCGCCACGAAGACCAGGCCAGCTCCGACGCGCCAGATTGTCGCGCCACCGGAGCCGGTCGAGGAGCCAAAAGCGCTCACAGACTGGCCCACAAAGGTCGCGCTGACCCTGGCGGTGCTCGGTGCCCTGGCGATGGGAACGATCCTACCTTTCTGGTTGGTGCAACTGGCGCAGATGGCCGCGCATATGATGTAGGGCGGCTTGCAATCTAACGAGCAGAGCATCGTACTCAAGCGATGCTCTGCTCGTATGGAACAGATTCATACGATCTTCGGTTAAAACAAGGTATCTTGTTCGTTGGACGTATTTCAACATCAGGCGGAACGTTCCAGAATACAGCGAGCTGGCCAGAGATCATAGTATACATAGCGCGTAAAAATACAAATGTACTTGCCGGTCTACTTACAGTAGACTGGCAAGTACAACATATCCAATCCTATCGTTGTTACGACCAGCCGCTCCACAACGTCTTTCATATAAGCGATCCTGCTCAGGCAGCGTCGCTCATAGCACAGCGTTTTGGAGGAATAATACGATGGTTCTTGGCATCAGCCTTGTCGATTTGCTCTTTATCATAACCGTCGGTCTGCTGGTCTTTAATGGCCTGCGCAATGGGTTTGTCTTTAGCCTGGTCAACCTGATTAGCCTGCCCCTGGCTCTGGTGGTCGCGTATCTCTTTGGCCCGAATTTGACGGCTTTGTTGGCCGCGAATAATCTGCCCTCGACCCCCGTGATTGCGTACCTCGCGCTCTTTTTTGGCACAGTGCTCATCGTCCATGTTGTGGCGACGCTTGTGCGCGGTGTGATGAAGAAGATCCCGCTGGTTGGCTTTGGCGATACGCTGCTCGGCGGTCTGGTCGGCTTCGTGGAGGCCTGGCTGCTCTGGGTGGTGCTGCTTCTGATCCTGGGGAACATCTTACAGGATGTGCATAATTTTCCAGGTGGCATCCTCGATTCACAGTTCACTAGCTGGCAAAACTTCTACAATCAGGCGGTCACAGGCAGCCTGTTCGCGCAGGTCAACAGCTTTTTTATCCATACCATTGCGGTACATACCACATTCAGGCATTGAGAACGCGTTTCGTTGGATGTGCTCTTCATGTCCCTCGGCGTAGGGATGCGAGCGGGTATCGCGCTAGAGGCTGGTCAGAATAGCATAGCTTGTGTTCTCTAATTGGCGTGCTAGAATGAGCCAGAGAGTACACACAAAGGGAGGATATTTTACGACAAAACACGAACGATTGATAGAGACTCCTTCGCGCTCCAGGGCGGAACGCGCGTATCTGGTGGCGGTGGATCAACACGCAAGCGAAAGTGTATGGAGCGTTGAGGATTCGTTAAGCGAACTGGGTACGCTGGCCCGTACTGCCGGCGCACAGGTCGTTGGCAGCATGATTCAGCGCCTGCGCCATCCCGATATGGCGACCTATCTGGGCAAGGGACGTGTGCAGGAGTTGGCTGAGCTGGAGAAGAGTCCCGGCTTTGATCTGGTGATTTTTGATGATGAGCTTTCCCCTTCGCAGCAGCGCAACCTGGAAAAACTGCTCGATGCCCGCGTGCTGGATCGCACGGCGCTGATCCTGGATATCTTCGCGCAACACGCCCGTACCCGCGAAGGTCGCCTCCAGGTTGAACTGGCGCAATTGGAGTATCGTTTGCCACGTTTGACAGGTGCCAGTGTGGAGCTTTCGCGTCAGTCTGGTGGCTCGCGCAGCGCGGGTGCCAGTGGAGTAGGCGGTGCGATTGGTGTGCGTGGTCCCGGTGAGACGCGCCTGGAGATGGATCGGCGGCGTATTCGCGGACGTATTGCCGAGTTGCATGAGGAGATCGAGGCGGTGCGCGAAGCGCGCAAGGTTCACCGCCAGCAACGCACGGCCCAGTTGATCCCTGTAGTGGCTCTCGTTGGCTACACCAATAGCGGGAAATCGACGCTTTTCAACGCCTTTACCTCTGCTGATGTGCTGGCGGCCAATATGCTTTTTGCCACGCTTGATCCCACCACGCGCCATATTCTCCTGCCCAATAACCAGGAGGCCCTGCTGACCGATACTGTGGGCTTTATTCAGAAGCTGCCCACCAGACTCATCGCTGCCTTTCGTGCCACGCTGGAGGAGGTGATCGAGGCCGACCTGTTGCTGGAGGTAGTCGATGCCGTGCATGAGAACGCTATTGAGCAGAGCGAGACGGTCAACGAGATCTTGAGTAGCCTGGACTCTGCCGACAAGCCACGTGTAACCGCCCTGAACAAGGTCGACCTGCTGGAGGATGGCGGCGAGGTCGATACCTCGCTCTATTCTAATGCCGTGGCGGTCTCCGCTCTGCGCCAGAGCGGGCTGGACGAGTTACGCGCTACAATTGCCGAGGTGCTGGCCGCGAGTATGGAATCTGTAGAGGTAGTCGTGCCATATGAGAAGAGCGAACTGGTGGAACTTTTTCATCGGCGTGGGCACGTCCTGCGTGAAGAACATCGCGCGGACGGAACCCTGCTGAATGGCACCATTCCACGTTCGTTGCAAGGGTACTATCGACCCTATCAAAGCAGCTAAATCTGATATACTAGGACAAAGATCGACTCTCTCCGCCAAAGGATGGAAAAAACGCATGCCTGAAGGGAAGCAGCACAGCTGGTTTGTACCTCTGCGAACGCGCTTTCAAGCGACAATAGAACCAGTAGCCGATGAACACGCAATAGATCAGACCGCCGTTCCACTCTCCTCGCATTCATCGGAGGACGAACCAACCGCCCCATCATTGCCAACGATTAAGAGTAGTATGTTGCGCCAGAGCCAGCAGATTAAGGAGCTGATCTATCTGGGCAACATCTTGCGCGCCGAACTGGGGCTGGGTGAAGTGTTGGAGCAAGTTGTCTCTTCAATCAGCAGCTGTACAGGTTTTCGGATCTCGGTTATTAAGCTGATTGATGATGAGTATGAATACTTATGGGCTGCGGCGAGCGAGGGCATCTCTGAAGAGGATCAGCAGGCACTGGACGCCCATCCGATGCAGGTAAGCCAGATGCTGCGGTTGATGCACCCCGATTTCCAGATCAGTCAAAGTTACTTTATTTCCCACGAGCATATGCATCTTTTTCAGGATTTGCTTATTATCAGCAATGGTGAGGCGACGGTACATCGGCCCGGCACCTGGCACCCCAACGATTTGCTGTTGGTGCCGTTATTCAGTCCACGCCAGCGCCGTCTGCTGGGTTTTCTCTCGCTCGACGAACCTCTCGATGGCAAGATTCCCACCGAAGAGAGTATTGAGATGATCGAGCTTTTTGCCAATCAAGCGGCTATTGCGATAGATAGCGCGCGCCTTTTTCAGGAGCGCGAGGCCGAACGTGTCTCGTTGGAAGCAGCGATTATCGATCTGCGCTGCGATCTGGAACGCATCCAGAGCGGCGATTTGCGTGTGCGCGTGCAGGTCGCGCATGAGAAGCTCCGGCCAGTGGTCGAGGCAATTAATAGCATGCTGGTGGAGATCAGCAGCATCCTGGGCACCGTGCAACTGGTCACTCAGGCCGTCGATGAGCATACGCGGGAAGTTCAGCGCCATTCGGATCTGCTGGTTGGCGATGCCAACCAGCAGGAGCGTCAGGTTCAGCATATCTCGCTGTCCATCGAAGAAATGGCTGGCATCATGCAGCGCGTCTCGGAAAGTGCCGCGCAAATTTCCCATGTCTCAAGCGAGGCGCTGGAGGTCAATGGAGAGGGGCAGAAGCAGATTATGCGCGCTACTGAAGGCATGCGCCAGGTGCGCGAGATCACCATGCAATCTTCGCGCGTCATCAAACGCCTGGGCGAGAGTGGCCAGGAGATCAACGACACCGTGGCAGAGATCACTGAGCTGACCACGCGCATGAACCTGCTGGCCCTCAATGCCGCGATAGAAGCGGTGCGCGCTGGTGAGCAGGGACAGGGCTTTGTGGTCATTGCCCAGGAGATGCGCTCGCTGGCCGTGCATAGCGCCGAAGCCGCGCGCAAAGTCTCCACACGCCTGCGCACAATCCAGCAAGAGACCGCCACTGTTTCGCAGAGCGTTGAGCAGAATATTCAGAAGGTTGTGATGCAGTCCGAACTGGTCACCGAAACCGGCGCCGCCCTCGACGCCATTGGTGTGGTCACTGCCCAGATGTCAGACCTCGTCCAGGAGATTTGTGACGCAGCTGCGAGCCAGGCTCATGGCTCACGACGCGTGGACTATTCAGTTGAAGAGATTTCGCGCAAGACCAGTGAGATTACCACACACATGCTAGAGATGCAGCAATCCCTGACGCACCTGGTGGAACTGACCAACGCGTTGCGCTCGCGCATGGCGGTTTTTCGCATTACCGATGATGATTGAGGCCGTTCTCTTTAAGTAGATCGAAAGATCTTCACGGATTTACGCTTTGGGCAGCCCGTTGTATGTATTGACAGCGGGATGCTACTCCATGAATGTCACCTGGACGGGAGGGTATGACATGTGGTTTTTGCGGCTGGAAGGTAGACACAACTGCGTAGAAGCCTTTGGCGCATTAGATTGTTAGCTGTTCGTTTTTCAAACAAAGCCATAGACCGCTGCTAGCAAGCGGTCTATGGCTTTGCTGACCTCAAAAAATCGCTATTCTAGATGAGAGGATGAGTGTGTTCCAGGCCCTCTATAAGGTTGAAGTCCGGGAGGTCTTTCACCTTTTGTATCAAGCCTGGCCTGGAACTGGCGTATGATCTTTGATGCAGAGGGGCGAGCCATGTCCAGCATGTAAGCATTCTCAGATAAGTCATAAGGAACCTTACGAAGTTCAGCGGTGGGCAGGGTGCATCAACCAGGTACTATGTGACCAGCCAGGATAGAGACAATGCGCTCACCGCAGCCCACGCCCAACTCCAGAGCAAACAGCCCATTGGATTGTTGCCCAGGCCGTGTACGGAGAGCCAGAGCCAGCAGGTCAACACGCTCTCTGTAGTATGGTGCTGTCAGTATGTAACCTACCACGCGCCGGCAGGGGTCAAGGTGCTCTCAGTAAGGTTAACAGGAAGTATTGTTGTGCTAACAATACGTATGGCAGCGTTCCCACTATAGGAGAGGAGAGGATGAACGAGAAGTCAAGCATCGAACCCATTGAGGGGACAAAGATGCAACTCGTGGAAAAATATGTGATTGCTCGCAACGACCTGCGGTATGCGCTCATTGACGAGGCAGCGTTTAAGTCGAAGAACCTGTACAATGCTGGCAACTATGAGGTTCGGCAAGCCTACATCCACGAGCGGAAGTACCTTAGCTATCACGAAGTGCAACGACGCATGCAGTCGCATGAAGCCTACAAAGCGCTTCCAGCAAAGGTCAGTCAGCAGGTCTTGATGCAGCTTGCTCATGATTGGGAGAGTTTCTTTAAAGCGCGCGACGCCTACGCATTCAACCCATCTGCGTTTTTAGGACATCCGAAACTCCCAGGATACAAGCACAAGAGTAAAGGGCGTAACCTGCTGGTGTACACGAGCCAGGCTATCAGCCGGGGCAAAAAGGGCTTAAAAGGTGATATGATTAAACCATCCGGGCTGACGATTGAGGTACAGACAAAACACAAGGACATCGATCAGGTGCGCATTGTGCCGCGCACGGGCTTCTATGTGGTTGAGGCAGTGTACGAAAAGAGGGTCACACAAGCGCAGGTCAATCCGGCTTTCTACGCGGGGATAGATATTGGCATAAATAATCTGGTGGCGCTAACTTCAAACAAACCTGGCTTTCGGTCAGTCCTTGTTAACGGGCGTCCAGTGAAGTCCATTAACCAATTCTATAACAAACGGAGAGCAGATCTGCAAAAGCAACTCGGTCACACGGGTACAACGCAGCGTATGGAACGCATGACAACAAAGCGCAACAGGCGCATCGATCACTACATACATACTGCCAGCAAGCGGATTATTGATCTGCTGGTGAGAGAGGAGATCGGTGTGCTGTGCATCGGGAAAAATGACAAATGGAAGCAGAGCAGTGAGATGAGCAAGCGCACAAATCAGAACTTCGTGAACATCCCTCACGCTCGTTTCATCACGATGCTTACCTACAAGGCGCAACTGGTCGCTATCACGGTCAAGATCACAGAAGAGTCTTATACGTCAAAAGCCAGTTTACTTGATCTGGACCCGTTGCCTGTGCGCAAGCATGCTGGTGAGAAGCACACGTTTAGCGGAAAGCGAGTGAAGCGTGGACTCTACCGCGCATCCGATGGACGCAAGATCAATGCCGACATTAATGGGTCAGGCAACATTATACGAAAAGTAGCCCCGGATGCCTTCGGGCTAAGGGTGGTAGAGGATGGTAAAGGGGTGCTTGCATCCCTGGTAGTCCACCCTGTAAGGATTGTCGTTCTCCTTACAAAGCTAGAAGACAGGCATTTGGTAACGAAAGCAAGCGGCCAATAGAACGCTCCATTTCGCTACCAAACGCTACGTTTTTTAGAACTATAGTGACTTTTGAAAAAACTCTTACCAGGAAAAAGGGACAGCATTGAGTAACACAGCATCATCAGAGGAGCAGGGAGACGCGGCCAGGGCACATGGCGGATACCTGGGAATCACTCCCCCGCCGGGACAACTTCCCCCCAGAGGTCAACGTGTCTGGGTTGACCGCCCTGAACAGTTACTACAGGCGCTTGAGCAGCTCAAGCAGGCACCGGTTGTGGCAATTGACGCGGAATTTACCCAGGCGCGCTCATTCACGCAAAGCGACGTGTCTGGGCCGCGTCTGGCCTTGCTGCAACTGGCCATTGATGGCCACTGCTTTGTAGTAGATGCCCTGCGTTTGCGCGATCTTGAACTGCTCAACGCTGTGGTGGCTAATCCCGCCTGCCTGGTTCTGCTGCATGGAGCCGGGGCCGACCTGCGCGTCATGGACGAGCGTGGTCTATACGTGGCCCACTATTACGATCTGGAGGCCACCAGTCGCTCGGTCTTTGGTCAGCACGAATCGTCCCTGGCCGCGATGTTGCAGCGTGCCTTTCACACTCGTCTCGATAAGAGCTTGCAGCGAACCGACTGGACGCGCCGTCCGCTGTTTCCGGCTATGATCGCCTATGCTGCTCGCGATGCTGAGATGACCCTGGCTCTCTATTACTGGCTGCAAGAGCATTTCGCCTGGGCCTTGCGCCTCCACGAGAGCACGAATCTAAACGAGCCAGTAGCCGCCTGGATTGAGCCGTTCTTGCAGAGTTCTCAGTCCTTGCTCGCCGATCCCAGCGTGACCGAGACCATCAAGCAGGGGACGCTTCGCGATCAAGCCCAGATCGTGGCTGACTGCTGCGAGGCGCTTGTGACGCTCACTCATCCCATGCGCAAGAGCCGCCTGCTCCGTTTGATCACCGAACTCGCCCTGACAGAACTGATTCCTGAGATCACCCCACTCTTGCAGGCCGCCACCGCCGATGAACGCGCTGGCGCCATACGCACGTTGAGCAGACTTGGCGCTCCTGATGCCAGCGAACTGATTACGCCGCTTTTACAAGATCCCGTGCAGGATGTGCGTAAAGCCGCCTCAACCGCGTTACGCTTCGCCGGTCCCAAAGAGCCGCGTAGCCAGTGGACAACGCCCGCGCGTGGCGCCGATGGCACGCGTAGTTGGAGCGTCGGCGAAACACCTCCCACCGAGCCAGCCGAGAGCGCGGATGATGATGACTGGCGCGCCCGCCTGCGCTCGTTTATGCGTGATTCGTGAGTTTATCCGATTAAGAGTCCCAGAAACCGGCATAGCATGCTATATAGAGGATATTGATCTTTTATTGGCAAGCTGTATCAGGCCCGGAATAGCGAAGACATTTGGTGTAGTGACGTGTGACGGAGCGCCAGACCTTGTCCACGTCATCCCAGCGTACCACCTCGGCCTGGGTTTTGCCTCCTATCCTTATCCTCTGGGTGCTGATTGGTTTGCATCCTAAGGTTGCGGCTGACGTTGAAGGGACCGTCATGGGGAGTCTCCTCTTTCTCGCGCTGGGCGTGTGTGCTCTTCTCTCTGTGATGCTTATGCGTGCAAGTCAGAAGAGGCACGTGCTCAATCGGCCAGTTCAGCGCAGCGGCCCGCGAGCTTGAAGCGCGGGCCTATCGAGACAGGCCCGCGACTCCTCACCATATGAGCGCGAGCAACTAGAGACGCGTGATAGGTCGGCGTGGCAAGCGTGTGCCAACCCAGACCAGCAGGAGGAGGGTTGCTACAAAACCCACTTGACGCAGACGTCGCACCCATTGCTCTTCCAATCTGCGGTTTTGTTGGCCCAGACCCGTCAGGCGCACCAACCGATGCAGGAAATCTGGCGCGCTTCTTCGATGCGCTAGCAGTAGTTGCTCGCTGCTCTGCTCGTCCATAAAAGGCGTCTCATACATCTCTTCCAGGGTAGTGACGTAGACCAGCTCCTCTTTGTGCCGACGTAACTCATCGGTCATGGAGGCAAAAAAGTGCTGCAGCAGCACTTTGACTGTGGCCTTTACCTGCGCTTCGGGGATCAGTGCCCCTCGGCGACCAGGCTGTAACGTGCCGTGATAGTTCACAATTGTATGGCCATTGTGGGTCGTCAGGCGTACCTCGCCCGCGCAATGCAGCTCTGATGCCGCTTCGTCGCCCTCAATAGTCAACTGACACGCAAATGGCTCATCCTGCTCCAAAATCGTGGCACGCCCTGCGTACATCCCGCGCAGAGGCGCGTGCCGTATCTGGATCGCAAAAGCGTAGGTGTGCGCATCCATAGGTGTGAGCCGCTCCAGGCCGGGCAGAGCGCGCTGAATAATGTGCTGGTCTTTCAAGCAACTCCACACTTTCTCCGGTGGCGCTTGAAGCGTATATGTTCCTTCGATTTGCATAAAAGCATCCCTTTTTACTTGCGAAATGAGATGGCTCCATTATAGAAGAGTCCGTTCGCGCTTGCAATGGGTCGGAGCACTCAGGATGGACGAATGTCGGCAAAACACACCCGAAAAACCTGGAAACTACGTTCGACCACTTGTAAAAATGGGTGGTTTCTGTTAAAGTAAGGGGCGAGAATAAGGCAGTCGTTGTAATTGTAGGGCTGGGGAAGAGACGAGTAGCGTTCTCTCCCCTACGAGGAGCTTTTTTTTATCATGAAAGTAATTCTGTTGCAAGATGTAGAGGGTCTGGGCAAGGCCGGCGATTTGAAGGACGTGGCCGATGGCTATGCCCGCAACTATCTCTTACGTCGCCATCTGGCTGCAGGCGCGACCCCAACGTTGCTGGCAAACCATAAACAACATATCGCTGCCCAGCAGCGCAAGCAGGAGAAACTGGCCGACGAGCATCGCCAACTGGCCGAGCGTCTGGCGCAGGTAACCCTGACGTTTAAGGCGCGCGTTGGCAGGCAGGGGCGCCTCTATGGTTCCATCACCAGCCAGGATATCGCGGCTGGCCTGCGTTCCGCTGAGGGGCTGAAAGTTGATCGCCGCACCATCGAGCTACCCAATCCCATTCGCGCTCTGGGGAATTATCCGATCTCTATCAAGGTCGCCCCCAAACTGGAGCCGAAAATCAGCGTCAATGTGGTGGATGAGGCCGAGTCCACTTCCGAAGTAGCACTTACGGCTGAAAGCGCTGCTGAATAACAGAACGCGCGGAAGATGTAGTGTATGCCACGCTGGCTCTATTATTTCCTGGCAATGGCCATTGTTGCTCCTGCTATCGACTTCATCTGGGGTGCGCAAGCATCACTGGCCATTTTTCTTTGTGCGATCTTCGCGTTGATCCCTCTGGCTGCCTTGATAGGCATTGCTACGGAACACCTGGAACCGTATGTCGGACCCATCGCGGGCGGCCTGCTCAACGCGACCTTTGGGAACGCGCCCGAACTGATTATCGGCCTCTTTGCACTGCAAGCGGGTCTGATCAGGGTCGTCCAGGCATCTCTTACCGGCTCGATCATCAGCAATTCGTTGCTGGTGTTGGGTAGTTCGCTGGCTCTGGGTGGCTGGCGCTGGGGACGCCAGTATTTCCATGCCCGCGATGCCGGACAATATTCCGCGATGATGCTGCTGGCCGTGGCCGGCCTCCTGATTCCCTCCACCGGCTCGTTGGTGATCCAGGATCATGGGCGCTTACAGGCGGTGAGCGTGGCGATTTCGCTTGTGCTGCTGATCGTCTACGTGCTCTATTTGCTGGCACATGTCTTTCATATGCGCATTGAACGGCGCACTCCCAAACACCGTGGCCAGCATACGCCATCTGTACCCGTCGACCACGAAGAGGTTGAGGCGTTTACCGGCCAGATCGATCCTCGTGAAAATACGCACCAGGATACCCCCAGGCTCTGGCTCATCCTTCTCCTCCTGCTTGTGGCCACGCTCGGTACCGCCTGGAATAGTGAACTGTTAGTCGGTGCTATCGTGCCGGTCACCAGGGTGCTCGGCTGGTCACCGATCTTTGTCGGCCTGGTGATTCTCCCTATTGTGGGCAACGCCGCCGAACATTCCAGCGCCCTGTATATCGCGCTGCGTGACCGTGTTGATCTGAGTATGGCTATCGCTGCTGGTTCATCGATCCAGGTTGCAACGTTGGTCGCGCCCGCGCTGGTTCTTCTCAGTATGCTGTTCCCGCACCATATGGACCTGGTTTTTCAGCCGTTGGAACTGGTTGTCCTGGCGGTGGCTGTGCTGCTCTTCTCGGTCGTAAGCCTGGATGGTGAATCGTCCTGGCTGGCTGGTGTGCAGTTGATGGCCATCTACCTGATGGCCTGCATCGTCTTCTTCTTTATCCCTGGCCCTGGCTAACCTGGCTCAGACTCAGCATGGCACGTGGAATCTTCGGCAAGAGGTCTTCCGCCAATAAACCCGCCTGCCCCAACTCGTTGCTGACCAGTTCTCCGGCAGCCGCGTGCAGATGTACTGCCGCGCTGGCTGCGTCGAATGGCTCTACATTCTGCGCTAAAAGGCCCGTCAGCATGCCCGCCAGCACATCTCCCGTCCCAGCAGTGGCCAGCGCGGGATTGGCTCGCCAGTTGATACGCGTATGTGCCATCCCCACGTTATCAGGTGCAGTAACAAGCGTGCAGGCGCCCTTGAGTACCAGCGTGACCTGCCACTCGCGTGCCTTTTTGCGCGCCAGTTCCAGGCGTTCGATAGAGCCGCCTGAAACTTTCAATCCCTGGCAGAGCCGTCCCATTTCGCCAGGATGCGGCGTAATCACCGTGCCGCTCGGCAGCAGGGTCCACCAGTGCTCCAGCGCCGAGAGGTTGTTCAGGCCGTCTGCATCGATCACTAGATGCGGTCTACGATCCTCTGGTAGTGCGCGCAGACGCTCCAACAGATGTAAAATCATCTCGCGGGTGAAAGACGATTGGCCCAGTCCAGGCCCGATCAGCAACGCGCGATAGCCCTCCAGACCGTCCATCAGTGTATTGACGCGTTTCAGACTTTTCTCCTCATCGGGCGGTAATAAGAGAAAGGTTGCCTCGTGAAAACTGCTGGCATAGATGGGTAACATCTCCCCAGTGACGGCCAGTGTGACCAGGCCCGCGCCCACCCTGGCCGCGCTGTTGCCTGCGAGAAAGGCCGAGCCGGGATAGGCAGGTGAGCCGCACAGTAGCATGACCTTCCCAAATGTGCCCTTGTTGCTCTCCAATGAGCGTTTGGGCAGCAGCTTCTGGATTAGCCTATCGGTGAGCATCTCGGTGGGGAGATGGCTCTCCAGCTCGGATGGCAGGCCGATGTTCCCGATATACAACTGGCCCAGATAGTCGCGCGCCGGGAAGAAGAAAAAGCCCTGTTTGGGACAGGCCAGCGTAATCGTGATGTCCGCTGGCATGGTTCCGGGATCGACTTCGCCGGTATCGCTGTTCATGCCCGTCGGTAGATCCACCGCCACGATACGCAGTGTATCGCGCCTCTCTCGTTCGTCCTGCACACGTCGCAGCAGGCCGCGCATCTCGTCGGGTAGGGGACGCGAGCGGCCTGTACCCAGCAGTGCATCCAGGATATAGCGCGCGCTTTGCAAGATGCTCTCCAGGCGCGTCGCCGTTTGTTCGGCAGGCACCTCCTCGCCGTGGATCGCCAGGTGCCGCTCTTTCCAGCGATAGAGGCTGACCCTGCCACCCCATTTTTCGAGGTAGCGAGCCATGACCAGGCCATCGCCGCCGTTATTGCCCGGCCCGATCAATAGGAGAAACTCCTGGTCGCTGACCGTGTGTTGTTTGCGAATATGTTGCGCCAGTAATTCAGCCGCGCTCTTGCCCGCGTTCTCCATCAGGATCGCTGAGGTCAGGCCATATTCGCGCTCGGCCCCGGCCTCTAACTCGCGCATCTCATCAACTGTCACAATATGCATAGATATAAGCCCTGCTTTCTCTCGTGTTTCTACCAATCTCTGTTTGTACTCTTTTCTCTATTGTAATGCGTTGGCAGCTAGATGAGAAGACCTTTCTCTGATATACTGCCTCTATGAAACTCGCACTCAAGATTACACCACAACGGAGCACCCAGTACGCTAACATGGCCGAAGCACTGGCTTCACCCGAATTGCTGGCCAGTCCCCTGGGCGTCGCCATTGCTCACCTGGAGCCAACTCGCCTGGCTGGACAGGATTACCTGCTGGCTGATATTGCCCCAGAGCAGGACGAAAGCGCGTTGCTGAGCCAACTGGCCCAGATCTTGCCGCGCCTGGGCACCATTAGCGAGGGCTATGAATATTTCGCGCATCTGGCCGAGATCGAGGGGCCACTGCTGCGGCCCGTCGAACCGCAATTCGCGCCCTTCGTTCCTCTAGAAATGGCCGAGGTGCGCCGTTACAAGGGCAAGACCAACGAACTCTTTACGCGTGTGCTGCTGAATATGGCTATCTTCGCCGGGGCCTATCGCGAGCAGTTCGGTGGACGCTTGCGCGTGCTGGACCCCCTGGCCGGCGGCGGCACGACGCTTTTTCAGGCGCTGGCCGCTGGCTACGATGCTTTTGGGATCGAGCATAATCGTCAGGATGTCTCAACCACCGAGGTATTTGTGCGTCAGTATTTGCACAGCGAGCATATTCCGTACAAAGAGCTGGACGAACGTGGACGCAAGGCCGGACGGCGCTATCAGTTCGAGGTCGGGCGCAAAGGCGAGACGCGCCACCTGGTCCTCGTGCATGGCGAGACCGCCCAGGCTGCGCAACATCTGCAAGAGGTGCCAGGAGGCCCGCGTATGCACGCCATCGTTGGCGATCTGCCCTACGGCATCCAGCACTTCGGCGAGATCGCGGACCTTCTCAATGCTGCCCTGCCCGTCTGGGAACGTCTGCTGATGCCTGGAGGCACGCTGGCCCTGGCCTGGAACGCCACCCGTATCGAGCGCGCCGAACTGACGCGCCTGATCGAGCGCCGCACCGCCCTGCATATCCGCACCGAAGCGCCCTACATACAGATGGAGCATACTGTGGATCGCGTGATTAAGAAACGTGATATTGTGATTGCGGTGGCAAACTAAATGCAAAGAGGGTAAAAATTATATTTCAGCAAAGACATAGCCGATATCGTGAGTGAGCATGAAAAGATCTCGGAGTATGAATAAACGGTATGAGCCTAAATAATATATC
>CAXUEY010000109.1:0-20433 GCA_964250225.1 uncultured Ktedonobacteraceae bacterium | reverse complement strand
GAGCTTGCCTCTGTGGGACGTCACGCGTAGCGGGCCAGCTTGCCTGGCCCGTGGGATCTGATCATCCTACCTGGCCTGTGGGATCTGCACCATCCTATCTGGCCCGTGGGATCTGATCATCCTACCTGGCCCGTGGGATCTGATCATCCTACCTGGCCCGTGGACAGAATCCAGAATGGTTCCAAAATCAAGAAAGGTTTGTCTTATGAATATCATACCGCTTCGGGTGGCTCTGGCTCAAGTAAATGTGACTGTTGGCGATTTGCGGGGCAACCAGGAGAAGATTCTTCTGGCGATGCGCCAGGCTCATAGGGCGGGCGCGCATATTGTCTGCCTGCCCGAACTGGCCTTAGTGGGCTATCCCCCGGAAGATCTGTTGCTCAAGCCCGGTTTTGTGGCCGCGAACCAGGCCGCGTTACAAGAACTGGTGACCGCCAGCCGCGAGCTGCCCGGTCTGACCTCGGTGATTGGCTTCGTGGATCACGTACACGATATTTATAATGCCGCGGCGGTGGTCCACGAGGGCAAGCTGTCCGGCGTCTATCACAAGCATTACCTGCCCAACTATGGCGTCTTCGATGAGTATCGCTACTTCCAGGCCGGACGCAAGGCCCCGCTTTTCCTGATTAACGGGGTGTGCGTGGGCGTGAACGTGTGCGAGGACATCTGGTACCCCACCGGACCCGTGGCGATGCAGGCTGCGGCTGGCGCGGAAGTGATCCTCAATATCAACAGTTCGCCGTATCACGCGGGTAAAAGTCGTTTTCGCGAGGAGATGCTGGCTACGCGCGCGGCTGACAATGTGGTGATGCTCGCTTATGTCAACCTGGTTGGCGGACAGGATGAGCTGGTCTTTGACGGCGCGAGTATGGTCTTCGACGCGCAGGGGACGCTGATCGCGCGTGCCAAACAATTCGCGGAAGATCTGCTAGTCGTGGATCTGGACACTGTGGCGGCTTTTCGCTCGCGTCTGCACGATCCGCGCCGTCGTCAGGAGCGCATCCAGGTTGAGGACGAGGATGTGCCGCTGCACATCATCAGCGGTTCGCCAGCGCCAACGCCAGCTATGCTTGAGAGCAGGCAGCCGCTCGTGCTGGGCGCCCCCCAACGCGTTGAGCCAGAAATGGAGCGCCTGGAGGAGATCTACACCGCCCTGGTCCTGGGAACCGGCGATTATATGCGCAAAACCGGCTTCAAGAAGGCGCACATCGCCCTCTCTGGCGGCATCGACTCCGCGCTGGTCGCGGCTATCGCGGTGGACGCGCTCGGCGCGGAAAACGTGCTGGGCGTCTCGATGCCCTCCGGCTACTCGTCCTCAGGCAGCAAAACCGACGCCTGGGAGCTGGCCGAGAACCTGGGCATGCGCTGTCTGACCATCCCGATTGAGGAGGTCTTTCGCACCTCGCTCAAGGCGCTGATCCCGGCCATTGGCGAGGAAGACCCCGGCCTGGCAGGAGAGAACTTGCAGGCGCGTATTCGCGGCAATATCATCATGAGCATCTCTAACAAACTGGGGTCAATCGTGCTAACCACCGGCAACAAGTCCGAGATGGCGGTGGGCTATTGCACACTCTACGGCGACATGGCCGGTGGTTTCGCCGTGCTCAAAGACGTCTTCAAAACGCTGGTCTACGAACTCTGCGTCTACCGCAACACGCTCGGCCCCAAAGCGGTGATTCCGCAGTTGATCATCGACAAGCCGCCGTCCGCCGAGCTGCGTCCCGACCAGAAGGACACCGATAGCCTGCCACCTTACGCAATACTCGACCCCATTTTGCGCGCTTACGTCGAGCAGGACCGCAGTATCGAGGAGATCATCGCGATGGGCTTCGACGCGCCTGTCGTGCAGCGCGTCACGCGCCTGGTCGATCTCAACGAATACAAGCGCCGCCAGGCTCCCCCCTGCGTGAAGATCACCCCGCGCGCGTTTGGCCGCGATAGGAGATTGCCGATTACCAATCGCTATCGCGAAACAATCTGACCGGTAGCGCGTATATACCCCATACATTACGCCCTGCAAAAGCGCCTGATCCGCCTCACTGGTGCTCTAGACCCGGACCCTGATGCAGAGCCATAAGAGGGGGCACCTTATGGCAAGTCCTTATTTATGCGAAACAGCAGAGCAGGAGCGAGGGCCGCCCTGCTGCTCATGTCCGATAATCTCGCTATTCCATCCAGACCCTCATATTAAGGCAAGGGTCGAAAGTCGTGATAAATCTTATGTAGAGTTGCAATAAACAGCGGGCGGATCGGCATGACCAGCACCCATTCAAATGCGCTCGCGATCACCGGGTTATGGATCGTGAGGATCATGAGGTACAGCGGGCCAGCCAGCGGCGCCACGATGATAAATGAGCCGACAAAGGCCAGCACCACCATCTTCCAACGTCGGTGCGGGATGCGCAGGCTGGTCCTTACCGCTTGCATCCCTGGCTGATCGTCAAACACGGCAGCGTAAGTGGCAAAGACCAGACGCACATGCCAGAAGAGCATGGGCAGCATTAACAGAGCAACAGGTGCCAGAGGTGGCCAGTTCCAGGCGCTCACCATCTGGCCGAGCAGCCATTGCAATGGGATAAACAGGCCCCAGAAGAGCATGGTGGTAATGCCGTTGGTCCAGAGGTAGCGTGGCAACCAGCGTATGGCTGCGGGCAAGATACGCGCCGGCACGACAGGCTCACCCGCGTCAAGAGCCTCGATAGCCAGCACCGCGGAGAGATTTCCAACGGTGATCGTAATCCACGGCAGTGCAGAGGCCACCCAGTAAGCGAGCGGCCCAGGCTGGCCGCCGATGAGCACAGCGGCCAGTGGCGGCAGCATAAACAGGCCGACCAGGGTGAGCAGGCCAGGGATATCCTTGCAGCAGATGCGCAGACCACCCACCACATAGTACGCAGCCTGCCTCCACCATGACATATCCGCAACAGCGATTTTCGAGATTTTTTCGTGCAAAGCCAGATTGGTTGTTGTAGTAGCCATAACGAGTATCTATCCTTTCTCATGCTATATCCATGTATATGGAATATTTCTGAGAAAAGTATAGAAGGAAATCCGGCGTTTGCCATCGCACGCAAGGGGGGTTGTGACCCTGACTTTTGATAGTAATGGGGCTACTACTTTGGAGCTAGACGCGTATATCCGCCAGCAGCAGATCGCGGGTAAGTTCGGCCTGGCCCAGGTGTTCAGCCGTGTGCCTGGCCACCACGATTAAAATATCCAGGCCCGTGATCGTGCCTCGACGTGGGTGGATGTGCTCTTCGCGCAGATCCTCATTTGAAAGGCTTAGCAGTGCCTGTCCTATTTGCTCGCACAAAACACGCCAGTGTGCAAGCAGTTCGTCCGCTGCATGGCCGCGCGCGAGAAATTCCTGCTCGCGCTCACGCGAACTCGGCTTGCTAAAGAGCGTGTACAGGATATTCTCTTCTGCGTTGCCCAGGGTATGGGTGGCCAGTGCATAGAGGCTATTGGCGTTGGGAGCCGCTGGCCGCCAGTTAAGTTGCTCCTCGCTTAACCCATCCAGACACGTTACGAGGCGATCCAACGTGTTTAAGATATAGCGGCAGAAAATGGTGGCTTCATGAAATTCGTTCGCTGGCATGCTTTGACATTTCTCCTATGTCTATAGATAAATATGATAATCAGAGGCATTGTATTATAGCATCTCATCCCTCTATGAGGCTGAAGCGGCCTGTAACCAGGGGAATCAGGCTATCTGTGAACTATTACATATCCAGATTTGGATGAGCCGTGGTATACTCATTATGTAGACAGTTGACGTTTGATTTGAGTAGCGCATGGGCCGGGCCACTTAGGAGGGGCCGCGGTTGACGAGGAGGGGGCTGTTCGGAACCTATCAGCGGGGAGCCTCCAGGGTATCTTCACGACCCTGACAAGGGAGCTGACAAAACCAGCCGGTAACGCTTGGGACAAAATGCTCTCGGTGATGAAGTTGATGGAACAAGGCTTGTTTCATCGAACGGCATCTCGTCATGCCCGAAAAACAGAAAGGATACCTCCATGTGCGGTATCATTGGCTACGTCGGCCCGCAGGGAACCGATGTCACTACCATTTTGCTCGATGGCCTCTCTAAACTTGAATATCGCGGCTACGATTCCGCTGGCATTGCTGTACTAACTTCTACCGGTACGCTGGAACTGCATCGGCGCGCTGGGAAAATTGCGAATCTGAAAACTGCTGTTGCGGACCATGAACGCCCCCATCCCGGTCCTCTCGGTATCGGCCATACACGCTGGGCCACGCACGGACGCCCCAACGACGCCAACGCACACCCCCATCCCGATTGCAGTGGCGTGCTGACCGTGGTCCACAATGGGATTATCGAGAATTATGTCGAGTTGCGAGCTGAACTGGAGCAGGCGGGGCATCATTTCCGCTCGGAGACCGATACCGAGATTCTGTCCCATCTAATCGAGCGCGAGTACTTTGCTCAGGCCAATCACGACCTTGAACGGGCGGTGCGCCTGGCTCTGACCCATGTCACTGGCGCATATGCTATCGCGGTGATGAGTTCGGAGCAACCCGATGTATTGGTGGGCGCGCGTCTGGGCGGTGGTCCCCTGATCGTTGGGATAGGCGAGCACGAGCACTACCTGTCTTCGGACATCCCCGCGCTGCTCAAGCATACGCGGCGCGTGCTGATCCTCGACGAGGGCGAGCTGGTCACACTGCACGCTGCCAGCGCGGTCATCACAAAACTGGATGGCACGCCAGTCGAACGCGAGCCAATGACCATCGATTGGGACGCCGAGGCAGCCGAGAAGGGCGGCTATCCCCATTTCGCGCTGAAAGAGATCCACGAGCAGCCCGAAGCCCTGCGGCGCGCCCTGACCGGGCGTGTGCGCGGAGGCGAGTTGCACCTGACCGAACTGGAGCAGTTGCGCGCATCGGGCAGGCTCGACGCCATTACACGCGTGGTGGTGGTGGCCTGTGGCAGCTCGTTCCACGCCGGCCTGGCCGCCAAATACGCCATTGAGCAGTGGGCGCGCATCCCCGTGGAGGTGATTACCGCCGCTGAGTTCCGCTACTGCGATCCCATCGTCGGACCCGACACGCTCTGTCTCGCCATCACTCAGTCCGGCGAGACGGCTGATACGCTTGTCGGGATTCGTCAGGCCCGCGAGCAGGGTGCGCCGATCATCGCCATCACCAACGTCGTGGCCAGCGCCATCACACGTCTCTCCGATGCCGTGCTCTACTTGCAGGCAGGCCCGGAGATCTGCGTGGTCGCGACCAAATCTTTCCTCAGCTCGTCGGTGGTGCTCTACCTGCTCGGTCTCTCCCTGGCTCAGCAGCGTGGCAAGCTCGCACCTGAGCAGCTCGGCGCGTTATTGGGCGCGCTAGAACAGTTGCCCGACCAGGTGCAGCAGATTCTGGAGCGCGCTGATAGTCCAGAGGACAGCATCGCCCCGCTTGCTCAGCAACTCTCCCAGATCAGTAGCGCTATGTTTATCGGGCGCGGCATGGGCTATCCAATGGCGCTGGAGGGCGCGCTCAAGCTCAAAGAAATCTCCTACATCCACGCCGAGGGACTGCCGGCGGGCGAACTCAAGCACGGATCTATCGCCCTGCTCGATCCCGCCACGCCCTTGATCGCCATCGCCACCCATTCACGCGTGTACGAGAAGGTTGTCAGCAACATCCAGGAGGTGCGCGCCCGCGACGCCTATGTGGTCGTTGTGGCCAGCGAGGGCGACGAAGCCATCCGCCAGCACGCCGACGCCGTAATCTACGTGCCGGAAACCCTGGAGGTCTTCGCACCGCTGCTGGCCTCGATTCCGCTACAACTCTTCGCCTATCACGCCGCAGTCGCCCGCGGCTGCAACGTCGATCAACCGAGGAATCTGGCGAAGTCGGTGACGGTGGAGTAGAGGCAGTCATCCCTATGCGCCATTTCTGAGGATAGCGTGCGGACTGTGCCTGCGCGCTATCCTCAGAAATAGCCGACGCCAAATTGCACCTTCTCTTTTCAGGTTTGAGTCGTTACCGGTATTTCAGATAGCGTAGTCAACAGATGTCCAAAGCGCTGATGTTTGGTTTGCAGGTAGTGCTTGTTATCGCCTGTCGGACTCGTTTCGAGGGCGACGCGCTCAACGCTGATCCCACGTGTCCGCAAGGCATCAATCTTGGCCGGGTTGTTGGTTAACATCTGCGCGGAAGTCACGCCGAGGTTGTGCAAGATCTCGACCGCACTATCATATGTGCGTGCATCGGCGGGATAGCCCAGATGCTCATTGGCCTCTACGGTATCGTAGCCTTGCTCCTGCAAGCGATAAGCCTGAAGTTTGCCAGCTAGCCCGATACCGCGCCCTTCGTGGGGAAGATAGAGGAGTACTCCGTGACCTTCAGCAGCGATTGCGTGCAGTGCCGCGTGCAGTTGGGCCTGACAGTCACAGCGCTGCGAACCAAAGATATCGCCTGTCATACAGGCCGAGTGCAAGCGCAGCAATGTCTGTGGCCGGTCCTGCACTTCGCCTAGCAGAAGCGCAAGATAATCGAGACCAGTCTCTGTCTCCCGATAATGGAGCAGTTGGAAAGTGGCTTCAGGTGTAGGCAGAGAGACCTCGCTGACACGACTCACACGATGCGTCCGACGATACTGCGCGATGGTTTCGAGCGAAAGAAAACCCAGGTTCCACCGGTGAGCCATCTCTAGCAATTGCTCAGCGCGTGCTGCTTTGCCATCTGCGTCCAGAATCTCACACATGACCGCGCCCGGCTCCAGACCAGCAATGCGCATCAGGTCAACCGCCGCCTCGGTATATCCACGCCTCTCCAGTACACCACCAGGCATGGCGCGTAGTGGAAAAACATGACCCGGATAGGCCAGATCTCCCGCCTGGATGACAGGATCGATCAAGGCACGGATGGTGGTGGCCCGGTCGCGCGCCGAGATGCCGGTGGTAGTACCCTGACGCGCATCCACCGCGGCAGTGAGGACGGTCTCCTGCAAAGCATCATCCCCGCTCACAGGTAGCGGAATGTGCAGAGCATCGAGCCGCGCCCCGGTGAGCGCGACACAGATCGGCCCGCAGGCCTGATGCGCGATAAAGCTGATTCTCTCAGGATTCACAAACTGAGCCGCGAAACAGATGTGTGCCTCGCTTTCGCGGTGCTCATCATCACACAGGATAATCACGCGTCCGGCCTGCACTTCGCGTACTGCTTCAGCGATGGTCAATATGCGCCCGGCACTTATTAATTGCTTTTCCATGCTTTGATCGCACTCCTCTATCTTTACGCTTTTGAGCGTGTATAGCGCTTGCTGGGCGTCAGGATAATCGGTTGCAGATCGGCTGCCTGGAAAGATGCGGCTTGTCGCTCCTCCGTGGTTCGCTGGTACAACGTGGTGCGCTGCAAAGGGACACGGCCAATAGAACGAATAATCTCCTCCATCTGTGCAGGTGGCAATTCCTGGCCAAACTCGCCGCCTGCGGCACGGGTGATACTCTCGTTCATGAGTGTCCCTCCAAGATCGTTCGCGCCCGCTTGCAGGCAGGCTTTCACGCCATCGCTGCCCATTTTCACCCACGAGACCTGGATATTGGTGATGTGGGGATAGAGCACCAGGCGAGCAACCGCATGCATTAACACTGCCTCGCGGAACGTTGGCCCTTTCCGCGCCCGCCCTTTCCAATAGATGGGTGCCTCCATATGCACAAAGGGCAGAGGCACAAACTCGGTAAAGCCGCCTGTGCGTGCTTGTAAAGCTTTGATGCGCAGAAGATGACGTGCCCAATGAACGGGCCGTTCGCTATGCCCATACATCACTGTTGCAGTCGTGCGAAAACCGGCCTTGTGCGCCTCCTCCATCACGTAAAGCCACTCGTCCGTCTTAATTTTGTCGGGGCACAGGGTCGCGCGCACTTCATCATCGAGGATCTCTGCTGCTGTTCCAGGTAAAGTGCCCAGTCCCGCTTCGCGCAACTGCCCCAGGAAATCAGGCACACTTCGTTCCAGCGTATGCGCCCCCTGCCAGACTTCAAGCGGGGAAAAAGCGTGGATGTGCAGCTTGGGCAAAACTTCCTTGATAGCTCTGCACATGTTCAAGTAGGTTTCGCCGGTATATTCTGGATGAATGCCCCCTTGCATACATATTTCGGTTGCCCCACGCTCCCATGCCTCCCGCGCGCGCCTGACCACTTCGTCCAGCGCGAGATCATAGGGTGTCCCGCGCAGGTTCTCACTGAGTTTCCCTTTGGAAAAGGCACAAAACTGACAGCGAAAATAGCAGATATTGGTGTAGTTGATGTTGCGGTTGACGACATACGACACGACATCACCATTGACGCGTTGGCGTAACTCATCGGCAGCCTGGCAAATGGCTGCAAATTCAGCGCCTCGTGCCTGGAAGAGCCGCACAACTTCCTGCTCGCTCAACTCTGCGCCTTCCACCGCTCTGGCGATGATCTCGCGTATCTCCGGCATGCTGTGTTGCTCATCGCCGGGGAGCCGGGTTGCAATCAGTGTGTGTTCGTGGTGGGGAATGGCGCTTTGCGCTCCTGGCGACCAGTTATCGGCGCGGGCATACCCATCGCTGTCACTCAGATGGAGAACGGGAGTCGTCAGTTGTGAATCGAGCCACATGGATGCATCATGGACATACGAGGGATAGATGGCCAACCGCTCGACCAGGATTTTTCCCTCACGCGCCGTCTGTTGCGCCAGCTCGTCCAACTGCGGCCAACGGGCTTCAGGATTGACGTGATCGGGAGTGACTGGTGAGACTCCACCCCAGTCGTTAAGCCCGGCGGCAATCAGTTGAGAGTAGGTGCCGGGGCTGAGGTTGGGCGGCGCCTGAATATTCATCTCTGCCCCAAAAAGCAGACGCGCGACGGCAATGGTCCACAGCAGGTCGTTCAGGTCCGGTTCTGGAGCCTGGGCCATACGCGTGCCGGGTTTGGCGCGAAAATTCTGGATGATGATTTCCTGGATGTGCCCATACCGTTGATGCAATGCGCGCAGGGCCAGTAGCGCTTGAATACGCTCCAGGCGCGTCTCACCTATACCTATCAGCAGGCCAGAGGTGAAAGGCACGTGCTGCTCTCCTGCCAGGCGTATGGTTTCGAGACGCGCGGCAGGCCGCTTGTCCGGCGAGCCATAATGTGGTTGACCACGCTCACTCAGGCGCGAGGATAGCGTCTCCAGCATGATGCCCTGCGAGACAGATACTCGGCGCAGCAAGGCAATCTCCTCCGCCGTCATCACCCCTGGATTCACATGGGGGAGCAGACCTGTTTCGCGGAAGACTACTTCTGCCATCTCTGCCAGGTACGAGAGCGTCGTACTGTGCCCAAGCTCAACCAGTTCTTGCCGAGCAACCTTGTAACGCTTTTCAGGTTTATCTCCCAACGTAAAAAGCGCCTCTTTACAGCCTGCCTCCGCCCCTGCCCGCGCGATAGCGAGTATCTCATCGCGACTGAGATAAGCGCGTTGGCCACGTACAGGAGGATGTGCAAACGTGCAATAGTGACATACGTCGCGACAAAGCTGAGTGAGCGGAAGAAAGACTTTGCGTGAGTACGAAATACGGTTATGATGAGCGCTATCACGTAGCTGGGAGGCCACTGAGAGTAACGCTGCAAGGTCGGTAAACTCAGCTAGCATGCTTGCCTGATCCTCAGACAATGCATGGCCGCGCGAGACAACGGTGAGAACGGATGTAGACAGATAATCCATGAAATCTTCATTCCTTTTCCAATTTCAAGAGCAGGACATGACCTACGCTAGTTATCATCCAGCAACAGTCAGGCCGCTTCACATACCAGATGCATATGACTAGAGGTGCTTTCTATGCCTGGTCAACTTTTTATACTCCTTGTACCTGAAAAACGGGATGGCGTGGTACCTCACGTTCAAATTCTTGCAGGGAAGAGGCCGTAGTGGCATCGAAGCAGAGTCGGGCAATACCGGAACGCGAGACCAGGCATTCTTTCAGAATAAGAGCAGCAGCATCCGGCGGCAGTTCGACCGCAGTAATGGCTTCAGAACGACGCTCATACGTCAGTGTCGCCTCTCGCGCCGCCCGCAAATTGTGCACCCAGTTCACTACGCCAAAAGTGGCAATCAAATAGCGCTTTCCATCGTGTTCAACGATCCCCACAGGCGTCGTGCGAGGCTGGCCGCTTTTGCGTCCACGCACGGTCAACAGCGCGATCACCCCCAGTGCAATGATGTTATCGAGCCAGGATAGCTCAGCCTGTAACGTGTAGCATCGGTAGTCGAGCAAGTGCACAAGAGAAGGGCCGTCGCCCTCTGCAATCTCCGTATTACTCAGCATTTGCCGACGATTGGTTTGATAATAGTCATACAGATCAGAGATATAGCGGCGATACCACTGAAGTACACCGATGCGTTGTACAGGAGGAAGAAATTGTAGCCTGGCCAGTTTGATGAAAAAAAGTTCGGGCGTATCTCGACCATACTCAACAGAATGAAGCATGATGTCGAAAAAACGCTGTTTGCCAGTCTCGGTAAGCGTATAGACACGCCGCGGCTGCCCACGGTCCACACGCGGGAACCCACCTCGCCGCTTCTCAACAGCGGAGGTGGTCAGGCCCTCCTGTTCGAGTCTCCGAATAAGTGGATAGAGAACGCCCCAACTAAGTGGGCGCAAAGGCCCCAGGATAGAGTTGGCGCTTTCGTGCAGTTTGTAGCCATATGTAGGCTGAACCATCAGTTCACCCAACACAAACAGTTCATACAACAGCGGACTCATGCCACGGGTCTCCTGCTTCCACGGCTGTAGTTCTGAGAGCTTCTGACTTGCACCGGTAGTATCTTCCGTGTTCTCTGCAAATGGCATACTACTCCTCCCTGGAAATATCGTTACGATATAGTATATATCATTACGATACGAATAAAGCAAGGCTGTTTTTGAAATTTGATGTTTGTAAGTACCATAAAGCCAGCCTGGACAAAACAATGGTGTTTTCGTCCAGGCTGGTTTTATAACGCTTTTGTCTTCCCTTTCAGGTCCTCAGCAATAGCCATGAACTGTGCCAGCGCGCTCTGCAAATCTTCCACGATGCTGGCGGCAATTTCAGCCGGTGGGGGAAGGTTATCGGTACGTTCCAGGCTCTCGTCGCGTAACCAGAAAATATCCAAGCTACGTTTGTCACGCTTATCTAATTCTTCCCGCTGAAATGAGTGGAAGCGTTCGCTCTCCTGACGCTCCTGGCGTTTTCCGGGACAATAGCAGGCGACAAAATCATCGAGGTGCGCGCGGGTGAGGGGATTGGTGCGCAGGGTGAAGTTCATGTTGGTGCGCAGGTCGTACACCCAGAGTTGTTCGGTTCGCGCACCATCGTATTTGTCGAAGAAGAGGACATTGGCCTTGACGCCTTGCGCGTAGAAGATACCGGTGGGCAGGCGAAGCATAGTATGGACATCGCAGTTATCCAGCAGATTGCGCCGAATGGTTTCGCCAGCGCCGCCCTCAAAGAGCACATTGTCAGGCACCACCACCGCGGCTCGCCCGCCATTGCCCTGGATAACGAGCAGGTTGTAAATATGCTGCGCGAAGTTTAGCTGCTTGTTGCTGGTGGTGGCCCAGAAATCGCTACGCTTGACGCTGCCATTTTCGCGTTTGCCATTCCCATTAGCGCCGTCCCGCTCGCCATTGCCGTTGCCGTTCTTTTTGCCATTGCCCGCGTTCAGATTGAGGCCGCTCTTGCGTCCAAAGGGCGGATTGCTTATCACGATGGTAAAACGCTTATCAGGTGTGGCGAGCAGACTATCGCTGACATGAATGGGGGAATCTTCCGAGTGTGCATCACCGATCCCATGCAAAAACATGTTCATGACACACAGACGCGCGGCACTATCGACGATTTCCCAGCCCTGAAAGGTCCCATCCTTCAACTTACGCGACCCGTCGCGGCCCAATGTGCTGCCGTGATGGTCCAGAATATATTTGTGGGCGGCGAGCAAAAAGCCCCCTGTGCCGCAGGCGGGATCACAAATAGTCTCGCCTGGCTTTGGCTGGAGCACTTCGACCATCGCCTGAATCAAAGCGCGGGGGGTAAAATACTGGCCCGCGCCACTTTTGATATCCTCCGCGTTCTTCTCCAACAACCCCTCGTAGGCATCACCCTTCACGTCTGCTTCCATCTCCGACCAGTTGATATCGCCGATCAGGTCTTTCACCAGGCGGCTCAGATGAGCGGGATTGCGAATCTTATTGATGGCCTTGCGAAAAATCACGCCCAGCATGCCTTTTTGCTTGCTCAACTGTGTTAAAATATGCTGGTACTGCTCCTCCAGGTCCACGCCATCCCTGCTCATCAGCGTGTCCCAGCCCAGGCCATCGGGAATACTCGTGGCCTCGAAATGCGTCCGTTGAAAATGTTCGTCCTGCGCGCGCTCGTCGGCCATTTTCAGGAAAAGCAGATACGTCAGTTGCTCGACGTAATCGCCATACGAGACGCCATCATCGCGCAAAATATTGCAATAATTCCAGAGCTTTTGCACAATATAGCTAGTCTGTGTGCTCATAGTACATCATTCCTTCCCTTTATATACTGGCTTTCCATCTTCCACCACATCAAAATAACGTGGGATGCCACGCTTCCCATAGCATACAACCCTGGCAAAACCGACGTGTTCCCGCGGCCAAAAAACAGGACAGGAGGGCTATTCGCCCTCCTATCGACTGCTCTTCTACGCGGATGGATATGTTCGCGATTAGAACTTATATACCAAGTATAGTCTCTGGGGAGGAAAATCGTCAAGAGGTAATTTAGCGAGACCCGGTTGATAAACGATCTACCCAGGACCAACGACGATATCTCCTGAGATACGCATTGGCTGCCGAGGAATACTCAGCTTGTGGTGCGAGCATTCGTCTCAATGTGGCTAAGTCGTTTTCGATTTTTTCGCGCAAAACGCTATTACTTCGATCTTTTGCCAATTCGAGCTTATCTCTTTGAATTCTTTCGATGAGATCGCGCATAGGAATGTAGATTTCCCTTCTACGTCGGCGGTTTGTTCTGCTGTGATCCAGTTGGTATATCTTTATAGATCTATCTGCACGCAAATATTCTATAGAGGTCTTATCTTTTGCTGCTGGGTATGGCTTGCCATCGCCTGCGAATTTAATGAGCCCAGGATCATCAGGATTTGTCGGATCAAGCAGTATTGGATCTTCTCGCTTATGATCCTCATATGCACATGCAGCCCAGATACGCTGCTCTTCACCGTTAGCAAGAGGTACCAGGGGAAAGTGGTTACCTTTCCCACCTTTTTCTTTTTCTTCGCTCGCGAGGTCTGGGCTTCCGCTATTACAAACGCTACAGGCAAAACGAAAGTTGCGCCACTCAAAGGCCAGCCACCAGTAACCTGGATGCGCAGTACCAGTTACACGCCCCTTTGGGCGATAGTGATCTATATCTCCACGTTCCCTATGCGTCAGGGTTTCACAATACCAGCACTTTTCATATGAAAGCTCTCTGAAGTGGTCCTTGAGACTTCCCCAGATCGTACTATGTGTCTTGAAAAAATCCGCGCGCTTTTCATCAGCGGGCAGATTCTTGAGATCCTCTCTGGCTTTACGAGCACGTGCTTCCCATCCATCTGGTGGCCACCCGTCGTCACGCTTTTCCAGCAGACTGATATCAATATATCTCATACCCAGCGTCCTTCCGCGATCATCTCATCAATAATTTCGTCCATTAAGTCCCTATGCTCTTCCTGCTGCTCTGGTGTGAGTACCACTGATCCCTGAAAGGCCGGGTCACGGCGCTTATAGAGTCTGGTCAGAAATTCCGCGTAGCGCGGATCATCCTCGGCAGTGGTGAAACCGAGCGCGTCAAGTCGATCATTCAGCTCGCCCAATTGTTCTCGTTCGGTATCGGTCAAGTCATCTTTCACAATCAACGCTTGCTGTTTGTCGAGCAACCCCTGTGTGTGCGAGTCCAACGCTGTACGCAGGCCAAACATTTCGCTGGTCAGGATACTGTTAACGCCCATGCCCTGCGGGTTCTCACGTGGCTGCTCCACAAAGATGCCCGTCTTCCTGCGCTGCATGATGCGTACATCTTCTCGCTGCAGGCTAGAGATCACAAGAGGGTTATGCGTAGTCATGACGACGTGGCTACTCTGGGGATTGGCGACCACTTCCTCCATGAATTCCAGGTATTGCACACTCCAGGCTGGATTAAGATGGGTATCAGGTTCATCCAGCAGGAAAAGCGCCTCATCCTCTTTGGTGAAGCGCAAGAGGCCCAGCACCATTAACAATTGTTGCTCTCCCTCGCTCAAATCGCGGAAGGTCAGGGAGCCGTCCGCGTTCTGTACTTGCAGTTCTATTCTTACTTCGCTGAGCATTTTGGAAAGATAGGTACTTTCGAGTGCTTTAAAAAATTCTTGCTGATCATTGTCGTAGTGCCCGGCCAGGCTCCGTAGTTCTTTGACGCCGGGCAGATACAGATATAAATGCTCTGCTTTTTTCTTGTTGGCAAACTCTGGCTCGATACGCACATCCAACCACATGGGCGCAAAGGCTAACTCATAGAGCTTCACCAAAAAATCTTTGGCAGTGCCGCGTGCATTCCAGAAACGCGCATCACCCCCTTTGCTATGCCAGGGCGGTTCGCGCATGATAAACAACACTGATGCTAATCCATCAATGCCCATATGCTTTTGAAGGAAGGCCAGAATTCCCTGGTCTTCGGTAGTGAAAAAAGAGAGCAGAGCAAACTGACCGTGTACCAGGCGCGTATAGAGCAGTGGACGACGCGCATGCTTTTTCCCATCCAGTAAATCTCGATAAAAGCGCTCCTGGTGCTTGCTAAAGTGCTTTTCCATGCGATTGCTGGGGCCAGAATAATAGCCAAAGACATAGCTGGGCAGGTATTTGCGCTCGCTATCCTCATAAAACTGGTGGTTGTAAGGGACAGCTTTGTCGCTGCCATCATGATCGCGCACAGTAATAAGCACCTGCTGGCGTTTGGTTTTGCCCCGCGCTGCATCAGCATCGACCCGGATTGTTCGTTGGCGGCACTCGTATTCCAGGCTATATTTAAATTCGGATACTTCTCCGAGATCCAGGTCGCGAAAGATGATAATCAGCGCCTCTAACAGATTTGATTTCCCCGTGCCATTCTGCCCTAATAGCACGGTAGTCAACGGGTTGACTCCAAAATCAATTTCAAAGTCCCGGAGATTCTTGAACCTGGCGATTTTCAGTTTGCGTAGCTTCATACATGCTGCCCTTCACCTCGATAGATGCCAGAAAGAAGGCCGCTACTACTCTTGCTGATCCCACAAAGTAGGTTTGGCCATGAGAGGCGCTGCCCGGTCCTCTTCTCCACTCCCTGCCTCGCTCAGAAGCGCCGCCTTGACCTCTGGTGGCACTTCGCGTACCTTCAACACTATTTTCTGCTCGTCAGGTCGCTCTACCTCGATGGCTGCCACATCGGGTGAAATCAGAGCAAACAGATCCTTGTAAAAGGTTGCGACTGCTTCCGGCTGATCCTCTGACTTCAAGCCGGCCTGTTTGAACAACTCCTGTGGTTCCAGCGATCTCTCCGCTTCAAGCAGCGTGCGATACACATGGCCTTTACCGGCTTTATATGCCGTATGTTTCTTCAAACTACCCATGCCTGGTTCTCTCTTTCTACGTATCTGTTCAATTTCCGCCCGCCTCCTGCGCTCCTCGCGAATCCGTTCCAGCAAAACGCTCGCTGGCTCATCCTCCGCGTGCTGCTCCACCAGCCGACCCGCGAAGGCCTCGCGCAAAATGCTCTGCCGCTCCAACTCCACCCGCCTCAGATTGTGCTCAATCGTCTCCTCCATCTGCGCGATCTCCGACAAACGCGCCTCGACTTCTGCGACGATCTGGGCTTGTTCGGCGAGAGGGATAAAGGGAGCCGGCATACTTTTTAACGTTTCAATATTAACACCTGTGTAAGCAATGCCCTTTGTATTTTGAGTTATCCAATTTTGGATAGAAGGCGAGCCAATAAAAAATACTAAATAGGGTGCAATAGAAGGCCAAACAAAAGCTATCATTGCCACTTCGCGCGAGATATTGTAACCGGTACAATTCGATGGGACAATAGCAACCCCTCCTAAGGTGCCTCGAACCGTAACTAATATCTCATTACCTTGTAAAAAAGTTCGTTTATATTCATTAGCAATAGCTGGTGATATCGACTTGATGCCTTCAAAAGCTAATTTTAAATGGCGAACATTACTAGATCTTAAAGTTGGGATTCCCCCCGTAACAGGATCACCAAGTTTGACGACACCGTATGTGATAGCCCGACGTTCATCTGAGAGCTGTTCCATTGTTGCCCAGCACCATCCCTCCGGCAGCTCCGGCAACGCCTCCACATCCGGTCCTTGTGGCTCGTTATATTCCAGCTTCCAACTGTCATCCTTTGGCGGCCTGCCTTTCGCGCGCATCTCAGCCAGGCGCTTCTCCTCCCAGAGTTTGCGTCGCTCGGCCAGGATACGCGCCAGCAATTGCGCGCCCGTCTCGCTCGTGGGATGCTCGGCGCGCCATTCGCTGGTCAACTCGCCCTCAACCGCCGCTTTGAGCAGGGAGGCGCGATACTGCTTTGTCTTCGCCTGCGCGCTCTGCAACGAGGCTACGGCGCTGTCGAGGCGGTTGAATTGCTTCTCGATGGCTGCGACGATGCGGGTTTGTTCTGGAAGAGGAGGAACAGGTACTTTTAAAGTCGCTAAATTACTCCTTGAGATACGTTGACGTGTTGTACCGCTTTGTAATTCAGTGATAGAAGCACGGGAATCGGGAGAATTGATCATATGCATTAACCAACTAGCTTTAACGCTATTTAAACCAGAGCGTACTATACATATATCTACCACCGTTACAGATTTTTTTTCATCACCTGGGAAAATGCATGCTCTTCCTAGCGGTTCAGGCATTCGAGCAACTAAAACATCACCTGGCTCAAGAAAAGTACAACCAAGCTCTTCTGCCTTAGCCATAGTTAAGAAACGAGCAGATTTATTTCTATATTGTCCATCTCCAATATCTGCAAGTTGAATCAACCTCACTTCACCTGAAGGATCTTGATCTTTGCTTTCTACCCAATCACCATCGTTAAAAATCCCTTCGCCTGCAATAAGATCTGCAATGGTTGCTATAGCCCATCCTTCAGGCAAATTCTCATGTATACTCACGCGGCAAACTCCTTATTCAGATCGTCCAGTAGTGGGCCTAATTGGTTATTGAAGACGCGGTTGGCGCGGCCCCAGCCGCCGCGCTGGTAGAGCAGGCCCAGTTCGAAATCTTCGCGCTCGATGGTGAGGGAATTGGCGATGATGTCGCGCATCAGCTCCAGCCATTGGCACTGCTCTTCGCTGAAAGGCTGGCCGCGCCGCTGCTCTTGCTGCGCCTGCCAGGTGGCGAAGTTGCGCTCAAGGGTGATGCGGTACGGTTCGAGCAGGGCCTGCTCATCGGTCTCATACACCATAGTATAGCGCAAAAGCGCCACGAGGTCGGCCAGGGTGCGTTTGGGGTTGTTGCCCTGACGCACGCGGGCGGGATTGAGCGTCTCGTAGGCCTGCCAGAGGATGTCGCTGGTCAGGTGAAGCGGCGAGAGGGCCAGGGCGTCGGCGAGTGCGAGCAGGGTCGGCTCGGTCAGGGGCGCGCGCCTGGGCTGGCTGTAGAAGATGTGCAGGGCTGTGATGGTGTCCCTATTGGCCTCGATGTATTCGCGAAAGCTGGTGACGGTACGCCGGGCTGCGTCGCGAGCCTGCACGTTCCAGCCGGCATCTAGCAGCGCGTCCTGGCTGATGGTGTCGATGAGCTGCTCGTCGCGGGCCTGCACGTCGAGCAAGGCTTTGCGAAATTCGGGACGGTCAAAGGGCAGGAGGACCGCGCTGGCCAGGTGTTCGCGGGCCTCGCGTAAAGCTACCGCGCCCGGTTCTTCGAGTCCCGTGGCGGCCTGGGCAGCGCGCAGGCACACATCGGGATCGAGCGCGTGCGAGAGTTCCACGATGATGGTGTGGAGATCCTTGCCGCCGCTGGCCTGGCGCACTGCCTCGGCGGCTCGCTCCATGCCTGGCTTGCTCAAACGCCGCTGCACCCGGCTCAGACGCGTGAGCAGGGTGGGCAGCAGGTCGGCTTTGCGTTTCCAGCGATCATGCGCGATATCGGTCAGGACTTTCTCTAGCGGTACGCGTGGCTCGCGCTCTAGAGGCGGCTCGTCGGTCTTCGCGCTCTCATAGACACCGACCGCATCGACCAGCACAAAATGTGTTTTGCCGCCCGGCACGTTGGGCGTGACCTGCGCGAACGACGCGTCATCGATCACGCGTGTGCCGCGCCCCTTCATCTGCTCAAAAAAGTTCGCGCTTTTGACCTTGCGCATAAAGAGCAGGATCTCCAGCGGCTTGATATCGGTCCCGGTTGAGATCATATCGACGGTCACAGCGATGCGCGGGAAACGGTTATTGCGAAACTCGGCGATCAGCTCCTCCGGTTTGCGGCCCGTGGTGCGGTAGGTAATCTTCTGCACAAAGTTATTGCCCGCGCCAAAGACCTCCATCACCATGTCCGCGATATCTTCCGCGTGACTATCATCTTTGGCGAAGATCAGCGTTTTGGGCACGTCGCGCAGTTCCCATTGGCCCGCTTTGCCGCGTTCAGGAAAGAGATCGGTGAAAAGCGCGTCCTTAAAGGCGCGCAAGACCGTGCGCCTCTGGTCGGGCGTCGTCACATCGCGGTCAAGCTGCTCCGCGCTATAGGTAATATCGTCGTCGGCCTTCTCCCAACGCAGTTTACGCGTGCGCCTGTCGCGCCGATCAACGTAATAGCCCTTCTCGATAGTGCTGCCCTGTTCGGTCACTTTCGTGCGAATATCGTAGACCAGGTAATCGACATTCACGCCATCAGCCACAGCGCGGGCGTGCCCATACTCCATCACCAGGTTTTGCTTGAAAAAGCCAAAGGTCTGCTTATTGGGCGTGGCGGTCAGCCCGATGAGAAAGGCGTCGAAGTACTCCAGCGCCTCGCGCCAGAGGTTATAGATACTGCGATGACATTCATCGGTGACAATCACATCAAACGTCTCAATAGGAATGGCGGGATTATACGGCACATGTTTGGTATCCTGCGCGGACTGCGCGTGCTCTTCCTCTTCCTCAAAAAGCGAGCCGCCCGCGTCCTCTGGGGCATCCTCGCCCTTGAGAAGCGAGTAGAGGCGTTGAATGTTGGTAATGCACACGCGCGAGACGGTATCGATATTCTTGCCTTGCAAGTGTTGCACGTTATAGAGTTCAGTGAACTTGCGCCCATCGTCGGGGGTCATAAATTGCTGGAATTCGTTGAAGGTCTGGGTACCCAGGTTATCGCGGTCCACCAGGAAGAGCACGCGCCGCGCCCCGCCGTGCTTAATCAGGCGATAGATGAAGTTCACAGCGGTATAGGTTTTGCCGCTGCCCGTCGCCATCTGGATCAGTGCGCGAGGATGATTCTGACGAAAAGATTCTTCCAGGTTCGTGATCGCCTCGACCTGGCAGTCATGCAGTTTGCCCTTGATCAGGTCTGGCAGGCGTAATAAACGCGCGCGCAGAGTATTGTTCTCGCCCTGCTCAGGAGCGAGGGCCAGCCACGCCCGCAGCGTTTCCGGGCGATGGAAACTGAAGACCGGACGGCTGCGCGGTACAGGATCGAGGGAGCTGGTAAAGCGGGTTTCCGCGCCCGTAGTCTCGTAGTGGAATGGCAGAGGCATGCGCGCTGGTAGATAGTCATCCAACGCGCTGAGATACTTCGCGCTCTGCTCTTTGACACCCAGCAATGGATGACCCAGCGGCTTGGCCTCAACCACGCCCACCGCCTGGCGGTCCACCAGCAGCAAATAATCAGGTGTGCCAGAGGGCGTAGAGAACTCGCGAATCGCCACCCCGCTGCCAGCGCTCAGATTGACCGTCCCCTTCTCTTGAATGACCCAACCAGCGTTACGCAACATCTCATCAATCTGGATACGTGCAACCTCTTCGGGCTTCATCCCTTTATCTCCTCACTCAATGCTGGTACATGGAATAAGCAATGCAAAGGCTGTTCATTAGTTTCCTGATTATATCACCTATTCTATGTATAAATTCCATTTTAGCCATACATCTGGCCATAAAGGATAGTCTCGTGGGCTGAAAACAGCAAGCGACTTGCGAACATTCTGTTTTTGCAAGCCGCTTGCTGTCTCTTTCCACGATAGATTCTGGAGTAATTCCTACTTCTTGCGCAAATGGAGAGATGCCAACTATTGTACGCTAAGAGCGCTGTGTTATGAGCAGAGGCTATTGAGATAAAGCTACTAACATATTAGTGGCAAATGTATTCGCCTGCTTTTCGGCTTTATCTCCACTTTCCTGCCCCACTTCCAGATCCAGAAAAACCTGTCGTTTCCCATGAAGGAGAATATGGGCAGCCGCGTGGAAGA
>CAXUEY010000108.1:0-20673 GCA_964250225.1 uncultured Ktedonobacteraceae bacterium | reverse complement strand
TCCAGAAAAACCTGTCGTTTCCCATGAAGGAGAATATGGGCAGCCGCGTGGAAGAAGGCAAACCAGAATTGGTCGTCGGTCTGATAATGCTGGCCAAGTTGCACCAGGGCTTTGGTTGGGGTGAGCCATTGCGTTGCGCCCCGAATGTCGATGCCTGGCAGCTCTTGCACAAACACGAGCGCGACACCGGCGTCTGAGCAGAGGCGCGGCAATGCTTCTCGTCCCACACTCACTGGTTCCGCTGTGAGGGCGCGGATCTGCTGTAAAGCAGCGCGAAACGTCTCTGCGTGATAGGGTTGGGTTTCGGTCTCCTGAGCTTGTATTTCGCCCTGACGTAGCCAGGCTGTGAGTGCGCCAAAATGAGCAGGAAAAGCAGTGGGCTTGTAATACTTCGCAAGGTGATACTCCCAAATTGCCAGCCACGCATCTGGCGAGGCCACCCCAAAAAACCTCAACACCTCAAACACTTGCCGCGACCCTTGCTCGCAGGACGGAATCCACCCTCGGCGCACCATCTCGCGCAGCGGAAAATTTTCGAGCCACTCGATCCAGCTATTGAGCCGTGGCTCTTCAGCTAAACGGGCCAGGAATTCTCGATAAAATTGCTCCCTTTTAAGCCAAAAAGACGCCGGAACTTGCAGTACTTGCTCTAATTGTAAGGCAGTTTCAGGTGTAATAGCTGCTTTCCCCTGTATTATCTCGTTAATTGTTTTAAGCGGACGGCCCATGCGCTTCGCAAGTTCTGTTTGAAACATACCTAAAGCGTCCAACGTCTCTAAGAGCGTCTCCCCAGGAGCAGAGACAGAATCGGGATGATATTCGTTTTGTATAGTGTTAGCCATGATTATACCAGCCCCTCTACAAATAAGTTTAACCCATTGGGTTAAGGCTATTTTAGCATAGGGCAATCTCATTGTAAAGTTTGCAAATCTATTAGAGTCGCTTTCTTTCTCAAGAATCGTGGGGTATAGTATTACGTGTAACGCCTGCTGGTGCTCTCATCTGCACTGGCAGGCTCTCAAGCAGAAAAGGAGAGAGATATATGGTTCAAGTCGGATTATTTGTGCGCTTACAGGCCAAACCCGGCAAAGAGGAGGAGCTTCAGAGCTTCTTGCAGGGAGCCTTGCCACTGGCCCAGGAGGAAGCGGGCACAACGGCGTGGTTTGCCATCCGCTTCAGCCCGTCGGTCTTCGGCATCTTTGATGCTTTCCCGGACGAGGCTGGCCGCCAGGCTCACCTGGGCGGGCGGATTGCAGCCGCGCTGATGGCAAAAGTGCCCGACCTTCTGGCGTCCCCTCCCAACATTGAACAGGTTGATGTCCTCGCGTCAAAACTTCCCTGAGCGAGAAAAAATGACAATACATAGTGTGAGGGTATGGAGTGAAAAATGGTAATTTTTCACTCCATACCCTCACACTATGTATAAATTAGCCAAGAAAGCGGTTAGTGTAGAGGGCGTCGAAGTTCATGCTGGTGATGGGCTTGTTGTTGGCGTCGAGAATCGCGTTGTTGTGCAGCATGAAGCCGGGATAGCCGTGCCAGGCGGCAGCATCCTGCCATCCCCAGGTGCGCCCGGCGTCGGCGTAGTGGGCACTGAGGTAATCCTGGCTGGCGAAGACGAGGCCTGGATCGGGGAAAGTGCCTTTAGGGGCGGCATCGATCAGGATCTGAGCAGCGGCGTGGGCATTTTTGCGCGCATAATCATAGCCCTGGACGGTGGCGGCCATGAACTGGCTTAGCAAGCGTGAATGTTGCTGCATCTCACGCGGGCTGGTAATGAAATTGGGCGTGTAGTAGTCGGGGATGCCATATTTTGTGACTGACAGGATGTTGAGCTTGAAGCCGGCGCGCTGAGCCTGGATGACTTCCCAGCCCTGGTAGACCCAGGCGAAGTCGATCTGTTTGGTCTCTAGCGCCTGCATGGTATCGGTGTTCAGGGTGACATTTTGGAAGGTACCCTTGCCACCGTCGGCGCGAATCATCGCGCTGACCACCGCGCTTTCGTAGGGAGCGCCGAAGCCTCCGTAGGTCTTGCCGTCCAGGTCGCGTGGCCTGTTCAGACCGGAGCTGGCCAGAGTCACCAGTGCCGAGGTGTTGTGCTGCACAATCGCGGCAATCGAGACGACGGGCTGACCAACGGCGCTATCGGCTACGATGCTCTCGGTCGAGCTAATCCCAACCGCGGCCTGCCCACTGCTCACCAGCACATCCGAGGAGACATTGGCCGAATAGGGCAGGAGGCTCAGGTCGATGCACTGCGCGCGGTAGTAACCTTTTTGCATGGCCACATAGACCCCCGTGTGGTTGGTATTGGGCGTCCAGTCCAGTGCCAACTTCATCGGTGTGAGCTGGCCATGACAGTTCGGCGCGGGCGTCGCGTTCACGCTGGACGAGTTCGCGGCCTGCTGTTGGCGAAAGTAAAGTGTGCCCACAATTAGCAGCAGGAGCAGGGGGATACACAGGCTTAGTAGTAAGCGAGAACGACGGTTCATGATATTTCCTCCATGAGATGGTTATGAAACGTTTTAACGGAAAGGGCGTCTGGCAATGATAAGAGCTTCCTGCACGGGAAAACGTGCGGTGCGATACCAGGGTAGCGCCAGACGTTCGACCAGGCTCACCAGGCCAAAAAGGGCCAGGCTGAGCACAGCCGTGATGAAAATGGCTGCGAAGACTACGGGGATGGCATGCGAGTTGGACGAGAGGATCATATAGATGCCCAGGCCCTTGCGCGCCCCCACGAATTCCCCAACAATCGCGCCCGTGACGCTATAGGTCGCGGCGATGCGCAGGCCGGAAAAAAACGAGGGCATGGCGCCGGGCAGACGCACCAGCCAGAGAATCTGCCAGCGCGTCGCTCCCATGCTTTTGAGCAGCTTGAGCAGGTCCGGCTCGGCACTGGCCAGACCGTCCGCCGTGGCCACAGCAATCGGGAAGAAGCAGTAGAGCGTCACCACGATCACTTTGGGGCCGATATCGAAGCCAAACCAGATCAGCAACAAGGGGGCCAGCGCCACGATAGGGATGGTTTGCGTCGTTATCAACAAGGGATAGATGGCGCGCCGCGACCACGACGAGAGGTCCAGCAGCACGGCCAGCAGCAGACCCAGGATGGTTGCGACCAGCAGGCCCAGCACGGTCTCCAGCAGCGTGGGGATGGTATTGTCGTAGATCGTGCTCCAGTTGAGCGCGAGCGCCTGAGCCACTGCGCCGGGCGAAGGCAGGACTTGCGCGAGAGAAAGATTAGCGCGCGCGATAAGCTCCCAAAGAGCCAGCAGGGCCACGAGCAGAACAAAGGCCGATCCATAACTAGCAAACGAGCGCAGTTTCATAACGGCAACTCCTTGACCAACTGCGCGACTAGCTCCTGTTCAAGCCGCAGCGCCGCTGGTTCGCTTAACTGTTCTGAGCGGCGCGGACGCGCTAAAGGCACCTCGGCCACGCGCAACACACGCGCAGGTCGGGCGCTGAGCACATACACGCGGTCGGAGAGCAGGATCGCCTCGCGCACGTCATGCGTGATAAAGAGCACGCTGGCATGCACCTGTTGCCAGAGATCGAGCAGCCAGAACTGGCAAGATAAGCGCGTCAGAGCATCGAGCGCTCCAAACGGCTCGTCCAGCAACAAAAAATCGTCGTTGAAGAGGACTGTGCGCAAGAGCGCCACGCGCTGACGCATCCCGCCTGAGAGCGTCGCGGGATAGGCTTGCGCAAACTCCAGCAGACCAAAGCGTTTGAGTAGTTCGTAAGCCTGCGCGTGGGCCTGCTGACGCGGCACCCGCCGCACATCCAGGCCGAGCAGCACATTCTCCTCCACCGTGCGCCAGGGCAGCAACAGCGGTTGTTGGGGCATATAGCCACAGCGACCGGTGCGGCGCGCAGCAGAGTCGCCATCGAGAGCCATCGAACCGCTATCCTGCTGCTCCAGCCCGGCGATAATATTAAAAAGCGTGCTCTTCCCACAACCGCTCGGCCCCAGCAGCGAGACAAACTCGCCCTGCGCGACCTCCAGGTCAATGGTGTCCAGGACTGCCAGCAACTGGCGACCCTGACGAAAACGTTTTGAGACCCCCTGAACCAGGAGCTTGGGGTCTGGCATGCGCGAAACCTCCTCAACAGAACATATATTTGACGTAGTATTTTCATAGGCAAAAGGCGCGAAAAAAAAAGCCACGTCTCTGCGGAGAGACGCGGCTTGAAGCGGGTGCATACCACGCTGTCTGAGTGCCGTCGCTGCTTCCCTCCGCTGGTATTATCCAGATCAGGTGATATCTAAGGGTCAGCAGTTCCCCATTGGAATAGCTTCTCAGCCAGACGGCTCCCCCAGCAGCTCATTGATGTCCGATTGGATCGGCCCATGAAAATGTGCTATTGTCTGGTCTTATTATACGAGACAATAACGCAGTTTGAGAAGGCCTTCGCCTGGAACAGCCTATTGCACAACGATAGTAGCCGTCATAGATGGGTGGATGGCGCAGTGGTAACTATAGGTACCCGCTTTGCTAAAGGTAAAGCTATAGCTTTTACCGGGGGCGAGGTTCCCCGAATCGAAGGCCCCCTGATCCGCTGTGACGGTATGCGTCGTGCTATCGTTGTTCGTCCAGGTGACTTTGGTCCCTACCGGAACCGTGGTACTATTCGGACTGAAAGAGAAATTGACAACAGAGACGCTGTTCCCGCCGCCCGTGGGTGCCGTGGTGGGCGCCGTGGTGGGCGCGGTAGTAGGTGCTGTGGTTGGCGTAAGATTGGCAATCACGGTGGACGCAGCGTTGGTAGTAGGCGTTGGAGTAGGTGTACTGGTGCTACCAGTCGCGGACCCGCCGCATGCAGCTAAGAGCAGCGCGAGGCTGGCAAGACACAGACAAAGCCAGGCTTTTGTCTGAAAAGTTGCAAAACGTTTGTACATGGTTTGTTCTCCTGAATTCATCACATGTGGCAATAAGACTCCGCGCTTCTCGCACTGGAAAGAAATAGCTACGTCCCGCGGGACACGATACACGTTCTCGATGCAGAAGCCGTGGGGTCTGCAAACTTAGAGGGAAAGCACGAACGCTTCTTCCCTATAAGAAAGTACGTCTCCTGGTTACGCGCATATCTGGCAGGGGTGGTTTATGGCGGAATGTATCATAGAATATGCTCTTTTCTTCCCAATAGAAATGAGTTTATAAATGAGACGTATTTCTATTCTACTATACATATTTTTCAACGACGCAAGCAATGGTTGATATTCTGCAAGGGTGCTACACTGAGAAAAACATCTCGAATGTCAGTGGGGGTATAGCATTGACGAGGTTGGCCTTACAATCCGCCATCGAAATATGCTACAATGAAACACGGTGGTAAGAGAGACCGCCTATGCCTTAGGTCACTGCGGTTAATAGTTGCGTCAGAGAGTGTAAGGAGCAACCCATGGCCGACAGCTTCGGAATTCCCCAGGTAGTAGACTATCTAACCCGGATGAGCTTGCAGATTGCCAGCATCGATCCAGAGCACGAGATGATTGAACTTGCCTTTCATGGCAACCACGGGCAGTGGCGCATGATTATCAGCCTGCAACAAAACTGCCAGACGCGCAAACTCGTCCTGATGGCCCCGCACATCAGTGCGGTCACCCGCAAGAAACGCCTGGCCTGTCTGGAAGCGTTGATGGCGGTCAATTACCGGATCGCGATGGGAAAATTCGGCCTGGACCTGGATGATGGGGAGGTGCGTCTGGAGGAGTCGGTGCCATTAGCGAATGATAGCGTGACATTCGATCAGTTTCAACTGGTTTTTCGCGCGATGGTGCAAACGGTCGCGATGTATCATAGCCTGATCCCACGCATCCTGTATGGCAACCTGCCAACCCACGAGGCACTCCTGGCCTGTGAGCAGGAGTTTTTTCAGGAAGAGGGACTGCTTGAAGAGGATATCGACGCGGAGTATGGCGAGGAGAGCGCGGATGAAGATGAAGCAATCATCATCCCGCCCCAGAGCGTATCAGATTTGAATGTCCAGGAGATCATGGCAGAGGTCACACGTCTGCTCGAAGAACGCAAAGAATCATAATAGGCATAAGAGAGGGTATTATATCAAGCCCGTTGCCTCCCCCTTGGATGTAGCGGCGCACGCAAGGGGCGTCGCTACATCCAAGGTGTCAACACGACTCAATGGTTTTAAAACACCCTCTACATATTTTCAGGAAACTGCCCGCCGTAGGCTGTGGCGATGACGCGCTCAATCTCATCATAGCTCAACGGTGCGATATCCATGCTCTCGCCCTCAATGGTGACAAGCATCACCGGCGGTTGGGTCTCGCGCTGGCTCCCATGCAGAAAGTCGTAGATAGTATGGGCGATGCGTCGGACGGCCAGGTGTCCCTGCTCGCTGCCGTGGACGTCAATCGCGACAGAGAGCAGCACCGGCGCGCTCGGGTCGCGAGGTTCCGCCAGAAAGACATGCAAGCCATGAATCAGTTTGAGTTCATGCTCAAGCTCGCTCAGTCGCGGTTCCGCGTTAAATTCGAGGGTAATCGTCGTTGTCATATCTTAACTCCCCTGTCTTTCTTCAAATATGAAAAAGCCCTCATTCTTCTGAATGTGACGAATGATGTCCATTCTGGCGGGCGCGTATATACAGTTCAGGCGCTTCATCATCTTTCTCGCTACTCTGTTGAGGAGTTGGGTCTTCTCTGGCCGTTGGGCGCTTCGTATCCAATTCAACCCAGCTCTTGAACGAGTTGGAGTCGGACGAATTATGACGCAAAAGATGCTTATTGAGCACAATCACCGCCCAGATCAGAATGAGTGCAGCCACAATAAACCCAAGATATTGCACGAATGTTGAGTCCATAAACCCGTCCCTTTCAGGATACCAGGCGAGACGCGCGTGTTGCCTTCAAGCACAGCAGACGCCAGCGATAGACGACGAAAATGACTCTTGTAGTCTACCCAACTTACGCGCCAACGTCAATTTTGTTTATGCTGATGAGGACTTGTGGCCGACCTATGCGTGTAACGAGCTGTGCGGCAGCTTCCTGCGCCGCCAGCGGTCGGGAGGGGAGAGAGAGGGAACACCCGACCGCCCAAATAGAGGGTAATATGAGAGGAAAAGTGGAGGGTGAGAGAGCTATTTAGTTTTAAACCTTTGTTCTAACAGGGAGAATAATACCACGGAAAATTCCCGCCGTCAAGGGGTTTTGGAACTAATTTTCTAAATATATCTGGAAAATACTTTTGTTTTTATGCGAGCCGCCTGCGACGGCCCTCTAGGGAAAACTTGCTGGCGAGCAAGCTGGTAGTTCATCCTCATCTCTTGCACGCATGTAGAGAGAATTTCTCACAGGCGAGTAAGCTGGTAAGAGAGGTTGCTTGCTTTGGCAGCTATGGGCAGCGGAGCTTCAGATGATACAATGGACAGGATAGAAGCGAAATGGTCGCTCGTAAGAAGAGCAGGGTAAAGCAGATGTAGTGCTGCATGAAGCAAAGGAGTAGATATATTTTATGGCTGATGTACGTCCTCTCCACGGGATGCGTTACGCGCCTGGAGCGGTGAATAACCTGGCGCAGGTGATAACGCCGCCGTTTGATGTGATCTCTGAGGAAGCACAGGAGCGGTATTACGCGCGCAATCCTTATAATGTGATCCGCCTGGAACTGGGGAAAATCACCCCGGCGGACAATACACTGAACAACCGATATACACGCGCGACGGCGACGCTGGCCGAGTGGCGCCTGGCCGATGTGTTGCGCTACGAAGCGAGTCCAGCGTATTACGCGTACCGCCAGGTTTTCAAGCACGATGGACAGAGCTATGCCCGTACAAGTTTGCTGGCACGCATCCGTCTGGAGCCATGGGAGCAGCATGTGGTGCTGCGCCACGAGTTTACGCGCAAAAAGGACAAGGATGATCGTCTGCAATTGCTGCGGGCCTGCGCGGTGAATCTCAGCCCGATTATGAGCATGTACAACGATCCACAGGGGCGTATCCGTCGGCTGCTGGGTGAGTCGCTTCACGATCCGCAGGTGCATATCACCGACGAGGCGAGTGAGGAGCATTTATTGCAACCAGTCACCGATCCATCACAGCTTGACCTCATCCAGAACTTTTTTACCGAACGCCAGCTATACATTGCCGACGGGCACCATCGCTATGAGACAGCCCTGAACTACCGCAACGAGGTCGAGCAGGCGCGCCAGATAGCCGAAGATGACGCGGCAAACTTTGTGATGATGGCGCTGATCGACCTGGACGATCCCGGTATGCTGGTGCTACCCACGCATCGATTGTTGAACGATCTCAGCCCGGACGTTCTGGGCAGCCTCACCAGCTCCAATCTGGGACGCTATTTGCACGCGCGCGAGCTGGCGCAGGTGGATGAAACGACACTACGCGAACTGGCGCGGGCTGGTGAAGATGCCCCCTCGTTCCTGCTGATGACCCCGCAACAGAGCTGGCTGCTCAGTCTCAACGAACAGGGACGAGCGCGCATGGCTGCGACCACGAGCCATAGCGCGGCCTGGCAAGAGCTGGATGTGGCCATCGCCCATACGCTGATTCTGGAGGATCTGCTCGATCTTCAGGCGACTGATCTGACGGCGGGCCAGTACGTGACCTATACGCATGATGAGCAGGAGGCGCTGAAGGCTGTGCGGCAGGGAAAAGCACAGGCGGCGTTGTTTTTGAACGCGACGCGCGTGCGGCAGATCTGCGACATCGCCGATGCCGACGACCAGATGCCGCAGAAATCGACCTATTTTTACCCGAAATTAAGCACAGGGCTGGTCATGAACCCCTTGTGGTAAAGATAGAAGGCAGGAGTATGATTGTCATTATCGGAGCTGGTTTAGCGGGCCTGACCTGTGCCAGAGAGCTGGTGCGCGAGGGTCAACGCGTCCTGGTGTTGGAAGCGTCCGAGCAGGCTGGCGGACGGCTGCGCACGGATATGCACGAGGATGGCTATCGGCTGGATCGCGGCTTCCAGGTACTGTTCACAGCCTATCCAGCGGCACAACGTCACCTGAACTACGATAATCTCAAGCAACGCTTCTTCGAGCCGGGCGCGCTCCTCGCCAAAGCGGGCAAGCTCTACGAGATCGCCGACCCGTTGCGCGAGCCAGGACGCATCCTGCCGGGGATGCTCAATCCGCTGCTGTCAGCGACTGACAAATTGCGCGTGCTACAATTGCGCGGCAAGGTCACGCGCCTCTCCACGGCTGAAATCTTCGCGGGCAAAGGCCAGAGGAATGGGCAGGACGAGTCCACCGAGGACTATCTGCGCCGTCTGGGTTTCAAGGAAAAGAGCTTTATCGCCAATTTCGCGCGCCCTTTCTATGGTGGCATCTTTCTGGATCGTTCGCTCTCGACCAGCGCTCGCATGTTCCAGTTCACCTTCAAGATGCTGGCGACTGGCAAGGTCATTCTTCCAGCGGAGGGCATGCGCGCGGTGCCTGAGATGCTGGCCAGCGCGCTACCACCCGGCTCGCTGCGCTATCAAGCACACGTTAGCAACATCCAGATCGAGGATGGCAGAGTCAGCGGTGTGCACCTCTCCAACGGCGAGAGCTATCCAGCGCAACAAGTCGTGGTGGCGACAGATAGCCCCTCGGCGCAACGTCTGACGGGCCGTGTACTGCCCACCGAGGCGCGCGGCTCCGTCTGCGTCTATTTCGGTGGCAAAGAACGCCTGTATACACAGCGGAAGATCCTACTAAACACCGCGCCCAACGCCTATGTAAACAACGCCGTTCTGCTCAGCAATATCGCGCCTACCTACGCGCCTCCGCGCCGCCACCTGCTCTCCGCTACGATCCTCGATCCAGGAAACGACGACGAGGAGCAGATTGCCCGGCGCGCCCTGGCTGAAATGGCCGACTGGTTCCCCAAACACAATCTGAGCGCGTGGCAGATGCTGGGCGTCTATCGCCTGCCCTTCTCGCAACTGGTCCAACCCCCCGGCTTCTTCGATAATACACCCGCGAACACCACTACCACGCGGGGCCTCTACCTGGCCGGCGAATACACCACGTCGAGCAGCATCCACGGAGCCATGCATAGTGGCGAACACGCGGCCAGAGCGGTCTTGAAGGAATTGGTGACAGAAGAGCAGGCGCAACAGCAGCATATTTCAAGGTAGGCCGTTTTATACCTATTCTAACTTGCTAAGCAGAGCAAGTAGAACCATTATAAAAAAAACAAATCCAGTGAAAAATAAGAGTATTGTACCTGCAGCGAACAGAAACGGCCCTGTCAGTAATAAAGGGCAGATGAAAAATACGAAGAAAAAGCCGAGAATGGCAGCCAATATTGCTTTTCCAGCTGACTGATTTTCACGTATGACTGTTTTTGAGGTAACACGAACGTGGGGGCGCAGAATATGCTGTAAACGGGTCTGGACATGCAACATATCAACCGGACGTTGCGCGGGTTCGGGCGCGAGCATTTCATCGAGGAGTTTACGCAATTCAGGCGATGGCGGCTGGGGATTGCGCGTTGCTTCACCGGCAGCCAGGTCCAGCGGGTCGCGGCCTGTGACAAGCGTTTGCAGAAGCGCGCCAAGTCCATAGATATCTGTGTGTCTGTCTGTTTGCGCGCGACCATACTGCTCTGGGGCCGCGTAGCCAGGGGAGCCGAGCGGAGTGGTATCTCGCGCTTTCCCAAAGGTGAAGGTGCGCGCAATCCCGAAGTCAATCAGGAAGAGTTTCTGGTCGGACGTGAGCATGATATTAGCTGGCTTCACATCGCGGAAAATCACCGGTGGGCGATCCGTGTGCAGCTCCTGCAAAATCTGCGCGAGCTCTATCCCAAGCTGGAGCGTCTTCTTCTCGCCGAGATAGCCTTCTGGCGTCTGTTGCAGAAACTCCTCTAGCGTCGGACCCTGGATATATTCCATAACCAGATACCAGTTTTCCGCGTCGGTCAGGTGCTCATAGATGGCAGGTATCCCACGCCTGCCCGCAAAGCGTTTGAGCATCAGGATCTCGCGATTAAAGGTCTCTGTAGCATCGATGATCTGGCGCGGCGTCAGCGCGCTGATGGGAATGCGCTTAATCGCAACGGGCCGATTTTTCTCCCGCAGATTCAGCGCGCGATAGACCAGCGAGAAACCGCCGCGACCAATCTCTTCCTCAATCTGATAGTGTTCAGCCAGGATCATTCCAGGCAGGAGGTCGCGGGCAGGCGCGGACAGAACCCCTGGAGTCACTTCGAAGACCGGTGTCGGCGCAATGGTCACAGGAGTCACAGGCTGCAATGTCTCTGGTGTAGCGATCAGGGGATGCTGGCAAGCGGAACAATGGCTGGCACCTGGCTCATTCGCCAGCCCACACATATCGCAGAACAGCACCTGATGCGCGTGTTGCACAACTTCCCTCTTCCTTACATTGTCATTACAAAAAGTGCGGGAGTTTCTTTTTTGAAACAAGCGATAAAATGATTGCCTACTTCACACTATATGCTTTCCCCGCTACAATGACAATGGATGGGGTGATAGCACAGGGCAACGTAAAAGTCGAACTGCGCCCTGCACCGCTCGCCATCGACCGTTACATCACCCTGATGATGGCAGAAGACATGTCCATAAGTTATTAGTGAAAGGGTAAAATATCAAGTGACAACTCTCCATGATGCATCACAAACGCAGCAGAGCGATCCGTTCGCAGCGCTCTATCGCCACAAGTATATGCAACTCACTACGTACCGCAAAACTGGCATTGGCGTGCCAACCCCGGTCGGATTTGCGCCCCTGGAGGGCAAGTTGTATGTCACCACGCCGGGAACGGCGGGTAAACTGAAACGTCTGCGCAATAGCGGACACGTCACCCTGGCCCCCTGCACATTCAAAGGAAAGGTGCTGGGCGAGAGCGTTGAGGGGCAGGCGCGTATCCTGGCTCTTGACGAACGCGCTGTAGCTGAGCGAGCGCTCGTCCGCAGATACGGATTTATCTACCGCATCGCTCTCTGGCTACAGAAGGTGCGTAACAAGCAGCGCACCTACATCGAGATCCAGGCGGTACAGGATTAGCAATTGAGATTTTACCCATACTATTGCAAACACTCAACACACGCATCAAAAAGGAGATAGCAGCACATGCCATTTCAACCCCTTGACACCAACTACGAAGAACGAATCCGTGGAAGTTTCGCACGCCAACACTTTATGGGTTTTATCGGCGCGCAGATTGCAGAAGTGCGCCCTGGATTCTGCATGATTCATCTACCTTACAAAAAAGAACTTTCTCAGCAGCATGGATTTTTTCATGCTGGCGTGATCAGTAGAGAGGGTACTGAACAGGCTTTTGCAGAGCTGAGTTTCCTGCTATAATGCGTGCATCTCGATGAGAACATCATTTTTGGGCATGATTCTTGAACGAAGGGAAGCAAACACGCATGGCAGAGGAACGCAAACTGGTCACGATTTTGTTCGCGGACGTCACCGGCTCAACCAGCCTGGGCGAGGAGCTGGACCCCGAAGATGTGCGCGCCCTGATGGGACGTTACTACGAGCACGCCCGCGACGTCATTAGCCGCTACGGGGGCACGCTGGAGAAGTTCATCGGCGACGCGGTGATGGCGGTTTTCGGACTACCGGTAGCCCACGACGATGACGCCGAACGCGCCCTGGCCGCTGCGATGGCCCTGCGCGACGCCACCCAACAGGACACGTTGCTGGGCGAGTCGTTCCAGTTGCGCATGGGCGTGAACACCGGCGAGGTCATGGCCACCACCGACGCCGCCCGCAGCGACTTTCTCGTCACCGGCGACACTGTTAACGTAGCCGCGCGCCTGGAGCAGAATGCCAATCCCGGCGAGATTATCGCCAGCGAGCGCACCGCCCACGCCGCGCGTATGGCCTTTCTTTTCGAGGAGCCACGCGAGGTCCAGGTCAAGGGCAAGCAGTTACCCCTGCGCATCTTCCCGCTTAAAGAACAGCGCGCCGCCCGGCTGGTCGAGCGTCCGCCGCTGGTGGGACGCAAACAAGACCTGCTGCAACTGGAGCTCCTGCGCGAGCGCACCCTGGAAGAGGAGCGGCCCCAGATCATCTCCATCATCGCACCTTCCGGCACCGGCAAGGCGCGTCTGCTCGAAGAATTTCTGGCACACCTCGATCCCGAAGAGGGTTTTCGCGTCGCCACCGCCCGCTGCCAGCCCTATGGCGAAACCATGACCTATTTACCCCTGCAAACCTTCCTGCACGAACTGCTGGGCGCGGAGGTCAGTCGCGAGCGTGTGGTGAACAACTTTGTGCTGGGAGGCTATCGGTTGGATGACGCGACGCGGCTGGCCGAGCACGTGCTGGCCACGCTGGGACACGAGAGCGGGAGTGGCGCCGAACGCGAACTGATCTTTAGCGCGTGGCGTCTGCTCATCGAGACCCTCTCCCAGCAAGCGCCGACCATTCTCGTCTTCGACAATCTGCACTGGGCCAGCGAGAGCCTGCTCGATCTGGTCGAGCATCTCTGCTCCCTGCGCTCCTCAACCTCGCTGCTCTTCATCACCCTGAGTCGGCCTGAACTGCTAGACCGGCGTCCCAACTGGGGCGGGGGCCGACAGAACTTCACCTCGCTGGCCCTGCAACCGCTTTCCCCCAAACGCTGCGCCGAACTGGTCAAACGTCTCGCGCCCGACCTGCCCGACGCGGTGAGCGCGAAAATCGCCGTGAGCGCGGCAGGCAACCCCTTCTTTGTGCAAGAGTTAGTGCGCGGCCTGGCTGAGCGCGGTCTGAGCGGGGCCAGCGCCACCACTGAAGCCTTACCCGACACCGTGCGTGGAGCGGTGCTGGCGCGCCTGGACCTGCTCTCCCGCACCGAGCGCGAGATCTTACAGGTCGCGTCCGTTGCCAGCCACACCTTCACGCCTGCACTCTTTCGGCGCGTGCTGCCCACATCTAGCCCGGAAAGCATTGAAACCGCGCTCACTAGTCTGCTGGCCCGCGATATGCTCGCGCCGGCGGCGGGCGGCGCCTACACCTTCCCACACGTGCTCATGCTCGACGTCACCTACGACACCCTCTCGCGGGCCGAGCGCATCCGCCTGCACAAAGCTATCGCCTCCGCGCTGCTGGAAGAAGCAGGTGAGCAGGTAGACGAGTGCGCGGACTTGCTGGCCTACCACTACTCGAAAGCCGTGCAGATCTCCAAACTCTCCGCCGTGCCCCAGAAGCTGGAGGTCGAGACCGAACGCGCCATCAAATTCCTGGTGCGCGCAGGGGAACTGGCCAGCCACGCCGGTGCCTCCAGTGAGGCGCTGACCCATTTCCAAAGCGCGATTGACATGGCAGGCGATGCAGAGAAGGTGGAGTTGTATGAGAAGCTGGGGGATAGCCTGGGCCGACAGTGGAGAATGAAGATTTTTGAGTCTTATCAAAATGCTCTGGCTACCTGGCGTGCCCTGCCGGAACGCCAACCTCTGACTGGGGCGCGGCTCATCCGCAAGATTTTAATTCAAACCACGCGCTGGGGGGTGGGAAAATTATCGCACGAAGAGGCTGAGGCGATCTGGCAGGAAGGGCTACACCTGACTGAGCAGGCTGGAAATGAGGGTGAGTTGTGGCGGATACGTGCCGCTTCCATTTTCCTGACGGATCATCTGCGCGAACTGAGCGTTGAGGGAATGCGGCAGAACGAGCAAGTATGTAAGCTCAAGCAATTGGCGGTTGAGGCAGCTAGCTATTTTGAGCAGCATCAGGATTGGGAAGCGTTGAGTGAGACGCTGGATGGCTATGGCGTTTTGCAAGTTCGTTGTGGCGAGAATAGAGAAGCCCTGGCGACAACCCAACGACGTTTGCAACTGACGGGGATCTCTTTTAATGAACGTGCAGATGTCATCTCAATGTTTATTCAAGTCTCCCTCTTCTGCGAAGAGTATGACGCAAGCATTCGGATGATGAAAGAAACGTTGGATACCTTACGCCCAGGAGAGCCGCTAGAGGTTTTCGCAAATGCATTAAATACCTCTCTCTGGATGCTGTATATACTTGGGCGCTGGTCCGAAACCCCCAGATTCCACCATACATTGGACGAAATCTGGAAGCGTATCCAGGAGATTGAGGGATCCGGTGGAATAGTCACAGGGAGCTATACCGCTTTACTCTTGATAGCTCTCGCGCGCCAGGATGACGCAGAGATCAAAGCTCTGGAGGAAATGGTGCGCCTGACATGGCCGGCAGCTCGTGAGAAAGAAACATGGTCGCTGGTAGCCGCCTATCGAGATGGAAATTTCAGCCAGTTTGAAGCAGGTCAACGTGGTGAGAACCTGACTGGTTTGCTGGTGATGGCGTTTTCCGAGCATGAACAATGCCCATCTGATGAATTGATACAGCAGGGCGATTACTACGCCGATGAGATAACCTCGCGCACCATCAACATCGTGAAAGCGCTGAAAGCCAACGATAACGACGCCCTGGCACGTGCCATCGACGAGGCCGAGGAGCATCAATTGATCGTGCATGCCGCGCATATGCGTATCGTGCTGGCGAAGCGCACCGGCGATCTCAGCCAGCTTGAACGTGCCCGCCCCATGCTGGAACGGTTGGAGGATCGGCTCTTCTTGCGCAAATTGGGCGAGGTTGAGGCGATGCTGAAAGGGCGGTAAAAGGCATGCAAAGTTCTTCCCAACGGTACAATAACCTCAACGCGAGATCGAGCCGCCAGCGGGCGGGTGTATTTGCTGGTTCGATCTATTATAGATGTATCTGCCAACTAGACCCCCCAGTAAGCTTATAATGGTGCCTATCACAGCGTAAAAGTAAAAAACTGATGGGAAACCCTGGGACGGGTTTGTCATCAAAGCGACGACAATAAAGCACAATAACCAGAAAATACTCCATAGAGTCATGAAAAAGCTCGATCTGAGCAAGCCGGTTTTTTGAGCCACTCCCCATCCACCTGCAAAGCACAGGAACGGCGCAATGGAGAGAACAAAGAGAATGGAGAAATTTAAGGCAAGCAGAAGACTGGTGCTCGCGATTATACAAGCCATCAAAATGAGCCCCCACCAGAATACAGTCCACCCAATACGCGTGCGAGATCGCACCGCTGGCGGAGTGTATGGCACGGCAGGTTGAAGATAGGGCGTTGATGGCGTGCTCTCGTTGATATTCACATGTCCTTGATAGGGGGTTTGTGCCGTTGGCACTTTCTCAGTCATGTTCACATACCCTGGATAGGGCGTTTGTGCTGCTGGCAACGTTTTGGGCACGATTGGGTCATATATATCCTGAGCGGGCTGTGTGGCAAACGCAGGGTCAGGCGGAGCCTTATGCGGCTTTATCACGGTTGTCCCTGTATAGGAGGCAGCCTGAGATCCCTTTTCCTGACTGGCCCGGCTCAATTCGCTGGCAAAAGCGCGCACATTCTGGAAACGCGCGTGGGGGTCTTTGGCCAGAGCGGTCAGAACGACCTGTTCCACGGCGGGCGCGATGGTTGGGACAAGGCTGCGCAGAGGGGTCGGGATCGCACCCAACTGTTGCCCGCTTATCTCCATAGGTGTGCCACGAAAAGGCAGTTCGCCGCTGAGCCATTGATAGACGGTCACAGCCAGGGCGTATTGGTCGCTGGCGGCTCGCGCGTGGCCCTGGAGTTGTTCCGGGGCCATATACGCCAGCGTTCCCACAGCCGATTCTGTATGCATCGATGAGGTGGAGTGGGCAACGGCGGCGATGCCGAAATCGCTGAGCAAGATTTCACCCTGCCGACCCACCAGCATGTTGGCCGGTTTGACATCGCGGTGGATCAGCTTACGGTCGTGCGCATACTGCAAGGCGTCCGCCACCTGCTCGACATACGTCACAACTTGCTCCAGTGGAACCTTTGTGCCGCGTTTATGGCGCTGGGCCAACGAGCCCTCAGGAGCATAGTCGAGCACGAGAAAGGGCATGCCACGCTCGATGTCAAAATCAAGCACGCGGATGATATGGGCATTCCTCAGTTCAGATATAATACGCGCCTCTGCCTGGAAATCTTCTGCCGCTTCTCCTACCAGGTGGCCATGCAAGACTTTGATCGCGGCCTGCATGCCCAATTTGACGTGTTCGCCCAGATACACTTCCGCGTAGCCGCCTCTGCCCAGTAAGGTCGTCAGACGATAATTGCCAAATTGTTGCCCAATCAGATCGGCCATCGAGATCTTCCTTAATATGCTTCAGGCCGCCTGCAGGCGGCGCTATCCCTCTAAAAGAGCGTAACTACACTGGATAATCGTCATCTCCGTCGCTAAAGAAGTTCAGCGGGGAAGAGCGAAGGGACGCGCTCTCCAGCATCTCCGCCATCATATGGATCAGGCCGCGTTCGAGCGAGCGGTGGACCAGGGCGCGCAGAAACGCCTGTTGCTGGGGTGGCACGCCCGAATCGGGATGCAGGGTCGCGGCCACGGCGCTGATCAGCTCGGCTTCTTCGGCGCGACCTATCAGCTGGAAAAGCACGGCCTGGCGGCGCAGACGGGTATCGTAGAGCAGACGCCAGCGCGTATCGATGGTCTTTTCCAGCACGGCATCGACCATCGCCTCGCGCTCGCGTTTGCGCGTCTCCACCTGTTTACTACTGGTGTTTTTGCGTTTGCGACCAGAGGTCGGCTCGGTCGCCAGCAGGGCATCGGCGCCCAGGTAGCTATTGATATAGGGATGCAGGTTAGAGAACGGCTCAAACAGCCAGGGATCAAACTCAGGCAGTTGGTAGAGTTCATCGCCGCGCGCGGCCAGTTGGCCTATAGATTCGTCGTAGAGCAGCGGTTCCTGCATGGTTGGCAGAAGCTGGGCATGCTGTGGCGCAGACTCGCCGGCCTCAATCAGGGGACGCCAGACCGAGTAGGCCACGGGCAGTTTGTGACGGGCGCGTTTATTCTGCTGGCGCGCCTCAGCGATCAGGGCGCGACAGTACTCCAGGGGCACCTCAAAGCTGATAAAGCCCTGGTCGTCCATATTGCCAACCAATTCTTGCCAGCGTTCCAGGGGCATCTCATCGGTGCCATAGCAATCCTTGATGCCCCATTCATCCTGACAGAGCAGATTGACGCCCTTGAGCAGACCGTCGGGTTTACGCCAGGCCAGCATGACCATCTGCGCGCCGGACCCGTCGATAAAGCTCACACGCGCTTCGTGCAGCGGCAATTCCTGCGTTGTTTCCGGGTTCAGCCCTGGCGGTGCCTGCATGGTCAGGCGTCCCAGAATAACGCGGGCTTGCTGCTTCACCTGACGATTCGAGTGGCTGGTCAGTAGATAGTTCAGGGCTGGCAAGCTCTCCTCCGCCGCGGATGCGCCCAGTTGTTCCAGCGCCTCCATCGCGGCCAGCACCACTTTCGTTGACTGATTTTCCAGCAGCGGGATCAGGAGTTTGGCCGCGCGCGGGTCTTGACTGCCACCGAGCCAGCCGATAAAACCCAGGCGACGTTCCATCGGCATGGAGAGCACATCCTCCAGGATCGATTCGACCCCCAGCTCGCTCTGTCCGATCAGGTCCAGCAGTCGCAACTGCATCTGGAGCATCGCCGATTCCGGGTCGTTGAGGTAATCAATGAGGCCATCGTCGGACAATTCCGAGTCCAGCTCTTTCAAGACAGGTGCAAGGGAAAGTTTGGCCAGATCACCCACGGTCGGGTCGGTGACAAACTCTTCCAGTTCTTCCAGATCGAAATCCGTGGCCAATTCGGAAAGGATCAGCGCGGCGGCAGAATGCGCCTGCATACTGCTGGTACGCAACAGGTGCAGAACCTTCTCGCGCGCGCCGCTAGTCCATTCTTCGTCCAGACGGTCCAGGTAATGGGAAAGTGTTTCGGGGTCTACATCACTTCGTCGGCTCATGGCCAGTAAGATACTATCGATACTATCCTGTGGAGTCCCCTTGCGTCCTCTAGGCATATGCTCCTGCTCCCCCTTATGCAAGCCAGGTGACTATTGATGTGCAAAAAAGGCTTTGATAGATGCGTGACGCAAAGCATTGTACCACGAGGCAGGGATTCCGTCTACCTTTGGTCCTCGCACAGGGCAACGTTCTTTCGGGCGCCGGAGGCGAGCGCCGGCGCTACATGCAAGGGGAGCAGAGGCGAGCACACCAGAAGGGATCTGTGTTAACTCTACTGCTCCTCTTCGTTAGTATATAATTAGATAGACACGAATTAATGTGACATTGCTAGAGGCGGCCTGGCACTCTGGGAGAGATTGGGCAAGGGCACGACCTCGCGAAAGGCGCGCGATGAACGCTGAGCAGCAAACGGAGCTGATCCTGCCCCAGGTGGAGACATGGGTCGCGGAACTTGAACAAGCGGTGCAGAGCTTTGAGGAAGCTGTCACCCATGCTGAGCAGTGCATGGATGAAGTTGAGCATGCAGAACGCGCACATGGCGAGGGTGATGCTTCGGCCTTGCAACTGCTCCTCACGCAAGCTCTGCACGTCAGCCACGAGGTGGAAGAGCGCGTGACCACGACCAGTGGATCGCTCTCTGAGGCACTGGAGCAGGCTGAACAAACGTCGCGCAAGAGCGCTCCCACAGATGAGCTGGCTCCGTTACAGGTGGGAACGTTGGTCTGCCGGGAACGCTATCGCGTGGTCCAGCTCCTGCACAGCCGTCCGCGTGTGCATCTCTACCTGGCGCGTCGCGTGCCTGATCCCGCGTCGGCTGGCGCGGCAACGCCAGTGGATGCGCAATCGCCCGATGCAACCTCTGCGCAGCCGCTGGTTGCAATTCGTGAGCTGGTTCTGAACGGCCTGCCCCCCGAACTGCGCCAGTGCATCGAGCACGCGGCATTTGAAGAGTTTGCCGCGTCACAGCTTTTTGGCACGCCCCATCTGCCCGGCGTGGGGGATCGCGGCTATCTGGAGAATGAGCGGCACTATCTGATCATGCAAGCGCGCCAGGTACGGGGTAGTGCCCCAACCTCCGCCATCCTTCTCTCTGAGCTGATCTTCGACCAGCCTCAGGGCAGCGCCAGACCTGATCTTGCCTCTGCCCTGAATTGGGGCACACAGCTCTGTCAGATCGTGGCACACCTGCATGGTATGCAGAACGTGCTGGGCGAACTGACACCTGATATGCTGCTGGTGGATCGCGAGGGACGCGCGCCCTGGGCACCTATCCTGCTGGCTGGCTGGCCGCCCGCGCCACCTTTCTGGCCGGGCGCGAGCCAGGGTGAAGAGTATCACCAGGTTTTTCCCGTCAGATATGAAAACGAGAACGCGCCTGTAGTAAGTGATGAGCAGGTCTTTGCCGCGCCGGAAATCCGCGCAGGTTTGCGCGATGAGCGTTCAGATGTCTACGCGCTGGGAGCCATTCTCTATCTGCTCTTCACTGGACACGCACCGCCAGTAGCCTCCACACGCCTTCAACTCGCGACAACGCCAGCCAGTCCCAGACGTGGAGACCGCAAGGCAGACCGCCAGCGTTCTCGGCGGACAACAGAGCACGAGCGCGAGCAGGAACACACGCTGACACCGCCTCATCTGCTGAATAAGCGCATCTCGCCTCTGCTCGAACAGGTTGTGCTGCGCGCCCTGGCCCTTAACCCGGAGCAGCGTTTCGCCAACGCGCAGGATCTGAGCGAGGCCCTAGAAGGGGTACAGCTCAAAGCAGAGACAGCCGCGCTCCCACCCGCCAAAGCCTCGCGCTTGCGCAGATTGCTGGAGTGGATCAGAAAATGACCTATTGAAGAGGGGGGTCAGCAGCAGGCGAGGACACCCCGTTAGCCCGGGGGAAAATAGAGGGCAG
>CAXUEY010000107.1:0-20907 GCA_964250225.1 uncultured Ktedonobacteraceae bacterium | reverse complement strand
TTGTCACCGCGTGTTTATGTGACGGGCAAGAGAGGAAAGCTGTGTTGGACGTCAGCGTGCGGGAACGTATTTTGTCCACCCATGTATATGTGACGGGCAAGAGAGGCAAGCTCTGTGGGACGTCAGCGTGCGGGAACGGATTTTGTCCACCCATGTGTATGGGACGGGCAAGAGAGCTTGCCTCTCTTGCCCGTCACGCGTAGCGGGCCAGCTCGCCTGGCCCGTGGAGGGGGGGCTTCTGCCCAGCCCTGCCAACATGTGAAATTAAGCCGATCTTCTGGCGCCAATTTTGCTGGCGGGCGTATCTGTCAGCACTTTGGGGTGGGCCAGTTTTGGGCGTTGTTTGGCTCTGGCAGAGCGACGCTCCTGGGCAGCTTTGAGATCGTTATATTCCTCTGCGTAGAGAATATAGCTATCGTACATCTGCTCCAGGGTCTCCAGGGGCTGGCCTGCTTGCTCCGCCATCACCAGATCGTGCCATTGCTGCTGCATCCGCTGCTCAGCAGATTCGAGCTGCGCTCTTGTCATGGCTCCTGCTTTCTTATTGGCTCTTGCTCGGACTGCATACTCACGTCCCAGACTGCGCGACCAGCATCAGCACTCTGACCGCGCAAGCGGGATGAGCGGTCACGAGGCCTTGCTACGGCTCTGCCGATACTCGTGGGTGAGCTGGGCGAGCAGTTCTTTGGCCGCCAGGTAGTTCATCGTGTCCGTCTGTTGCGGCTCGGCCTTGCCCAGGTGCTGACAGAGTTTGCGAATGCTGGTCCACTGTTGATCGCTCATGGGCGCGTTGGGATTCACTTCGCTGGCCTCTGCTGCCTGAGCCTTGCTAGCTGCCTGCGTCCGGCTGCTAGTTCTATTGATGGCCGCTGGTCGCTGACCGTTGCCATTGCTATTATTCTCAACCGGCGTGAGCGATGGTGACGCCGCCCCACGATCTGGTGTCCTTATTCCGTTCGCACGATCTCCGTCCCTTATTCCTGTCGCACGATCTCCGTCCCTTAGTCCTGTCGCACGATCCGCTAGATCGCGGCTCTTATTGTCCGACAGGGTAGGAGTCGCTAGATCGCGGCTCTCATTGTCCGAACGGATATGAGCCACGGGCGAGTCGACAATGCGATGGCGCTCATCAAATTCCTCGCCGGTAAACTGCGTGCCATAGCCCAGTGCCGCTAACGCGCGACCGATGGCTCCCGTCTCGGCCTTCTCTAAAAAGTCGCCGAAAGAGGCGGCCTTCTCCGATTTTGTGCCGGTCGCGACCCCGCCGCGTCCATCTTTAACGGTGGCGCGACAAACTGCGAAGCCGGGCGCGCGTTTAGTAACTTTCTCGCTACGGCGCGTCTCGTTGTTCCACTGGAACGCCTCTTCCTCGGTCTCGCGATCCAGGTCGAGATGCACAATCTCCGTCTCAATGGTGCCATTGGGGCAAAGCGAGCGGAACCAGACCAGGCGCCATTGTACTGGCAGGTAGTCAGCCGCGCCAGCCCTACTTTTAATCTGCATCAGATGCTCATTCGGATTGAATAAGCGCGCGTTCTGTGGCTGCTCAAGCTGGCCATTGCTCTTCTGTTGATCACTCATGTGCCACTCCTTCATGCTCATCTCTAGAAATTTTGTTCAATTCACATTATACAAGCAAGCCACCATAAAATCAAGGTGGGGTATGCTGGCCCGCGTTCTCGTCTGCTGAATCATTCTTTTTAGAGGGGGCGAAGGTGGTATATCTGACTGGTTGGCCGTCTGGTGCGACGGGAGATGAGCGGGCGCGGCACGAGGGCCAAAACAGAGGATGCTGCCCGACTTTTACGCTGTCCTGACATATTTCTGACAAGCCTTCACTTTTGGGATCAGAGAGTGTATAATTCTCATACCGTCTATTACGGGTATCGCAAGAGTGCGCGTAGCGCGTTTATTGTAAGGTTGTATAGTTATTTTGCAGGTGTACTCTTTGGTTGTCCCGGAAAGGAGTCACATATGTTTCCACAAGGCAGGCAAGCCTCCCCATGACATGGTGAACACAACCTCTGGCCATTTTTGATTCTACCTCAAACAACAGGTAGGATGGCCCATGCTGACGCCCACAGGAAGGTAGCACAATGCGTGCCGGGCAGGTTCACGCGAACCTGATCTGGTCGTGCATATCCGTGCTCAAAACGTTATCCTTCTGGTCACTTGTGACCTTCCTGAAAAGGGGAAGCTGCATGTTATTTTCGCAGAAGTTCTTGCGCCGCATCCTGGGGATATTGTGGCTGGTGGACGCCGTTTTGCAGGTCCAGCCGCAAATGTTCACCACGAACATGATCAATAGCGTCCTGTTGCCGACGTTAAGTTCCCAGCCCGCGCCGATTGCTGCCAGCCTCCACGCGATTACCGTGATGATCTCGCAACACCTCCTCTTCTTTAATCTGCTCATCGCCATCGTGCAAGCGGAGATCGGTATCTTCTTGATTGCCGGTCTGTGGGTGCGCGGAACGGTAGTGCTGTCGATTGTGTGGGCGTTCATCGTCTGGTATGGGGGCGAGGGCATGAATATGCTGCTCACCGGCCAGGCCAGCGTGCTCACAGGCGCGCCAGGAGCTGTGTTGCTCTATCCGCTGCTGGGATTACTCATCTACCCACGCAAAGGCTCATCGGCGGCGAAAAGCACAGAGGGGTTGATCGCGCGCGTGCATTTCCGCCTGGTGCTGGCGGGTTTCTGGGTCTTCGCCGCGCTGCTCCAGGTGCAGCCTTTCTGGTGGCAGCCGGGACAGATCGCCGCGACCGTTAGCGCCATGACCGGCATGGGCAAGCTCAATGCGGTCCTGGTCGACCCGATCATGGTGCCGCTGGCCAGACTGATGGTCCCCCTTGAAGTGCCGCTGAACATCGCGCTCATCGTGCTCTTCCTGGGACTGGGGATCGGTCTGGCGCTGGCCAAAACACGCTGGATGCCCCCTCTGCTGGTGCTCTCCATCTTGTTCAGCCTGCTGATCTGGTGGAGCACGCAAGGCTTTGGCATGATCCTCACCGGGCTGGCCACCGATTTCAATTCGGGGCTGTTGATCGTGCTGATGACCCTGGCCTGCTGGCCAAAAACCCACGCCTTGCCGCAAGGTGCGGCCCAATCATCAACCCAGGCGCCCCCCGTTGTGGAGCAGCCAGAGAGTGTCGTGCCACTCGCGGAGCCGGCTGTTTCATAGCGTGAGATAAAGGTGCAGCAATGCATCACCAATGTTTCTCAGGGACAACGGATTCGTCCCTCTATGGCATGTCTCGTTGAAAGGAGAATCACACATATGCCATCTCGACGCACATTTCTTAAACTGGGGGCAGTAGCTGGCGCAGGGGTATTTATCCCCACCGCAGCCTGGCGCGCCTGGGCCTCGGCCACGCTGCCACAAACACCCCTGGCCAGCTCAACTATTCCACAGTTCGTGGAGCCACTGACGACCTTCGTGGGCAGAAGGGTCGGCTCGCCAATCATTAACGTCGGTATGCAGGAATTCCAGCAGAAGGTTCTGCCGGACAGCCTGTACTCCACAATGGTCCCGCCCTTCAATCAGGGCACCTATGTCTGGGGCTACAAAGTGGATAGCAGGCCGCCTTTCTATCCCGGATTTACAGTGGAGGCGCAGCGCCATATTCCCACCACGATCCGTTATGTCAACAACCTGCCGCTTCCCAACAATTCCCACCTCGAACCGCTGCTGACCATCGACCAGACGATCCACTGGGCCGATCCTCTGAACAGCGGCTCAAGCATGCACATGGGTTCGTTCCAGCCCTATCAGGGAACCATCCCCACGGTGGTCCACCTGCACGGCGCGGAAGTTCCTTCAGCATCCGACGGTGAGCCGGAGGCGTGGTACACCCAGGACGGTCTGCACGGCAAAGGCTACGGCACGCTCTTCTCGACAGGCAAAAACGCGGCTGTTTTCCAGTATCCCAATACCCAGCAAGCCACGGCGCTCTGGTTCCACGATCACGCGCTGGGTGTCGTGCGCATCAATGTCTTCGCGGGCCTGGCTGCGATGTACTTTTTGCGCGACCAGTTCGACACTGGCGAGCAGGACAACCCCCTGCACTTGCCGGCTGGCCCGCAGGAGGTTGAGCTAGTCATTCAGGACCGCCTGTTTGACACCAATGGGCAACTGCTCTTCCCCGATGGCACGCCCACCAGCAATCCAAGCGGCCTCAACGGTACTCCGCCGAATCCCGGTGCGCACCCCTGGTGGATTCCAGAATTCTTCGGCGATGCGATTGTGGTCAACGGCAGAACCTGGCCGTTCTTCAACGTGGAGCCGCGCCGCTATCGTTTCCGCGTCTTGAATGCCGCAAACGCTCGCTTCCTACAGATGGCGCTGGCGGATGCATCGAGCCAGGCCCCTGGTCCGGTGATCTGGAAAATCGGCACCGATGGCGGTCTGCTCGATACGCCGGTCAAGCTGGCCGATGGGAACGATCCAAACTCCCTGCCGCTTTTCCTGGCCCCCAGCGAGCGCGCCGACATCATCATCGACTTCACTGGACTCGCGGGACGCAGCTTTACTGTGACCAATACCGCCGTCTTCCCATTCCCCAGCGGTGGGCCGCCAGATCCGAACGTCGATGGCAGAGTGATGCAGTTCCGCGTGAATCAGCCACTCTCCAGCCGCGACACGACGTACAATCCCGCGAGCGGCGCGCCATTACGCGGCGGCCACAATCAGGAACCGGCCATCGTGCAACTGGCTGACCAGAAGACCGGCACATTGGGTGCTGGCGTAACCCCGCAGCTCACACGCCAACTGGTGTTACTGGAAGTTGAGGGACCGGGTGGACCGCTGATGGTCACGCTGCAGAATTCAAGGTGGACAGGCGTTCACGATGGAACCAATATCCCCATCCCAGGGTCGGCACCCGCCGGGCTGGGACAACCATACTTCTTCACCGAGCAGCCGCAAGTGGGCGCGACAGAGGTATGGGAAATTGCCAACCTGACACAAGATGCTCACCCGATCCATATCCACCTGATCCAGTTCCAGCTCATCAATCGGCAGAACTTCGACGTCGCGAGCTATCGGCCTGTGTATGACTCGCAGTTCCCAGGTGGCACCTTCGAAGGTCTGCAACCAGATGGCACGCTGGGCCTGATCAACTACCCTGCGGGCGTGTTTATCCCTGGCTACGGCCCACCAAATTCGTATCTGACGCCCAACGCCGATGGCGCGATTGGTGGCATCCCGGCCCAGAGTCCCTTCCTGCAAGGGAATATCATCCTGCCCGACAACAACGATGTTGGCTGGAAGGATACCCTGAAGATGTTCCCCGGCATGGTCACGCGTATCGTCACGCGCTGGGCGCCAATCGACACCGAGATCGGCGGTGTCCAACCAGGGCAGAACCTGTATACGTTTGATCCCACGGTTGGCCCTGGCTACGTCTGGCACTGCCACATTATCGATCACGAAGACAATGAGATGATGCGCGGCCTGGGGCTGAAGCATTAGCTAGCTGCCCTGCTTGCGAGCACAACTGGAATGTTGCGCTCGCAAGCAGAGCAATCGCTGAAGTCGTGTTGACCTCCTGGGTGTAGCGGCGCGCGCAAGGGGCGCCGCTACACCCAGGAGGGAGGCAACGGATACTCTCTTCACGGATTTGATAGCATAGCGTTTGAAAGGACGTGATGAGCATGAATCTTTGGAAGCGGTACAGACTGCGTGAAGCGGGCAGGAGAACATATTTGCAGAAGTTCTTTTCTGTCCCCGGCATCTTACTGATCTGTCTCGTGCCACTGGTGCTGATCGGCTGCCAGAATGGAGGAACTGCTCCTCCTACCAGCCTGACCGTCCTCATGACGGGTAACTCCATGATGATGAATGGCCAGTTCACGCCGCGAGAATTACATATTACCGCCGGGCAGACGGTGACCTGGAAAAACAAATCCACCATGCATCACACCGTGACTGCTGACGATGACTCGTTTAATTCTAAATTTGTGGAACCAGGCGCATCGTATGCTCATACGTTTCTGCGCCCTGGCAGGTATCCCTATCATTGTGTACTTCATGGAAGCGAGCAGGGTGTTGGCATGGCAGGGGTGATTATCGTTGCGCCAGCGTCCTCCTCCACGACAGCCGTCCCAAACGCCCACGAAGCACAAGCGCCGTCTTTAAGATAACGTCGTTACGCCTTTTTTCACCGTCACCTGGCGAAATATTCTCTCGCGCCACAATGTTGTACACTTTAGACAAGCCTATTCAGTCATTAAGTACAACGTCACAGTGAGGGCAGAGCGAATGAGTAGTATCACACTTTATAATGAGATCCAGGCAGCATTGAAGCAGGGTGAACAGGTGGCAGTGGCGACGGTGGTGAAGACGGTGGGGGCCGCGCCGTGTGGCATTGGCGCAAAGATGCTGGTGCGCGCTGATGGCTCGACCAGCGGCAGTTTCGCGGGCCCGCGTACGGACGGCAAGGCGGCTGAGGCGGCGTTGCAGGCGTTGCGCGAGGGACGGTCTTTCCTGACCCGTATTCACCTGGACGCGGACCAGGGCGAGGCGGTGGGCAGTTGTGGTGCGACTCTGGAGCTTTTCTGCGAAGTGTTGCGCCCGGAGCCACGTCTGATTATCGCCGGAGCTGGCTACGTGGCTCAGGCCCTGGCGCGCCTGGCTGGTCGCCTCGATTTTCGCGTCTCGGTGGTCGATGAACGCCGCGAGCTGGCCGATGCCGCCATCTTTGGCGAGGCCGTCCAACTGACCCTCGGCGATATCCCACAGACGCTGCACACGCTGGCCCCCGACGAGAGCAGCTTTATCGTCATCGTGACGCGCGGCCACCATCTGGACGAGGAGACCCTGCGCGCAGCCCTCGCCACCAACGCCGCCTATATTGGCATGATCGGCAGCCCGAACAAGGTCAAGCATATTTTCAAAGATCTGCTGCAACAGGGCATGACACGTGAGGAGCTGACCCGCGTACATGCTCCCATCGGCCTGGACCTGGGGGCCGAGACGCCCGACGAGATTGCCCTGAGCATCGCCGCCGAGATTGTCATGCTGCGCCGCCACGCCAGCGGCACCACCCTCAAGTCCGTCCACCACCTGCTGGATGAGCCAGAACCCGCCGCCGTTGGGCAATAAGAAACACCCTGCGCCGGACCACGCAGCCCAGCCCATCAAGGCCGATTTCCTCACCATCCCGTTTGGCAGGACATTCTATACTAACAAAAAGATGCACAATGGCTTTTTCTATTGATCTGCGGGCGTGGGAAGAAGCATGCGCGTGCCTGCAACTATTTTCATCTCTCTAACGTTGAGAATGGTATGTGACCTCGGTAACGGCATTATCGGGAAGGGATACTTCTATGTTTACACGGCGTACAGCCTCTATCTGCGTACTCTTCTTCTGCCTGCTATTCACCTCCTGCGCGCAAACGGCTCATCCTGCCAATGTGGGTACGCCCACACCTGGCCACAAGGGTGTGCCGACCGTTATTCCCAGCGCGACTCCCAGCGTGTCCGCCACGCGTTATACATCGCGCCTGGTGCTTTCAGGCAGGTATCGTCCCGATGACCTGGTGTTTGATCCCGCCGGCCATCTGATCTTCAGCGACATCTTCCACGGCACGATCAATCGTTTGAATGCCGATGGCTCTGTCACCATCCTCGCCAGCGGCCTGGGGAGTCCAGAGGGGCTGGTCTATTTGCCGAACGGCGCCCTGATCATCGCGGAGCAGCAGACCAACCGCATTCTGGAGATGTCCCCATCGTCCGGCTCGCTCAGGGTACTGCGCATGTTGCCGGGTGTGCCGAGTAGAGCACGCTGCAAGGATGGTGTTGACGGCATCGCGCTGGACCCGACCACGCAGACCTTGATCGTGCCCGATAGTCCCACCGGCAATGTCTACCGCATGAGCCTGGATGGAAGGAAATTGACCTTGCTGGCCTCGCATATTGTCCGGCCCGTGGGTGCGGCAGTCGATGCACAGGGCAATGTCTACGTGGCCGACGAGTGCGGCGGCTCGCTCTGGAAGATCACCTCCAGCGGTGCCACGAGCCATATGGACGGCTTTGGCATGCTCGACGATGTGGCCTTCGATCCACAGGGCAATATCCTGGTGACCGATCTCAAGCCCTCGATCCACGCCCTGATCCGCGTGAACCTCGCGACGGGCCAGCGTGCGACACTGGCGAGCCAGGGCTTTAGCGAGCCACAGGGGCTGGTCGTCGATACGAACGGGAACATCTTTCTTTCCGACGACGCGGTGAATAAAATTGTCGAGTACAGTCCCACGCGCTGAACATGCTCAGACCTGGCCAACTTCAGGAATGCAGGAGTGCAGAGAGGGTTGATCACCATCTACACCGCTTTTCTTCTGCACACCTGAATATGTTAGTCTGATCTACTTTTACTTCTCTTGCCGTTCAATAAGAGTCGCCAGCATATTGCGGATTTCAGCGGTATCGGCTTTGATATCGGCAAGTTCTCCGTACACATGTTCAAAGCGCTTATCCACCGAGGATTCAAACGTATTGAACCGTTCATCAATATGCTCAAACCGTTCGTCTACCTGCTCAAACCGTTCGTCTACCTGCTCAAAGTGCTCATTGACGGAGCGCTCAAATCCTTGCACCTCTGTTTGAAGGACGCTGATCTGGCTCTCCTTCTGTCCTTTCAACTGAGTGATCTCACTTTTCATCTGAGTGATCTCATCCTTGATTTCAGCCACATCTGTTTTTGTAGCCTTATCACGTTCGATGTCGGCCACATCCGTCTTTGTAGCCTTATCGCGCTCAATTTCATGTACATGCGCGTGAATGATGGTAGACATCGCCTCTTGCGCTCGCATCCGCGCTTCAAAATCTGGAATAGAACTCACCACGACCCTTCTCCTCACTTTCAATCTGGATTTCTTCGATGGTTCACACTATACCATATTAACGATCAGATTTCAATAATTAAAAATATCATAATCCAGTGAATCGATGGGGGTATACTGGCCTGTTGTCCAGGTTTCCTATATGCGATGCTCTCATGTCTCTGATCACACTACACCCGCTTTTGCAGAGTCTGGGTAGACACAGAGAAGAGACGGGGTGCTATAATGCACAGCAGAACGTTCTCGTAGCAGGAGTAGCAGCATGAGCAAGCTCATATCACTGACTGAGGCCATCGCGCGCTATGTGCCCGATGGCGCTTCTGTGGCTATTGGACTGGCCCTGGAGCATCTCATACCCTTTGCCGCAGCACACGAGATGATGCGCCAGAGCCGCCGAGATCTGACCCTGATCGGACCGATCTCGGACGTCCTCTTTGACCAGATGATTGGCGCGGGCTGCGTGGCGAAAGTGCAGGCAGCCTGGGTCGGCAATGTCAGCGAAGGTCTGGGCCATTGTTATCGCCGGGCGAGCGAGAAAGCCATCCCGCGTCCGCTGTTCACCGAGATGCATAGCAACTTCACCATCGGACTGGCCCTCTTCGCGGCGGCAATGGGCGCGCCCTATATCCCGACGCGTTCCCTGCTGGGCAGCGACATCCCGCGCCAGAATCCCACCCTGCGCCTGGAAACCTCGCCGCTGGATGGCTCGCCCGTGCTGCTGGTTCCGGCGCTCGCGCCCGACGTGGCCATTCTCCACGTGCAACGCAGCGATGAAGATGGCAACGCGCATATCTGGGGCAATACCGGAATCGCGCAGGAAGCTATGTTGGCCGCGCGCGACGTGATTATCGTCGCCGAAGAGCTGGTACCACGCGACGTGATTGTCAGCGACCCTAACCGCGTGGTGGGACCGTCCTTGAAAGTGCGCGCCGTTGTGCATGAACCGTGGGGGGCGCATCCCTCGCCGGTGCAGGGCTATTATAACCGCGACCACGCCGCCTTTCACGAGTACCACACGCGCACCCGCAACATCGAGGGCTACGCGGCCTGGCTGGACGAATGGGTGCTGGACGTGCCGGACCGCGCCTCGTACCTGGCGAAAATAGATAAAGAACGCCTACAGGTGCTGAGGTGAAAGAGCATCGTTACGCAGCAGCCGTTGATTATTTTGCAGTATCCTCAAAACGGATCAAAAAAGAGCAAATCAGGCATTCCTTTCGCCTTTCAGCACCAGAAAAAGTATAAACGATCAAATAAAATGCGTCAACTCATTCTGTACAGAGGAGGCTTATGCATGGATTATACCGCCAAAGAATTGATGGTTGTGTGTGCCGCGCGCCAGATTCAGGAGCACGAGCGCGTCTTTGTAGGCATGCGCCTGCCCCTCATCGCCTTTGCCCTGGCCAAGCAGACACACGCGCCCAACTGTCTCGGCCTCTTTGAAGCGGGTGTGCTGCGCGATACGCCTGCCGCCGAGCTGCTCTACACAATGGGTGACGCGCCCAATCTCGCCGGCGCGCTCTGGACCACCGGCACGCTCAACGTCATCGGACTGATGGCAGCGGGCGAAGTGGATCTGGGCTTCATCGGCGGCGCGGAGATTGATCGCTATGGCAACCTGAACACCTCGCTGATCGGCGACTGGGAACATCCCAACGTGCGCTTGCCTGGCAGCGGTGGGGGCGCGGACATTGCTTCGCTGGCGCGCCGCCTGGCTATTATCCTGCCCCACGAACGCCATCGTCTGCGCGAACGCGTCGATTTTATTACCAGCCCCGGCTATGGCTATCCCGACGAACATGGACCAGCCGGAAGCACGTGGCGCGCTCGTCAGGGCCTGCCGCGTGGTGGACCCGCCGCCCTGATCACCACCCTGGCCGTCTTCACCTTCGAGCCTGAGAGCGGAGAGGCGCTACTCCAATCCTACCATCCCGGCAGCAGCGTAGCAGAGGTCCAGGCCCAGACCGGCTGGCAACTGCGCCTGGCCCCCGATTGCGCCGAGACCGTGCCTCCCAGCGCCGAAGAGCTGCGCGTCATTCGCACGTGCGACCCCGACGGGGTTTGGACGCGCTGAAAAGAGGGCGGACCATTGTGCCCGCCCTGCCCATCACGCCTGTTAATCCTGCCTTTTTTACAGATCTCCAGAACCCAGATCAAACGTTTACCTCATCTTGAGCTATTCTTGAGAATTCCCCGGTATCATACATTCTTGTAAAGAGGTTGTGCCAGGGAACAGCGCTGGCCGCGCCTCTTTATAAGCGAAAATAATCATCCCAGATCTGTATGGACTGTGACTACTAGATTCTATTGATGAAGAAGGAGAAATCTATGCACAAGATGCGACGCAAAGCATATGTTGCTCTGGCGATGGCCTTGCTCGCCCTCTCGCTCCTGCTCGTTGCCTGTGGTGGCAGTGGTAACAATAGCAGCACTTCCAGCAACGCGGGCAACTCGAACATCACCACCAATGGGCAATCGACGACCTCGCAGTCAACCCCTGCCAGCAATATCAAGAGCATCAATCAGCAGGTACAGAATGGCGTGCAAGCGATTGATAACTCTCAGAACGACGTGAATACGGCTGATGCCACTGCGACAGCCGAGAGTGGCAACCAGCAACAGCCCTGATCTTCGCTGTATTTTAGAGTATTTTGGAGGCACCTGAGTATGAAAAAGTTCGATCTTCGCACCTTCACCAAACGTTTGGCCACGTTCGGCGTGATGGGTATCATGGCAGCCGGAGCGCTGCTGCCCGCGACGGCTTCAGCCGCGTCCACAAAATGTGGCGCTACCGATGTCAAGTGCGTCATCGGCGTTGGCGACACGTTGCTTAATGATCGCCAGGCCGCGCTCAGCAAATTAAGCGCGAAAATCTCATCCGATCTGAGCAGCAAAGAGATCAACGGCGACCAGGCCAGCGCGTTGCAGTCGGATGTCGCGACCAACCAGACCGGCCTGACTAACCTCAAGGCGAAACTGGATGCCGAGACTACCGCTAAAGCCGCTCGCGAAGACGTGGCCGCTATCTTCACACAATTCCGCATCTTCGCGGTCGTGCTGCCGCGCGACTATCGCCATCTGGAACTGAATATCGAGCAGAACGTCAAGGCCCTGTTGCAGAATGTGGCCCCTGGCATTCAAGACGCCATCTCGAAAGCGGACGCCGCTAAGCGAGATCATTTGAAAGACCTCTTCGCCGATTATCAGAAAGCGGTGGGCGCCGCCGAAACCTCAATCGACACGGCCCAGAACGATTTCCCATCCATGACGCCTGAGAATTTCAATCTCAACCGCGCAACTTACGAACAGACCCGCAAGGCTGTTATCGAGAGCGTGAATGATGCGCGCAAAAATCTGCACAAGGCCGCTGATGACCTGAAGGATATGACGAGCATCCTCGGTATCTAAAGCGTCAACGCGCGCAGCAATACAAAAGAGAACCGGGCAGTGTAGCCTGGTTCTTTTTTGTTGCTCGATTTTTAGACTATGAACGACCTCACAATTTCAGTGTGAACTATCCCACATTCTGAGCGTATCCCCGCACATTTCTGACCATTCTCTCACCATCCATCCATCCCGTATAGCCCGTTCTCCAATAAATTCGGATGCAATGCCTACACATTATTTTTATCCTATGGTATAGTTCTGACAGCACTAAGAGCTGTATAGCCGATAAAGCAGCGGTGGCAAATAAAGACTATTCTGTCTATCAAGGCTGTAGTGCCTGTTATAACACTATGCGCCCGGCACGGCTCCTGTGAAAAACATATGAATGACCGTAAGACGATCAATGAAAGCTGAGGTTTCTCATGAACTCGATCCCCTCAGGGTCCAACGAGGACGCTTCAATTCACACACAGAGCTATATGTGGCTCTGGGTCGCACGTCATCTGGACTGGCTCGAAGAAGTGGAGGAAGCGGCCAGCTTTTCGCTGCTGGACCCACCTCCCGATTGGATGCTCAATCTCTGGTCGCAGGAGTTGCTCGATAAACTTCCCGCGAACAGCGCTTGTGATCGCGAACACGTCTTCCGAGCCTGCAAAATATTCTTTACCTGGTGCTCCATGTACCTGACATCCTGGAAAATGTTGGTCGACTATCGCCTCACCTTTGAGGCATGCTGCCCCCTGAAAGGAGAAATCGAAACAAATTTGCGCGATACGCAGTTCATCGTCTGGTTCATCCACGAGAGCCTGCACTCGTTTCTCGCTATGCGTCCTTTCTATGAAAAGAAGCGATGAAAGAGGAACGTATGCATATCAGTCTTGCTCAAAAACGGAAAGCGTTTTATCAGCAGCATCGCAGGAAAGAGAGGAAGATGCGTATGATTTCACCTCGTACTCCCGTTGCCTACGCGCTGAAATATGCTGAACGCGGCTGGAGCGTCCTTCCGCTCCATTCGGTGACATGCGGCGACTGTAGTTGTGGGCGCGATACATGCAGTTCACCAGGCAAGCATCCACGCACGAAAAATGGCGTGAAGGATGCGACAACTGACAAGAAGCAGATTAGCGACTGGTGGTTGACCTGGCCCACTGCTAATATCGGCATTGCCACCGGGCAGGCCAGCAACGGCCTGTATGTGCTCGATGTGGATTTCGCCAAAGGAGCCAACCTGGATGACCTGGTTCCTGCGGTGAACATCAGCGAACTTACCGACACCTGGACCGTGACGACGGGCAGCGGAGGCGTGCATTACTATATGCACTGCGACGAAACACTGCCCAACACGGCTGGCAAGCTCGCTGCCTTTCTCGATACTCGTGGCGAGGGCGGCTATGTGGTCGCGCCTCCCAGCTTCAATAAATACGGACAATATAAATGGACAGCGGTAATAGGTGAGATGTCGCCTGTGCCAGCAGATTTGCTCGCGCTCTTGAAAAAGCCTGCTGGCAAGGCGTTGATCTCTCAGAACCCTGTTCACGAGCAAAAAAAGGAGGAAGTGTATGAACTATCGCGCCGAACGCAAAACACTCCAACGCCAGACGGTCAAACACCAGGTGATCAAGCGCCTGCCAACGTACAAGCGACAGGTGCCACAGCCGGTGTGGGTGCCGTATCGCCCCTACTACGTGAAGCGCGGAACCAATTTCTGATCGGCCTGGTTGGTCGTCTGCGCACCGCTGGCCTGGCGCTCGACGAGATTGCCGCAGCGCTGCTGGCAATTAACCAGGCGCGCTACAGCAACGGCAAACACGCGCAGGGACCGCTGCCCACCGAGGAGATCGAGCACACGATCCTCAAAAGCGCGGCAAAGTACGAGGCGGCTGGAGGAGTGCTGCCCGCCGCCGTGCCCATCGTGGACATGTTGCCTGATCTGATGGCTCGCGTGCTGCCCCCGACGCTCTGGGTGGTGCCGAATCTGCTGCCTGAAGGACTCTGCTTGTTCGCGGGCAAACCCAAAATGGGCAAGTCCTGGCTGGCTCTCGCGCTCGCTCTCACCTGCGCGCAGGGCACGGCCAGCGGGGGCGGCCTGGTGCTTGACCGCTATCCCGTCGAGGCGTCCGGCGTGCTCTACCTCAGCCTGGAGGATAGCCCCAATCGCTTCCAGAGCCGGGTCGAGAAACTGCTTCAGGGGCGCACGCCACCCGAACGCTTCGGCAGCGCGCTCGACTGGAAACCGTTCACCCTCGGCGGTATGCAGGACCTGGAGACATACCTGCTGGCCACGCCGGACACGCGCCTGATCGTCATCGATACCCTGGCGAAACTGCGCGTGAACACTGGCACGAAAGGAGGTAACATCTATCAGGAAGAGTACCAGCTCATGGGTGAACTGCAAAGCCTGGCGCTCAGACACCACGTCACGCTCATGCTCGTGCATCACCGGCGCAAAGAAAGTACTTCCGACCGCTTTGACAGCATGTCCGGCAGTACCGGTCTGACAGGGGCGGCGGATACCCTCCTCGACCTGGATCGCGAACGCAACCAGGTCGAGGCCACCCTCGGCCTGAGCGGACGCGATATCGACGAGCAGGAACTGGCCCTGACCTTCGCCAAAGAGACCTGCATCTGGCACTGCACCGGCAACGTCGCCGAACGTCAGCACAGCCAGTCCAAACAGGCCATTCTGGATCTGTTGGCGAAAAACGGGGGAATGTCGCCCGCGGAGGTGGCAAAGGAATTGGAGAAGCCGCGTGCCGCGATCAAACTTTCTCTCTTCCGCATGGAGCAAGAGGGGTTGATTGTGAAGCAAGGGCGCGGTTGCTATGCCCTCCCATCATGCGATACCCATCCAGAAGACCAGTCCATGCGTTAAAAAAGAAAGGAGCGAGCAATGCGGCAGGCAACCACCCTGCCGCATTGCTCTTTTTTAAGCTATCTTTATCTTCCTCCTCCCAAAAACTCAGCGTCACCATCAATATCTACCTCTATTCCTGATACCATGATACCAATTGCCACTAAAATGTCTCCAGAGGCCATGTTAATCCGGTTACATACCAATGATACCAATGATACCAATGATACCGATGTCCATCATAGGGGACACAAGTATCTATTATAGATAGAATATTCAGGCCATTTTTGTTTTTCAGCTGCAGAATGGTATCATTGGTATCATATCAAGGATACCGGATTAACATGGCCTCTGAAGCCGGATCAGTGGCAATTGGTATCATGGTATCATGGGTAGGGGGTCGGTGTTAATGTGCCGTATTGGGCACGCGGGAATCGGCCTTGATAAAGATTGGAGAGATGGCGAGCAGGGGCAAGAGGGTCGTCCTGCTCGTGCCCGCTCTCCTCATCGTATGTGATTATGAACGCAGCGCCTGCATTAATGTGCCAAGCTGTCCCTCCGCCTCAGCGACGGTGCCCCCAGGCATGCTGATAAGTGGCTCATCGACGCCGGCTGCAACCCATTGATCGAGGCGAGCGACGATCTCGGTGGGCGTGCCCATGAGGGTCGTGGCGTTGAAAAGTTCGGGCGAGACCGCGTCGATGGCGCTTTTCATGCCCGTTTTCCAGCCAGCCTGGACCGCCTCAACGTCCGCGCCGAAGCCGTTGCGCGTGAGCATCTGCGCGTAGTAGACGCCCATTTTGCCGATATAATAGGCCAGCGGCGAGGAGGCGGCAAAGCGTATAGCGGCGCGCTGCTCCTCGTCCATGTTCTCGTCCAGAATGGCGCTGGTCAGGTAGGGCGCAATGGCCGCGCTATGGGGGGGCCGTCCGGCGAGGGCCGCGCCTTCATCAAGCTGTTGGCGCAGTTCGCCCCATTTGGTGCCGGGCCAGTAGACGGGCAGGACGCCATCGGAGATCTCGCCGCTCTGCACGACGTTTTTCGGTCCCATCGCCGCGATATAGATGGGCAGATCCGCTCGCGGGGGGGTGAAGCGCAATTTGAAGCCGCGTTCGAGATTGAACATCTCGCCGTGATAGACCAGCTTCTCGCCGCGCAGGATCATGCGAATAATCTCGACATATTCTCGCGTCCGCCGCACGGGTTTCTGAAATGGCACGCCATGCCAGTGCTCGATGACATTGGCGCCGGAGGGACCGAGGCCGAGGACAATGCGCCCACCGGAACGCTCGTCCAGCGTGGCCGCGGTACTGGCGATCAACGCGGGCGAACGTGAGAAAATATTGGCGATGCCCGCGCCGATCTTGATGCGGCTGGTCACGCGCACCAGGTCGGCCATCGAAGTAAAGAGTTCATAGCCCCAGGACTCACCGAGCCAGATCGAATCGTAGCCCAGGCGGTCCGCAATTTTGACCTTTTCCATCACCTGTTCCCAGGCGGAGGGAAAATTCGGCGAATCGGCGACCAGGCCGATTTTGCTGGCATAGGCGCGTGTGGGTGTGGTGGAGTCTGTCGTCATCAAAAGCGTCCATCCTTCTTCTCAAAAAATTGTGAGCAATACTGCTTGCATGCTCTATTATATAGCATCCAGCCCCAGGGCGGGCGCGAGGGTGCCTCCCTGGTGGGCTAACTCCTCACCAAACACGCCACGCTCTCAATATGCGCCGTCTGGGGGAACATATCCAGCGGCCGCACGGAGACCAGTTCATAAGCGGCGTATTCGTGGCAGAGGATATGCAAATCGCGTGCCAGCGTTGTGGGATCGCAGGAGACGTAGACGATGCGTGTGACGGGGTTGCGCGCCAGGGCCTCCAGAACGGGGCGCTGACAGCCCGCGCGCGGTGGGTCGATGACCAGGCCGTCCACCTGCCCGGCGAGCGTGGGTAGCAGATCTTCGACTTTGCCCTGCAAGATCTCGATGTTCTCCACCTCGCGGGTATTCCGGCGCGCATCCTTGATCGAGCTGGCCGATTCTTCAATGGCGATCACGCGTCCAGCGCGCCGCGCCAGCATCAACGCGAACGTGCCGACCCCGCAATAAGCGTCGATGACGGTGACGGGATGCGTCTCCTCGTTGGAGGTGGGAGGAGCGTTGGTAGTGGTAGGATGGCTGCTGTCAGGCGGCGTGAAAACGTTGGTGGCGATAGAATGCGTCTCGTCGGATGACGTGGATATGTTGGTAGGGAAGAGGCCAGCCAGAACCATCTGCGCCATTTTCTCGGCCTGCGCGGTATTGGTCTGGAAGAACGAGCTGGGGCGGATACGAAAAGTCTCGCCGCGCAACTGCTCCTCCATCGTCTCCTCGCGCACCTCCAGGCCCGCGCTGGCCAGTTGCGCGACCACTTCAGGGGACTGTTGGGGCTGAATGAGCATCTGACGGGTCGCGGAGCCGCAGCGCACCAGCACCTGTGGACGCGGGTTGACCTGCTGGCTGAAGATGTCCAGGGCCGTGTTGATCGACTCGTGGGCAATCGGGCAATGGGTTAGCGGCAGCACACGATGCGTGCCACGCGCCGTCAGACCGGGCTGGCCCTCGCGGTTGACTGAGAAGCGCATCTGGTTGCGATAGTGCCAGGGGTCGTCGCAGGGCACCGTGTCGAGCAGGGGTGGCTGCTCAAACCGACCGATCTGGCGCAACAGTTCGCGCGCGACCTCGCGTTTCCACTCCAACTGAGCCCGGTACTGGAGATGCTGCAACTGACAGCCGCCACAGATGCCGAAGACCGGGCAACGCGCCTCAATACGCAGCGGCGACGCTTCGTGAATCTCTGTAATCGCCACCCGGCGCGGAAAGGGCTTCCAGTGGCGTCTGTGTCTCTTCGGCGGCGTAGCGGCGGCCTCCACCGCAATCGTCACGCGCTCACCGGGCAGACCGGCGGGTACCGCGAGCGTTGTCGCGCGCGGCTCACCGTCCGGTCCTGGCTCGCTGATCTGCGCCGTGGCCAGGCCCGCGTGCGTCAGCGCTCCCAGGGTGACGGTATGCTGAGTGACGGGTCGCTCTTCTCTCATGATGATTGTTTCATGTACGAACGCAACGCCTGCACGATCTCCAATTCAGGGTTCAGACGTTCGGCCTCATTCAGGTATTCCAGCGCGCGCCGTCTGTCGTTCTTCTCAAGGTAGACCGCGCTCATCAGGGCGCGCAGGTGCGCGGACTGCGGTAAAGCGCCGATGCCCTGAGCCAGGATATCGCGAGCCTTATCGAACTCGCGCTGCTCCATATAGAGCGCGTTCAACTGGGTATAGGCCTGGAGGTCCGTCGGATTCTCCTCGATGGCGCGTTTAAAATACACCTCGGCTTCGGGATAGTTGTGCTGGTGGCCCTGCACGATGCCCAGAGTCAGCCACAGGTCGGGATAGTCGGGCGCGATCTCGGCCAGGTGCTCCAGGTAGCGTTGCGCGTCAGTAAAGTGTTTGCGTTCCATCGCGAGGCTGGCCAGGTCAAATTCGATCTGCGCCTGCACCTCAAGCTCCTCGGCCAGTTCGCGGGCCTTTAGCAGAAGTTCCTCGGCCTCATCGTAGCGTTCGCGGCTGATGAGCAGCTCGGCCAGCAGCAGATAGCCCAACGGCTGATCCTCGGTCAGCGTGCCGCGCAGGGTCTCCTCGCCCAGCGTCACAAAGTGCGCAGCCTGTTCTGCCAGGCCCAGCGACTCGAAGCGCTCGCCCAGCGCCACCTGGACCGCGCCCAAACGTTGCTGCGCCATTACATAATCGGGGTCATCCGGCAGCCGCGTGACCAGGGCATCGGCATAGACCAGCGCCCGTTCCACCGCCCGCACGCTCATGGCGCGTCCATAGGCATCCTCGTAGACCGCTTTATCCTGTGGATTGCGCACCAACAGGGCATCATCAAGCGAGATAGCCTGCCAGATGCGCCGGATCAGCTCGTCAAAAAATTGCTGGCCGCCGGGTTCGCCTGGCTGGTGCTCGCTCATAATTTGCTGGATATGTTCAGAGTGTTCGGCAATGCGCTTCTGCAACTCGTTTTGCGGCAGGCTCTGCACAGCCGCGCCCTCGTCGGTGATACGCGAGATGCGCCACACGCCATTCTCTTCGGCCAGCGTGAAGACAGTCCAGAACCAGTGACGGCCCGTCTCTTTGTAGACCGCCGTACCCATCGGCATCTCCGGCAGGGTGCCACTGAGCTGCGTCTCCACCAGTTCCAGCGACCAGCCCAGTTCCATCTCACGCGCTGTGGTCGCGCGCGTATTGATTGCGGAATTGGGCAGCCAGAGCGTCGATTTGGGTGCCTGCTCGCGTTCATTCATGAAATACATCTCAAAGCGGGCTGGATGTGCCTCGTCGTGCCACGCGCGTCGCAGCTCGCTCCACTCATCGCGGGTGTGCCCCTCGCGCAGAGGATTGGTATCGGTCAGCAGATCGTAGCACAGCCCGTAGTCGCCCATCGACCAGCCACCGGCAAAGTTAGCGGCCACCATATCCGGCTCCAGATCACGCGCGATAAACGCGCGGCCACGGTCCTCGCCCGCATCCTGAGCGTGCAGGACCAGTTGCTGGATTAGCGGCAAATGATGGCGAAAATCCTTGTGCGGCTCCGTCTTGCGCCAGCGATTGGCCGCCAGCGCCTCATTCAGCAAACGCCGTCCCTCCGCCAGCGTGCAATCGACGAAGACCGCCGGCGTCGTGCCCGCCTCAGCCTCAAGTCTGCGCGTGGACTCTTGCAGACTTTTCATGCGCTCCTCGATCTTGTGTTTGCTGCCCACCTCGGTAAAGAAATCTTTGACGCCCTCGCGCCAGAAATCGAGCTGGAACGACATCATGCGCGCTTCATCGTACTGAAACCCCTGCTCCCAGCAGAGCGTCACCTGCATCTCGCCCGTCTCGCGGATCTGCGGCACCACACCCTTCCAGAAACGTGGGGCATTCTCGACCCCTAGCACGCCCGCGCCCGGCTCCGGCTCGCTCGACCAGCTGGGGTAAATCTTCGCGCCCGCCAGTTGGATCAACGCCCGTCGCGCCTCTTTGCGCACCGTCTTCTCCGGGGCCAGCTCGTGCAGGGCCAGCAGGAGATCAGCGGCCTCGGTATCGCGCGCGCCTGTTAGACGTTTCAGCAGCGCCATCTGTGTGGGTTCGCTCAACGTAAACGCGGAGGCCAGCGCCTCTTCCGCCTGCCGCTGGCTGGTACTGGCGTGCAACTCCGCGGCAATCGCCTGGCGGCGCTCAAGCACCGCCTGGATCTGCGCCTCGTCGTCCGCGGACAATTGAGGCTGTGTATCTTTTTTCGTCGTCATGAATGTTTATCCTGACCTCAAATCGGGAGAAGTTCTCGCGGGAGAATGTATTGTATGTCCGTTCAAGATTGTATCACGCGGCGCAAGGGCAGTCGAGCAAGGTTGGTGCCGAGTAGTCTCAAAGCACTAGACATTTCGCTCACTTCCTGTTATATTTCGCTATATCGATCAAAGAATCATATAGCAAATATCTCCCACGAAAGGATACGATGGATGGCAAAAATCGAAGTTCCGCCTGAGGATCGCTTTGGCAAGCAGGCGCAGGTACATCTGGACATACAGAGCGCGCTGCAAGATCTGGTGACGCAGTTAGGTGCTCGCCATTTTGATCGTTGCACAGGCGCTGACTGGCCACGTCGCACAACCCATTGTTATCACTGTTCCTCAAGCTGCTCAACTCCCGAAACCACGAAACCTGACCCCCGAAGAAGCGCAAGTAGTTCAGGATATCATCAACGAATTGCAAAAAGCGGGTATAGATGCCAATTCTGATTGGATCAATTACCTCATGCGTATTC
>CAXUEY010000106.1:6204-20971 GCA_964250225.1 uncultured Ktedonobacteraceae bacterium | reverse complement strand
TCAGCGTCGTTTTGCCGTGGTCAATGTGACCAATCGTGCCCACATTCACGTGGGGTTTCGTTCGCTCAAACTTCTTCTTTGCCATGAGTGTTCCTCATCCTCCATAGTGCTCAGTGCAAAATACGTGCGTCAGGGGTTACACCTTTGCGATGCACTCGTTTTCAAAATTACTCGTTCCAAAAGGACCAGAGCTTACTCGGTAGGCCTCTCCCCTGAGTTTGGCTCCGAAGCTCATGGGCCGTGACACGTTTGCCGCTCTTCACCCAGGCCAACTGCTGGATATACCAGTTGTGGGCGTCTGTTCAGAGCTGGCAGGTTCGCGTCGCGCTCTTGCCCTGGACACAGGATTGTGCCCCGCTACAAACAGATAGTTACAAAAGAGACTCCTGCTCCGACCCGGCGCATCAGATGATGCAGCCAGGTCGGGAGGAAGGATGTTTATCTGGTGGCTTTCGCGATAATCGTCTCAGCAACGTTACGCGGAACCGGATCATAGTGCGCGAACTCCATCGAATAGCTCGCGCGTCCGCTGGTCATTGAACGGAGGTCGTTAACATACCCGAACATTTCGGAAAGGGGCACATGACTCCGCACCACCGCTACCGTACCACGATTTTCCATTCCCAGGATTGTACCACGGCGACGGTTCAGATCGCCAATGACATCCCCATAGTACTCATCGGAGGTTGTCACCTCAACCAGCATAATGGGTTCGAGAATAATGGGGGCGGCTTTATGTACCGCAGCCTTGACACCCAGCGAACCGGCGATTTTAAAGGCCATTTCGCTTGAGTCAACGTCGTGGTACGATCCATCGTAGAGGGTAGCCTTCACATCGATCATCGGATAACCAGCGATAATGCCTTTATCCAGTGCCTCGCGAATACCATTCTCCACAGGTTTGATATATTCTTTGGGCACAACACCGCCAACAATCCCGTTGACGAACTCAAAGCCCTTGCCGCGCTCGTTTGGCTCAACCTTGATCCACACATCACCATACTGCCCGCTACCACCCGTCTGACGCACGTGCTTCCCTTGCGCCTGGGCACCTTTGGTGATGGTCTCGCGATAGGCCACCTGCGGACGACCCACGTTGGCCTCAACTTTGAACTCGCGGAAGAGGCGATCCACCATCACCTCCAGGTGTAGTTCGCCCATGCCGGCAACAATTGTCTGGCCAGTCTCAGGATCGGTATGTATACGGAGGGTCGGATCCTCTTCAACCAGCTTACCCAGACCGATGGCCATCTTATCCTGCTCGGCACGCGTCTTTGGCTCCAGGGCCAGCTCGATCACCGGATCTGAGAAGACAATCGACTCCAGCAGGATTGGATGCTGCGAGTCGCTCAGCGTATCGCCGGTGAAGGTATTGCGCAAACCCACAGCGGCGCAGATATCGCCGGCGCGGATCTCATCAATATCCTCGCGATGGTTGGCATGCATACGCAGCAACCGTCCCACGCGCTCGTTTTTGCCATTGGACGTATTCTCAACCGCGGACCCCTTTTTCAGGACGCCAGAATAGATACGCAGGTAGGAGAGTCGCCCGACAAAAGGGTCAGAGACGATCTTAGAGACCAGGGCGCAGAACGGCGCGTCGTCTTTGACCTCGCGTGTGATTTCCTCCTCTGTATCGGGATCGGTTCCCTTTGGCGGCGGAATATCCAGCGGCGAGGGCAGGAAGGCAACTACCGCGTCCAGCATGGCCTGTACACCCTTGTTTTTCAACGAAGAACCGCACAGCACCGGCACCAGTTTATTGGCGATAGTCGCGCGCCGCAGGGCTGGAACGAGATCCTCTTTGGTGATCTCCTCGCCCTCCAGGTACTTCATCGTCAGATCTTCGTCGGTCTCGCAGACGCGCTCGATCAACGTCTCAAGGTGCTGCTTGTACTCAGCCTCCATGTTCGTTGGAATCCCGACGTGCTCCGACTTGGTACCCAGGTCATCTACAAAAATCACTGCCTCGCGGTCCAGCAGATCGATGTAGCCTTTGAAGTTGCTCTCTGCGCCAACCGGCAACTGGATCGCAACAGGATTGGCCCCCAGGCGTTCACGAATCATTTCCACCGTTCGCCAGAAGTCAGCGCCCATGCGATCCATCTTGTTCACAAAACAGATACGCGGCACATCATATTTGTTCGCCTGCCGCCAGACGGTCTCAGATTGCGGCTCGACACCGGCAACAGCGTCAAACACGACCACACCACCGTCCAGGACGCGCAGCGAACGCTCCACCTCGGCAGTAAAATCGACGTGACCGGGGGTGTCAATGATGTTAATACGGTGGTCCTGCCAGAAACAGGTGGTCGCAGCAGACGTGATGGTAATACCACGCTCCTGCTCCTGCACCATCCAGTCCATCGTCGCGGCCCCTTCGTGGACCTCACCAATGCGGTGAATCTTCTTGGTATAGAAGAGAATACGCTCGGTGGTGGTGGTTTTACCGGCATCTATATGAGCAATAATGCCTATATTGCGTGTTTTTTCCAGTGGAAAATCTCTAGCCATGATTTGTTGTTACCAACGGTAATGAGCGAAAGCCTTGTTAGACTCCGCCATCTTGTGGGTCTCCTCGCGTTTCTTAATGGTTGCTCCCTGGCCCGCTGCTGCATCCATCAGCTCGCTGGCAAGTTTTTCTGACATCGATTTGCCGCCGCGTGTACGCGCGGCGCGGATCAGCCAGCGTATAGCCAGCGCATTGCCGCGCTCTCTGCGAATATCCACCGGCACCTGATAGGTTGAGCCACCAACACGGCGGGGTTTGACCTCCAGGGTCGGGGTCGCATTTTTCAGCGCCTGTTCGAATACATCCAGCGGGGCGCGCTTCTGTTTGGCCTCAATGAGTTCGAATGCATCATAGAGAATGCGCTCCGCCAAACTGCGCTTGCCGTCCAGCATTAACTTCCCGATAAAACGAGCCACGTTCCGGCTCCTGAATTTCGCGTCCGGTGCATCTGACCGGCGCAGTGCTCTCTTACGTCTTGGCAAGGTCGTCCTCCTCATCAATCGATGCTTGCGTGTGTTCTGTCGTGTCCATCTCATTCAACTTGTGAACAAGAAATTGCTCTTCTCTGAAAAAACCATCCCGCCACGCGTTCACGCTGCAAGCTAGCAGGCACCACAAAAGGCGTCGCTTTCATCACAGGCACATGACCTGTGATTTCAACGGACGCCTCGAGGCGAATGCCTTTCCATCTGCACATGCTTGTTTCAGGTCGAAATGTGAGCAGAGAGAGAACACCCGCTTCTCATCGCAACCAGGAGAGCGTACACTCGCGTCCCCACGCGGCGATGAACTTTTTTCCGACCTACCTGAGGCGTTCAGGTGGTATCGTTTTCTTTACAAAACTAGCGTTTTCCGCCCTTAGTAGGAGCGGCGGCCTGGCCGGGCTTGGGTCGTTTAGCCCCATATTTGGAGCGTCCACGGCGGCGCTTTGAGACCCCATCGCTGTCCAGGGTACCCCGGACGATGTGATAGCGTACGCTCGGCAAATCCTTCACGCGACCACCACGAATGAGCACGACAGAGTGTTCCTGCAAATTATGCCCTTCACCAGGGATATAAGCCGTGACTTCCATCTGGTTGCTCAAGCGAACACGAGCAATTTTACGCATTGCCGAGTTCGGCTTTTTCGGGGTCATGGTACGCACCTGCGTACACACACCACGTTTCTGTGGCGACCCCTTCAGACGGGCAGTCCGGTTCTTCAGCGCATTGTACGAATACAGTAGCGCCGGGGCCTTGACCTTCTCTTTTTTCTTCGAGCGGCCCTTGCGGATCAGTTGATTGATCGTTGGCAACGAACGATTCTCCCTATCATCTTTCCTGAGTTGCAACACTCAGTCTATTGCGTCTTACGTTGTTCCAGAGAGCGAAAATAGCACGCGCTCTCTCGTTGTATGACTTTAGCGGATAAGCCGCAAAGGGGGAATAACAACTCTTTTCCCCTGAAACCACCATCCTGAAGATGTGATCTATGCCCGCGTTGTCTGTATATTTCAGCACAAACATACCAAACAACGCGGGTCATCCTACGTGTTTTGCAATTTTCTAAAATTCCGTCATCATACTATCATTCGTTTTCCACACTGTCAAGCGTCAGACCAAGAGTACCGGAACTGACGCCCGCGCCTACACCGACTCCAGCGATGCTAGGCTGCATGTTGGCGTTCAAACGAGCTGCGGCAGCCTGCTGACGAGCGATCTGCTCGCGACGACGCTGGGCGATGCCGGAGCCAGCCGGGATGAGCTTGCCGATGATGACGTTCTCTTTCAGGCCAATCAGATGATCGGTGCGCGCCTCAATTGCGGCTTCGGTGAGCACGCGGGTGGTCTCCTGGAAGGAGGCCGCGGCCAGGAAGCTGTCGGTATTGAGCGAGGCTTTGGTGACACCCAGCAGGATCGTCGAAGCAGTTGCCGGTTCTCCACCTTCGGCCAGGACACGCGCATTGGTGTCGGCATAGACGAAACGATCCACAAGGTCGTTGGGCAGCATTTCGGTGTCGCCCGGCTCGTCTACTTTGACACGCCGCAACATCTGACGGCAGATGACCTCGATGTGCTTATCGTTGATGTACACACCAGTGTTACGATACACACGCTGCACTTCTTTGACCACGTACATCTGCACGGCATCGCGCCCCTGGATGCGCAGCACGTCCTGTGGATCGCGCTGGCCGGCGGTGATGGGCGTACCCGCCTGGATCTTGTCACCAGGCGAGACGGCGAGCGTGCGGGCAGCCGGGATGAGATACGAACGCTCCTCGCGCTCCTCAAAACGGATGCTCAAGAGGCCGTCGGCATTGATTGTGCTCTCGCCCTCGGTGCGCGCCGTGACCGGCACCGGCTCATTGCCATTTTCAGCGGGCATAAGCGCGATGGTCTGGTCTTTCTGCACATGTTCGTGATCGGCGACGAGCACCTGGCTACCCTGCGGCAACACATACTCGTCAAAGAAGATGTTGGTCGAGATGACATGGACGTTGCGCTGGCCCGTGCCCTCAACTCTGGTGATCTCAACGACGCCATCGATCTCGCTGATCTCGGCCTTGTCTTTAGGCACACGCGCCTCGAAGAGTTCTTCAACACGCGGCAGACCCAGCGTGATGTCACCTTGCGCGCCAGCGATACCGCCGGTGTGGAAGGTACGCATGGTCAACTGCGTGCCAGGCTCGCCAATCGACTGCGCGGCAATGATGCCAACCGCCGCACCCAGGCTGACCAGGGCATTGGCGGCCAGATCACGTCCGTAGCACTTGCGACAGACGCCACGCGGGGTCAAACAACCCAGCACCGAACGCACGCGCACAGCCTCAACGCCCAGAGCCGCGATCTCCTCGACAATCTCGTCGGTCAGTTCATCACCTGGCTCGACGTTATCCAGCCCAGGAATGGCTTCCAGCAAGACGCGCCCTTTCAGACGGTCGCGCATGTCCGCCATCTCGTTGCTGTCCGAGTGGGTAATCAGCAGGCCCTCGGTGGCGCCGCAGTCCTCTTCCGTGACGATGACATCCTGCGCCACGTCGATCAGACGACGGGTGAGGTAACCAGACTCCGCAGTTCGCAGGGCGGTATCGGCCAGACCCTTACGCGCGCCGTGGCTACTGATGAAGTATTCCAGAACGCTCAGACCTTCGCGGAAGTTTCCACGAATCGGGACTTCGATGATCCTACCGGACGGGCTGGCCATCAGGCCGCGCATTCCGGAAAGCTGGCGGATCTGCTGGAACTTCGCTTTGGTCGCGCCCGATTTGGCGATGGTGTAGATCGATCCAAATGGGTCAAGCACACCTTCCACCATTTTCGTGACGTTCTCGGTAGCGTCGTTCCAGGTATCAACCGTCTGCTGATATTTCTCGTGATCGGTGATCAGACCGTCGCGATACTGCTCTTCCAGTTCGGCAATCTTGGTCTCGGCTTTGGCCAGTTCTTCCTGCTTGCCACTCGGCACGATGACATCACTTATCGCGATGGTCGCACCAGCTCTGGTGGCGTAAGAGAAGCCCAGACGCTTGATCTCGTCGGCCAGTTCAGCGGTTTTCGCCCGCCCGTACTCTTTAAAGCACTCACCAACGACCAGCTTGAGGTTCTCTTTTTTCATGGCGTAGTTCTTGAAACGCAGTCGTTCGGGCAGCACTTCGTTGAAGATGATGCGGCCCACAGTAGTTCGCACCAGCTTGCCATTGGACGGCACTGGCTTGACCGGCGGCACATCTTCACACACGCTCACATCGCCCAGGCGCACCCGGATGGGAGCCTGCAACGCGACGAAGCCATGATGGAAGGCCAGCAGCGCCTCGGACGTATCGGTAAAGACACGCCCCTCGCCCTTCTGATCGGGACGCTCCTGCGTCAGGTAGAAGCAACCCAGCACCATATCCTGGCTGGCGCCGATGGACGGTTCGCCGTGGGCAGGGTGCAACAGGTTGCGCGTCGAGAGCATAAAGCGTCGCGCCTCGTCCTGCGCTTTGTCCGACAACGGCACGTGAACGGCCATCTGGTCACCGTCGAAGTCGGCGTTAAAGGCCGAACAGACCAGCGGGTGCAACTGAATGGCGCTGCCCTCAACCAGAACTGCTTCAAAGGCCTGGATACCCAGACGGTGCAGCGTGGGGGCGCGGTTCAATAGCACTGGATGGTCCTTAATGACCTCTTCCAGTACGTCCCAGACCTCTGGCTTGACGCGCTCGACAAAACGTTTGGCACTCTTGATGTTGTGAGCAAAGTTCTGCTCCACCAGTTTACGCATGACAAACGGCTTGAAGAGTTCCAGGGCCATTTTCTTGGGCAGACCACACTGATGCAGCTTCAGATCGGGGCCAACCACGATTACCGAGCGGCCAGAGTAGTCCACGCGCTTGCCCAGCAAGTTCTGACGGAAGCGTCCCTGTTTGCCTTTGAGCATATCGGACAGGCTCTTGAGCTTATGGTTGCCGGAGCCAGCCACAGCGCGACCACGACGCCCATTGTCGATGAGAGCATCGCAGGCTTCCTGCAACATACGCTTCTCATTACGAATGATGATTTCAGGCGCGCCCAGTTCAAGCAGGCGTTTCAGACGATTATTGCGGTTAATCACGCGCCGATAGAGGTCATTGAGGTCCGAGGTGGCAAAGCGACCACCGTCAAGCTGCACCATCGGGCGCAGGTCGGGCGGCAGCACAGGCAGCACGGTCATAATCATCCACTCCGGCGAGGTGCCGGATTTGCGGAAAGCCTCGACGACTTTCAGGCGCTTGGTGGCTTTCTTGCGGCGCTGACCCACGGTTGAGCCAATCTCGTGGCGCAGATCGTTGGACAGTTTCTCCATATCGATAGCGGCGATCAGCTCGCGCACAGCCTCCGCACCCATTCCAGCGCGGAAAACCGAGGAGCCGAACGCATCGCGCAGTTCGCGGTAACGACCCTCTTGCAGAAGGTCCATTTTCTTCAGACCCTCCAGGTCGCGGCGCAGTTGCTCGATACGGGCACGACGCTCGACGCGCTGAGCCTCCAGTTGCGACTGAGCGTTATCGATCTGATCCTGATATTTCAGACCGAGCTGCTCGCTATCACGCTTCACATCGACTTCGAGCGTGGTCACCTCGCGGCGCGCGCTCTCAGCGATATCGTTGCGCGTGACCTCGGCGGTACGCTCCAGCTTCTCCAGGTGTTTCGAGGCAACCTTCTCGCCGGCTGTGACGATGGTCTGGCCATTGGGGGTGAAGATGATCTCATCCTCGACCTCAAGGCCCATCATTTCACGCAACCGCGCGCGCGTCTCGCTCTCAGCCTCACGCGTGGCCTCCAGATCCTGTTCGCGCCGCGCCTCGATCTCACGTCTGCCACTCTCCACACGCGAGTGCCCGGCCTGAATATCGCTATCGCGTTTCGTTTTCAGACCCTCGACGTGCTCGACGACCTTCTCATCCAGGTTCTGTTCCAGCGTGACCATTTCTTCGTCCAGGCGCATTAACTCGCCCTGGCGTCCCTCTTCATCGATGCTTGTCACAACGTAGAGCGCAAAGTAGAGAATGCGCTCAAGGTTGCGCGGCGAGAGGTCCAGCAACAGACCAATGCGGCTGGGCGTGCCCTTAAAGTACCAGATGTGGCTGACGGGCGAGGCCAGTTCGATATGTCCCATGCGCTCGCGACGCACTTTTGAACGCGCCACCTCTACGCCACATTTATCACAGACAATTCCTTTAAAACGCACACGTTTATACTTACCGCAGTAGCACTCCCAGTCCTTACTTGGGCCAAAGATGCGCTCGCAGAACAACCCATCTTTCTCTGGTTTGAGCGTGCGGTAGTTGATCGTTTCCGGCTTCGTCACCTCGCCATAGCTCCAGCCGCGAATCTGCTCAGGGCTGGCCAGGCTCACACGGATAGCGTTAAAATCGTTTACTTCAAGCATGCTGCCTCCTGGTGCAAGACTACATCAAGATGGTGTGCGCCGCGTCGGGCGGCGGCCGCGGGGGCGGGGGCCCGCGCCCCCCCCCCACACCATCTTGATTATTGATCTCCCTCGAAACCGGACAAATTGATTCCCAGTTCGGGCATAACATCGTTTGAGGTGTCCTCGACAAACTGAATCCTCTGTTCATCTTCGTTGAGCACCTCGACATTAATACCCAGGCTCTGTAATTCTTTGACCAACACCTTAAAGGATTCCGGCACTCCGGGTTCCATGATATTTTCGCCCTTGACGATGGCTTCATACGTCTTGACGCGTCCCACCACGTCATCGGACTTGACGGTTAAGATCTCCTGGAGAATGTTGGCGGCTCCATAGGCTTCCAGCGCCCAGACTTCCATCTCGCCGAAACGCTGGCCACCGAACTGGGCTTTACCACCCAACGGCTGCTGCGTAATCAGGCTGTATGGGCCGGTTGAACGCGCGTGGACCTTATCTTCGACCAGGTGGGCCAGTTTGAGCATATAGGTGTAGCCAACGGTGATCGGGTGATCGAATGGCTCACCGGTACGCCCATCGAACAACTGGACCGTGCCGGTCTTGGGCAGACCTGCCTCGACCAGCTTGGCCTCGATATCCTCTTCTGTTGCGCCATCGAAAACTGGCGTGGCAATTTTATAGCCCAGCGCAGCGGCAGCCCAGCCCAGGTGCGTCTCCATAATCTGGCCGATATTCATACGGTGCGGCACGCCCAGCGGATTGAGAATGATATCCACCGGCGTCCCATCCGGCAGGAACGGCATATCCTCGATGGGCAGTACCCGCGAGATCACGCCCTTATTACCGTGACGTCCGGCCATCTTGTCGCCCGCGCCAATTTTACGTTTCTGCGCGATACTCACACGCACCAGCTCGTTGACGCCTGGCGAAAGTTCGTCGTTATTGTCGCGTGAGAAGACCTTGACTTCAACGATCTTGCCGCGCTCACCGTGTGGCACACGCAGCGAGGTGTCTTTGACCTCACGCGCCTTCTCACCAAAGATGGCGCGCAGGAGCTTCTCTTCAGCGGTCAGCTCGGTCTCACCTTTCGGGGTGATCTTGCCAACCAGGATATCCTGCGCCCCCACTTCAGCGCCAACATAGATGATGCCGCGCTCATCGAGGTTGCGCAGACCCTCTTCACCCACATTTGGAATGTCGCGGGTAATCTCCTCTGGACCCAGCTTGGTGTCGCGCGCGTCGATCTCGTACTTCTCGATGTGGATCGAGGTGAAGTAATCATCGCGCACAATGCCTTCGCTAATCAGAATCGCGTCCTCGTAGTTACCGCCTTCCCAGCTCATAAAGGCCACCAGGATGTTCTGGCCCAGCGCCAGCTCACCCAGTTGGGTCGATGAGCTATCGGCGATGACCTGGCCCGCGGTGACGTAATCGCCCTTGCGCACAATCGGACGCTGGTTAATACACGTACCCGCGTTCGAGCGCACAAACTTGCGCATGCGATACGAATGCACCTCGCCCTCGTCATCCACAATCTGAATCTGCCGAGCCGTTGCGCCAACTACCTCACCATTGGTGCGGCTAATCAAGACCTGTCCCGAATCAATGGCTACCTGCCGCTCGATACCCGTGCCGCAGATCGGCGACTGGGGACGCAACAGTGGCACAGCCTGGCGTTGCATGTTCGCACCCATCAAGGCGCGGTTCACGTCGTCGTGCTCCAAAAAGGGGATTAGAGCCGTGGGCACGCTGACCATCTGCTTGGGAGAGATGTCCATATAGTCCATGTCATCCGACACACCCATGACAAATTCACCCTGATAGCGCGCCAGTACACGCGCCTCGTCAAACTCGCTCTTCTCGTTGAGAATGGCGTTGGCCTGCGCGATCCAGAAGTTCTCTTCGTCGTCAGCCGTGCGATAATCCACCTCGTCGGTCACGAAGGGGCGAATGCGCACCTCGCTCTCACCCAGCGCCTGTTGCAGTTGCGCGAACAACTTCTCATCCACCATAACGCGTGAGCGACCGGTGAAGATGACCTCGCCATTCGGCAGCTTGATATCTTCCCATTCGCGGCCATACGCCCCGCGCAACTCGCGTCCAATCAGACGCGGATCGTTGGCTTTCAGACGTTTGTAGACCCTGCGGTACGGTGTCTCCACGAAGCCGTAGGGGTTAACCTGTCCATAGGTCGCCAGGTTGCCGATCAGACCAATGTTCGGACCTTCCGGCGTCTCAATTGGACAGATGCGACCATAGTGCGAATGATGCACGTCGCGCACATCGAAACCAGCGCGATCACGCGAGAGGCCACCCGGACCCAGAGCCGAGAGACGACGTTTGTGGCCGATCTCCGCCAAAGCGTTGGTCTGGTCCATAAACTGCGAAAGCTGGCTACCGCCGAAGAACTCCCTCATCGCAGCCACGACAGGACGAATATTGATCAACGCGTTCGGCGTCGCCTGGCCCGGCTCCTGAATGCTCATTCGTTCTTTGACCACGCGCTCCATACGCAGCAGACCGACGCGGAACTGCGACTGAATCAGCTCGCCCACGCAGCGCACACGACGATTGCCCAGGTGGTCGATATCATCCTTTTTCCCATGCCCATTGTTCAGCGCAATCAGACGGCGAATGATATTCACCATATCGTCCTGCGTCAGAATACGCTGGCTCTGTGGCACCGACAGGTCCAGCTTGCGGTCCAGCTTATAGCGGCCCACGCTGCCCAGATCGTAGCGCCGGGGATTGAAGAACATATTCTTCACCAGCGAGCGCGCATTATCAATCGTCGCCGGATCACCCGGACGCATCTTCTTATAGAGTTCGAGCAGCGCCTCATCTTCGCGTTTCACCGGATCGCGATCCAGCGTCGCCTGCATATAGCGAATATTGACGTCGTTATCAACCTCGCGGAACGCGTCCAGGATACCCTGATCGCTGGAGAGGTCCAGATCCTCGTTATGCCACTGTTCTTTAGCCAGCGTGCCAATCGCGCGCAGCAGTGTCGTGACCGGCAGCTTGCGCTTGCGATCAATCTTCACAGTCAGCAGATTCTTATTACTGGTCTCAAATTCCAGCCACGCGCCACGTCCAGGGATCAACTTGGCCGCGAACAGCTTGCGCCCGGTTGCCGCGTCCTCATCGGCGGTAAAGTACACGCCGGGGGAACGCACCAGCTGGCTCACCACCACACGTTCTGCGCCATTAATAATGAACGTCCCCTCTTTGGTCATCAACGGGAAATCACCCATGAAGATATCCTTCTCGATGATCTCGCCCGTCTCTTTACTCGTCAAACGCGCCTTCACCGTTAAGGGCGCCGAATACGTCGTATCGCGGTCGCGACACTCATCCTCGCCATACTTCGGTTTGCCAAAAGGTTCCGCTGGCACGATAAATTCAAGTTTTAAATTCTTTCCAGTGAAATCCTCAATCGGCGAAATTTCACTAAAAAGCTCATGCAACCCCTCTCTCTTAAACCACTCAAATGAGTCCAATTGGATCTCAATCAGCCCCGGCATTGGCCGTATGTCGGGGATACGCGCAAAGGAGACGCGCTCCGGCAAGGCAACTGCTCTGCTGCTTACTGCCATAGGTACATTTTCTCCTCTCACCTGGTAGCCATAGAGGAAACCAAGATAGACGCAGACTTCTCTCCGATCAGATCGAGCGAGAAAAACCGCGCCCTAGCGACTCCGCTCATCTGACGCAAGAGGAACCACGCTCTAGTGATTCGCGCCAGATGAATAAGAGACTGAGTTTGCTCGATCTGGATAAGAGACTTCTCAGAGACGACAAAATCCACGCCCGTGTAAAGCAATAAAAGACAAAGAAAAAAAAGATTATTGCTGATCGGGCCTGTGTTGAGAAACGTTTGATGACAAGAAAAGTAACCGCACACTGCTTCCGCACGCGGTTACTCCTACTTCCCTACATTGTCTGATAAATTGCGCTTAAATCACCCACATGCACATCCCCACGGTGAAGTGTATCCTCCTGCAAAACAGGAGCAAAGGCAGGCACCCGGCATTGGGCACCCGCGGAGCCCTCTTCTATGCACGCGCCAGAGCGTCTTTGGTTCTTGCTGACACTCCAATTGCACAGATAATATTCACGTGACGGCACACACGCTCCCTTTTCCCGCTAAAATGAACGGTGTTCCGTTGTGCATAACCTATCTTCGTGATAGAGAAGGGGAAGAATGTATCGTTTATCCGGGCTTATTTCAGTCTTGCTCTCTCAACAGAATCGCGTACCAGACCCCTCCATTGCAGGGCATAACGGTTTAGATACTTCGACAGGATGTAGTATACCATGCTTTCCCCAGAACTGCAAGCCTTTTTGCGCGAGTTTTTCCAAACTCGCGCAATGTTGTTATGCTGGCCATTTGAGGATACGTAACACAACCAATTCCTGATCGTGGAACTGATATCCCAGACGAAAAGGAAACGCCAGCGAGAGCGAATCAAACAATCTCTCTTCTAGAAGACGTTCGAGTACCCGCCAGATAGTGAGTCGAACATTTCCTTCTCTTGTTCTTCCAAATAAATCTCCTTGCACTCTCCTCACCTTTCCTTTGAAGATTTTTATCTGAATAACTTTTAACTGCTATGCAACAATTAAAGGGTATCAAGATAAAAATCTTCTATTTTAGCCTCGAAGCTCGTGAAATAGAAGAGTTCAGATGTACCCTCCAAATCTATCAACGCATAATGCAAGTCACTCCACTGACGTTCTCGAACAGAGATGATATCCACGTAGAGATTCATGCTAGGACACAAGGAACGAGACTTTGCAAATTGGGCTCCGTGTAAAGTTAATCGTAGCCTTTGTGGATCAGAAACCTTGCCATCCCTACCGAGCCACAGGTCAATTAACTGCTCTTTCTCATCGCTTCCCAAAGGGTGGTATAAGCGCATATCGAGTCGTACCAGATAAGTGAACTGCTTGGGAGCAGGGTTAAGCGTGTGATACTGCTTTATCGCCTCGTCATATTGCTTCATGAGCAACCTTCCGCCTATTTACATCATACCAAATCCGGCTGCTCGGCAATTATCTTTCAGCTGGATTTGGTATGACTCACCGATCTCTGTGTAATTTGCCAAATCAAACACTCTTCGGTTATAAGTTTCTATTTAGCAAGGTACGCAGAGATGGGAATCCTCTACTTACTTAGAAAATTGCAGACTATTCCTCAATAATAGCCTCAAAATCCTCACAGTAGAAAGACAGTTGATTATTTTCCTCGTCAGAAATCTGATACTTTAGTCTTTCCCACTGTAATTCATCCATCGAACTGATGGTAATTAAAGGAAACTGTGCAACGCTTTTAACCTCCAATCTCAATTCTGTTGCTCCTAGAAACGACAGCTTTAACCGTTTTCGATCATCGTCCGGGTTAAAAGATGAGCGCAACTTCATCTCCAGTTTCAAAGTGAGTTTAGGAACCGTATTATCAGTTGAGTAATGATGTTCCACTTTGAACGAATCAAGCACTGAAAAACTGGCCGGATGTAATGCCCAATATCTTTGAATAGCTTCCTCGAATTGTGTCATGATGACCATCTTACTCATTGCTCCAAAAAGGCGAATCGGGACTCACACTTTGTGCCAGAATCATGTCAGAGCCAAAATAGGATTGCAATACTGGCTTCAAAGGATTCTCATCCTTTTCCATCCATAGGCCCCTGGAGCAATACAAGCTCAAATAGTGTGCAAAAGGCTGCTTAAGAAGTTGCTTATATTCTGAATGAATCGGGTCCATAAACTCCATAGGAAAAGGATGGGTTAAAGCATAAATCACCGCTCCATCCCAACCAGCAAGCTGAGCCTGATTTGCAGCAAAACACAAACAACAATCTTGTTCCCCAAAGGGAATGATCTCAAAAATTCGTTTGAATGCAGTTTCATCATCGCCATAATACCAGACATGCGGAGGGACAGAAAGCCCTACATTGCCTTCGAGAAGATTCTCCATTACGTTCAACATGCTATCAGGTCTATTAGGAATAATATACTCCCAACAATGATCGTCTTCTCCTGAATCAACATCATTGCGCGCTTCTCCAACGAAGATAGCAATTGGAAAGGCAAGAAGTTGTTCGTGGAGCAATTCCCCAATAACAGCCTCAAGCTTTTGCCTATCAACAGATTTCTGCAAGGGAGACGCTGCAATCAAATAGGATAAGATAGCCATAAACATACTCCTCACGCTGGACTCTATTGTCAGCCTATTAAGACAAGCATTTTCAAACGGAAGCTGACACACATACCGTTTTTGCAAAAATGCGCTACCTATTTGAGAATAGGCACTTATGCTAAGATTCCAATAATCTGCAACGCTTCAAGGATCAGTATGAAAT
>CAXUEY010000106.1:0-6104 GCA_964250225.1 uncultured Ktedonobacteraceae bacterium | reverse complement strand
ATGAAATCAGCAATATGTTACCACTACAAATCAGTGGCTTGGCATGGATCTCCCCATCCTGAGATTTGTTGCAAACCTTGTTTTGCAGCATCAACACTTACCGGTTCTGTAAAGCCAATCATCGCATGATTGAGTCCATCAGGTATGATCTCCATTCCTTCCGGTAATTGTAAATCACCTAACTCGATTTCGTATGCAAGATTCTCTGGATTACCTGCGAATTTTTGGAATAGAGGATGATTCCTAGTAATGAGGGAAGTACCCATACCTGTCTGAGAGTGTGTCTGAACTCAGAAAAATGCCGATAGAAAAAAAGAAAGGAGACCGTCAAGCACAGAGAAAGGATCAGCTAAGATGACCAATCAGCTTGCCCGAAAGCCGTACCCTTCGGATGTGACCGATGTCCAATGGGAGATCCTGGCTCCATTGATTCCCGAGCCATCGACCTATTCGCCCCGCGAGCCGATCTCCCGTCGCGAGATCGTCAATGGCATTCTCTACCTCTTGCGAACGGGTTGTTCGTGGAGACAGATGCCCCACGATTTGCCCAACGGAAAAACCGTGTACCATTATTTCCGCAAGTGGGCACTCGATGGCACTTGGGAGCGGGCTATGACGGCCTTGCGCAAACAGGTGCGCACCCAGATGGGCCGGGAGGAGGAACCCAGCGCGGCAATCATCGATAGCCAATCGATCAAGACCAGTCCCGTGCGTGGAACCCAGAGAGGGTTCGACGGCGGAAAAAAAATCTGGGGTCGCAAGCGCCATCTGTTGGTTGACACACAGGGCTTGATCTTGGCAGTCCTGGTTCATGCCGCCAATAGAGGACGAGTAGAGTTACTGACATAAAAAAAGCCTCCTTGCTCATCCATAAAGCGCTTTCTGTACAAAAGGAATGGATCATCAATCAAAAATAGCCCCATCCAGAATAGCCCCGCTCAGATCAACACCAGTTAAATCTACCCCCTGCAAATTGGCCATGCTCAGATTAGTCTTTGTGAAGTTAATTGTACCATAATTTATTGGATGGTTATAGACATCAAAGCGGTGTGGTACGCGACTTTGTTTCATACCATTCAAATTTGCCCCGCTCAGTTTTGCTCCTTGTAAGTTTGCCTCACTAAAATCGGCCCCAACAAGGCAGGCCATGCGCAAATCCGCACCTTCCAGATTGGCCATACTCAAGTTTGCCCCGCGCAGATCAGCATCACCTGGCACTCCTCCATGTTCTGGCATCCAATCTGGATCAGTTTGATAAAAGATAGCTTGTTGCAGATTGGCCATACGCAGATTGGCTCGCTCAAGACCTACGCCGATCAAGTAAGCTGTATGCAGATTGACTCCACTCAAGTTGACGCCATCGAGAATGGCCATATTCAAGTGCGAGCCAGTCAGATTTGCTTCTCGCAGTTGTGCTCCACCTAGAAACGCGCCATCAAGGATCGCTCCTCTCAGATCCGCTCCTCTTAGATCTACGTTTCCCAGACCATTTAAAGAAAGGTTGGCTTCCTGCAGAAGAGCACCTCTCAAATCTGCCTCAGTGAAACAGGTGTCATAGAAGTATGCTCCTCGCAAATCGACATTTCTGAAATTGATCCCTGTATAATCGCCTCCGGATAAATCCGCATCTCTCAAATTTATCTGTACATCAGGGTGTTGCTGTCGCCATTGGTTCCAAGCGGTAACTATTTGCTCAGAGATTTCTGTACCTGGCCTGTGAGAAAGCATATCTAGATAACTTTGGCTTGCCATACTACGCTCCTTTTTTTCTTCTTAAATTTCTTCATCCCGTTAGAACGAACCTTTTTACTGTAACCATTATGCCAGGTAGAAAGAACGATGCCTTTCTACCTGGCATAAATTAACCAATCTATCTACAGGCACAATCCAAATCAAATCCCACTTAAGGAACAAGGCACCCCTGTCATTGCTGAGTACATACCAACAGCGTCAATCCAAATGTTCAGCGTTGCTATGACATTCATGGCGGCATCCAATGCAGTAATGGTACCATTAGCTACAAATGGATACTGACCCCTTAACAGGCCATCTACAAATCGTTGATACGTGGGATTATTAGCGTGCCAGGGTTCCGCAGCCCCCATTGCTTCGCCAGGATTTCTATATGACCACATCCATCTCCCATTTTCTGCACTATTCAAAAAGTTCCATCCACCTGCTCCCTGGACAATAGACCTTGCTTCTGGCGAAGCATTGGGGCCCATAAGCGCACAAGGGAGCATATGATGGGGATTCTGCCCTGGCTGACCCGGATGATCTGGATCTGCCCTGTTTAAATTTCTCCCCAACCGACCAGGGTCACACCGATTATGCACCACCCACTCGCCATCACCCACAACAAACGTGTGATCCTGCTGCACCTCCAGATTATACATCGTTTTGGTGCCGCTGACCGGTTTCCAGGCGGTGATAACGCCCACACTGCCATCGGCGCGTTGTACGTGCATACCATCTTTGAGCTGACCGGCGGGGGTGAAACCCTGCTCCGTGGTCAGGAAAGGATGCTCGCTGGTGGTGTGAATGACCTCGCTCGTTTTGGTCGCGGGCTTGCCATTGTGCGCGGGCACCTCGATGGTGATGGTGAGGTCGATCAGGTCGCTATCGGTGTGTTTCCACACGTGCAGGACTGGCTCGGCTTCCATCTTATGGGTTTTCGGGTTGTAGGCCATGACCACATCGCCTACCTGAAGATCTCCTATGGCCTCCTTTCCCTGACTGGTGGTGACGTGCGTATTAGAGGTAAAACTGCATTCACCGCCTGGAGCCGATACGGGAGGGAGCGGCTTCCAATGGCCCCCGCAGTTTGGTCCACTACAGCCAGTACCTGTAACAGGAGTGACAGGGGTGTTCGTTTGCGTTTGTGGAGTCCCATACGGATTCCGCATACGGGGATTAGGAGTAAGAGGGTCATCAGGAGTGGTACTGGCCGAGCCAGATGATGGATGTGCACCTGATTGCTGGTGCTGATGCCAGAGCGTCCATACTATAGCGATTGTAATTGCTCCTATTACGGCAGCGATAACTATACCCGCTAAAGGACTAATCACTGGCGGCGTCGGTGGAGGTGGTGGCCCACCAGGATCATCATCAGCTCTATTGAGTTCTCCACCACCACACGCTTCTCTCTCCGCTATGCAGGTGCTCTGTCCCGTCGGGTCGGTGGCCGTCTCCGGGTTGCCCCCAACATAGGTGTAGGGATCAGCTCCTTGAGCGTTGCCCTGCACACTATCCGGCGAGAGGAAGATGCCCGCGACAGGATCGTAGTAGCGGGCGTGATAGTAATCCAGGCTGCTGACGCTGTCGGCGGTCTGACCGGTGTAGCCCTTGCTGGTCCCCATGTTCCCTTGCTGATACTGCGTCTTGCCGTAGGGTTCGTAGGTCTGGTTGCCCAGCACTGCCGCGTTACCCGCGGTGTTGCTGAAGCTGGCCACGACGCTGCCCAGGCCATCAGAGAGGAAGAAGGTGGTACTGGTGCCGTCGAATTTGCCGATGAGCAGACCACCCAGGCTGTAGTAATGGGTATTGCTCGTGCCGCCCATGTTGCTGCCATCGCCGTGATATTGATACTCCTCCAGGCCAAAGGCGTAGACGGTCAGTGAGGTTACACCACTCGCGGTTGAGCGCTTGAGCACACGTTCCCCACCGGCAGTGTAGACGTACTGCTCGCTGTTGCTGCCCACGCTGTATTGGACCATGCGGTTGAGCAGGTCGTAGGAGAGCGTGGCCGTGCTGCCACCCGTGGTGCGGCTGGTGACGTTGCCCCACGGGTCGTAACTGGCGCTGTAGGATGCACTGGCGCTCCCTTTGTTGGCGCAGGTCGTGCCCAACGGGTAGATGCCGCTCAACTGGTGCGGCGCGCTGTTACAGTAGAGATACTGGCCCGCCTGGCTGCTGCCCTGCACCGGTCCCTGCCAGAGCTGGCCGAGATTGGTATACGCATAGCCGCTGGTGTAGCTGGTGGAACTGCCCGCCAGGGTGTTGGAGAGTGTGCCAGAGCCACAGGTGCCGCTATTGCCCGCCCAGAGCAGACGGTTCTGCTCGTCGTAACAGAAGTTCTCGGTCTGCGAGCCGCCTGAGACGTTCTGTCCCTGGACTTTGGCCTGGGTGGTGGTGAGGCTGGTGACGTTGCCCGCGTTATCGTAGCTGGTGCTCTGGTTAAACAACGTGCCACTCTGTCCGCTGCTGCTCAGCCAGATCGCGCTGGTTCCGGTGGGACGCAGGTCGCCATCATAGCTGAACTGTTCATTGGCCAGCCCACTGCCGCCCGTCGCGGTCTGGAAGGTGAGCTGGGAGAGCAGGGCATTGGCGTTGTAGGCCAGCGTGGCCAGGTTGGCCGTGCTGCTGCCGTTGTTCGAGAGGCCTTGCAATGAGCCATTGGTGGGATCGTACACCTGGGTGAAGGTGTAGCCTGCGGACCCACCGGCCTGGGTGCTGGTCGTGGTCGGCTGGTCGGCGTCGTTGTAGGCTTGCATCACCTGGAAGATGGGCAGAGCGCTGCTCACGTGCCAGGCTGCGGGCAGACCCAACTGCATCTGCGCGGTCATCACGCGCCCGCGCTGGTCATGCTGCACGAGATTGGTCACGCTCGCTGCGGTGCCATCGGGATAATACGTGGTGGCCACGCTCTGGGTGAGTTGGCCAATGGGAAAGTCGGTGCTGCCCTGTATGCCCAGGAACGTCTTGTCGTAGGTATTCTGCACCAGGGGATTGCCCGCGCTACAGGCCCCCGTCGCGTTGATGGTTGGCGCGGCGGTCTGTTCACAGCCTGGGCGACCCAGCAGGTCATAGTTCACACCAACCGTGCGCGAACTGGAACCGGAGGTTTGGGTGGTCACGATGACCTGGCCGTTGGGACCATAGGTGTAGCTGAAGGTGCCCTGATCGGGATCGTTCAGGGTGAGCAGGCGGCCCAGGTCATCGTAGGTCATGCTCGTGGAAACACCAGCTGGGTTTTCGCCGCTCTGGGGCTGCTCGTCCACGACCGCGATGGTGGTGGGCTTATTCAACGCGTTGTACTGGGTCTGCGTTTGTTTCACGATGGTCAGCGTGCCACTCGCCACGCCGGTCTTCATCTGGACGTAGCGGACTCGGCCCAGAGCGTCGCTAAACGCTTCGGAGACATGATTGTTGGCATCAATCCCGGTTGCCAGCTCATACGGCGTGTAATCACCAATAGCGGTGTTGAAACCGTAGTTGACACACGAGGTATAAGCGCCGTCCATCGTCCAGGAACAAGCCAGCCCCGGCTCCTGGGCCGAGCCAAAGTTGGGGTCTTGCACCGCGATGATGCGCCCCAACGCGTCGGCGAAGGCCACACTCCCCGCGGGTGCATGGCCATTGATGTCTTTGGCACCGGTGGGATCGATCCAACCAGAACCGTCGGCGACCTGGAAGGGCACGCTCTGCCAGGTGGAGTTGGCCTGGTCGTTGTAGACGGTCATGACCACGGTATCGTCGCCGGGCGTGGGGCCTGGGGTGCGTGTCTCGACAGCGCGACCCAGCGCGTCGTAAAAGGTACGGCTGATGGCGCTGCTGTAGAGTGAGGTGTTTGAGTCGATCTCATAGCAGGGCAGCGTGCTGCTCCCACTACATTGCGAGTTCTCGACCTGCCGCGTGGTGTACGAGCTGCTCTCACCTGGTGCTTTGCTCGTGATCGTCTCGTTGCCAGAACCATCAAAGGCGTAGCCATAGCTGGTCGTTTGCCCGTTGGCATCGATGGTGCTGGTGGGAAGCGCGCCAGAGGTGTAGTCATAGCTCACACTCCCACCCTGACCCAGCGCGTTCTGTGAACTGACCGGCAACCCTGCGGTGTTGCCTGTATCATAGCTTATGCAACTGGTGTAGCGCCCGGCGGTCCAGGAAGCCGAGAGCGCGATGGGTGCGGTGCTCAGAGTACAGCCTTTGCTACTGTAGAAGACGGGGTTAGCCACCGCCAGTGGATCAACTGTGGCCACCGCGTTGCCATACTGATCGTAGCCGATATGACCCTTGAGCGCGGTAGAGGCGTTGCCACAGGTGCTGTAGCTGGTCGTGGTGGTCACCAGGCCAGCCGTGGGAGCTGAGACGCCGCTGCCCTCATCATA
>CAXUEY010000105.1:0-21227 GCA_964250225.1 uncultured Ktedonobacteraceae bacterium | reverse complement strand
AGCTTTTATTATTGGTTTAGCCCTCCAGCATGATGGTGGGCCCTTTGGGCTGAGCAAAAATTGACCACCAGCATGCTGGAGTAAGCAGAGGATCACACCTCTGCTTTTTTGTTTGTGTGAATAGTTTTAGAAGGGAACACACCGATGATCATTGTCATTCATAGCCAGGCCACCAGCGATGAACGCGCGCAACTTATCGAAGCTCTGGGCCGCATGCCTGGCGCCCTGCGTCCTGTGACGGTTACCCGCGTGCGTGAGCAAGAGCTGATTACAGTGGAAGGTAGCGCGCTCGACGCTCAGGCGCTTACCATGCTGCGTCAACAAGCAGCTGTCGCGGAGATTGTGGAGGTCAGGACGCCTTACAAACTGGTCAGCCGCGCTTTCCAGGCCGCCGACACAGTTATCGCAGTTGGCGAAGGTCACGCCTGCCAACCGGTGCTGATTGGCGCGGGCGAACCTGTTGTAATGGCCGGTCCCTGTGCCGTCGAGAATCGCGAACAACTACTGACGACAGCGCGCGCGGTGAAAGCTGCGGGCGCTCACATTTTGCGCGGAGGCGCGTTCAAGCCACGCACCTCGCCCTACCAATTTCAGGGTCTGGGCGTCGAGGGGCTTGAGCTGCTGGCCGAGGCGCGTGAAGTGACGGGCCTGCCGGTCATCACCGAGGTGATGGAGCCTGAACTGGTCGGGACAGTCGCGGAGTACGCCGATATTTTGCAGATCGGCACGCGTAACATGCAGAATTTCCCGCTTCTACGCGCGGCAGGCGAACGCGGCAAGGGCAGACCAATCATGCTCAAACGCGGCCTGGCTTCAACTATCGAGGAGTGGCTGCTGGCCGCCGAATACATTATCGCCGCTGGCAATCCCAACGTTATGCTATGTGAACGCGGCGTGCGCAGCTTCGACCCCCAGACGCGCAACGTGCTGGACCTGGCCTGTGTACCACTGCTCCATCAAATGACTCATCTGCCGGTGATTGTCGATCCCAGCCATGCCACAGGACGTCGCGAGCTGATTGCACCTATGTCGCGAGCGGGCATCGCCGCTGGCGCGCAAGGACTTATTCTGGAAGTTCATCCCGATCCCAAGACCGCGCTCTGCGATGGCAAACAATCGATCACCCCGGAACAGTTGCAGACTATTGTACACGAAACGCACCTGCTAGCCGACCTGATGCACGGGGAGTTTATTCTGGAGAAGGTTGCCTGAAGCAGATGATTGGATACGATTCACACAATATATGCGTCAATGCCTGATCCGTGCTCGACGTGGAGTACGCTCTGCTGCTCAAAGGTGCGCAGCATCCACCCTGTCGGGGTGCCTGACGCCAGGGCCGACGCTACATGCACGGGGTCCGTGGCTACTTGATTTTTTCAAGCGAATGCCTGTATATACGCGCAATATAGGGCGATACATGCGATGTATGGCAGAGGCATTTAACCAAATCATAATCTTCTATTAATCTTTCTTTAATAGAAGAAGCAGCTAGCGTTAAAGAAGCGCTGTTACACTGGGTGTGGTAAGAAAATACATGTAGTTCTTCAGTGCCATACATGTGTGTAGAAAAGGAGCTTCTGATGATCCGGCGACGTCCTTCGTGGTTACCCATCATTTTCGCACTGTTTATCGTCTGTACCAGTAGTCTGTTCCAAACGTTTGCGGGTCTGGTCAATGCCCAGAGGAGCGGGGGCACGACCACGCCTATCAAACATGTGATTATTATTCTCGGCGAGAATCATACGTTTGACAACGTTTTCGGCGTATTTCAACCTGTGCATGGGCAAAGCGTCAACAACCTGCTCTCCGAGGGCATCGTGAACTGTCGCGGCGGCCTGGGTTCAAACGTTGGTCTGGCCGCGCAGCAACAAGCGAGCAACACTGGCGCCTACAACCTTGCTCCCACGCAGACTGGCCCTTACACGACGCTACCTCAGCCCAATACGACCTTTGCGCAGGGCCAGCCCCCCAACGTGCCCGATGCGCGTTTCCCCGCGAACCTTCCCAACGCGCCTTTCCAGATCACCCGTTATGTGCCCTACCTGGACTCGTTTCTGGGCGATCCGCTGCACCGTTTCTACCAGATGTGGCAACAGCAGGACGAGGGCAAGCACGACCTGTATACCTGGACAGCCAATACTGCGGGCGATGATAACGGCGCTCAGCCGCCGGCTGCGATCCACCAGGGGGGCGTCAGCATGGGCTACTACAATATGTGTACAGGAGATGCTCCCAATTTCAACTTCATCGGCGACAACTACGCGATCAGCGACAATTATCACCAGTCGGTCATGGGTGGCACGGGGGCAAATCATATTATGATCGGCACCGGCGACGCGGCTTTCTTTAGCGATGGGCATGGCCATCCGCTGGTACCGCCAGGCAATCAGATTGAGAACCCCAACGCCAAACCAGGCACCAACAATAACTTCACGCAGGATGGCTACGCGGGCGGCAGCTACAGCAATTGCTCCGATCACTCGCAGCCGGGCGTCGGGCCGATCCTCGACTATCTGCACACTCTGCCGTACAAACCGTTCCGCAACGGCGATTGCGCGCCCAACACTTACTACCTGCTGAACAACTACGCGCCCGGCTACACACCCGGCGGCCAGCTCACCACCAGTACGCCGTTCGCGGTCCCGCCGCAGACCATGCCAACGATTGCCGATGAACTCTCAGCCCGTGGCATCTCATGGAAATACTACGGTCAAGGCTACAACAACGGCACGAACCCGTCGCCCGCCTTCTGCGACATCTGCGACCCGTTCCAGTACGTCACCTCAATCATGACCACGCCGCTGCGCAACAATATTCAGGATTTCTCGCGTTTCTCGCAGGATGTACAAAACGATACGTTGCCCGCCGTTTCGTTCATCAAGCCCGACGGGTTCAATGATGGACATCCCGCCTCTTCCTCGCTCTCGCTGTTTGAGACCTTTTCCTCGAACATTGTCAACGAGGTCATCAGGAAGCCAGAGGTCTTCAAGGATACCGCCATCTTTATCACGATGGACGAGGGCGGCGGCTACTATGACTCTGGCTTTGTCCAGCCCACCAGCTTCTTCGGCGACGGCCCGCGTATCCCCATGATGGTGGTCTCGCCTTTCGCCAAAGAGGGCTTCGTCGATCACACCTACTACGATCACGTCTCGCTGCTCAAGTTCATCGAGAGCAACTGGCACCTCTCGCCTCTCTCGGAGCGCAGCCTGGATAACCTGCCGAATCCACGCACCAGACGCGACGACCCCTACCGTCCCATCAACGGCCCCGCTATAGGCAATCTCATGAATTTCTTCGATTTCGATCACCCACGCCCACGGGATGATACGCCTCTGCTCCCCTACTCAGCTTGAGCAGGCTTTGAGAGGGAGAGGGCGCGCCGGGTCAGTGCTAGAACGCTGGACTGGTGCGCCCTCTTATTGTGTGGCGAGAGAATCGTGCATTGGCGTCCTTTGCTGAGCTTTTCTTAGAGCGTTGCGAGACGCTTCTAGAGGCATCTCCTTTCAATGCGCCTTAGCAGAATATGCCAGGTACGGCGATCATTGGTTGAACCCATGGATTGCGCAACGATTTAAACCCACTAATAAAGATTGTCCCGTGGAACTGGTTCTGGCAACGAAAAGTGCTGGGGAAAAGGGGGAGCGTGCTGAGCGAAACAATGCCCTGTGGCGATCTGGAGGAGAACAACTGGGGCGCTTGCATCCAGCGTTTTCTATTCAATGGTTGGACGTCAGCCATCAACTCCCATTTAAAGAGCCGATCAGCCTCGCGCGCTCCCTTGACACGTTTGTCCAACGTATTCAGGCTGGCTCGCCAATCCCAACGGCTCCCGCACTGGAAACATCGCAAATGGAAGGGAAATGAGCAAACACGCACAGCGGCATTCTGGCGAGTATAGAGATCTCAGCTATTATCGCGGTGTGAAAGGGAAGATTCTCAAAAAAACAAATGGTTGTCTTCGCGTCAGCCGTCCATAGTACGGGCGGCCCTCGTGCCCTCCCTGGGGTGGAGTGGTGCGTGATGTGTTATACTGATCTCTATCGGGAGAAAACCTATCTTCCCCACTGTGTTGATCCTCTGTGTGCTTGATTCAGGAAGGAGCTGTTTGTTTTGGCTGTAAAAACTCCCAATTCGCGCGAGATGCGCATTCTTTTTAATCAACGTGTCCCCATGCGCGATGGCGTGACGCTCTCCGCCGATGTCTATCTGCCCGCGGGCGAGCTGCACAAGCGACCAGTGATCTTGACTCGCACGCCCTATCTGAAAGCGAATATGCTGGTGGTTGAGCGCGCTCAGCAGTTTGTGAAGCGTGGCTATGTGTATGTGGTGATGGATGTGCGCGGGCGCGGCGATTCGGATGGCGGACCCTTCAATCCCTATTTCGACGAGGGCCGCGATGGGTACGATAGCATCGAGTGGTGCGCGGCTCAGCCCTGGTCGGACGGCAACATAGGGACGCAGGGCGGCTCCTATCTGGGCTGTATCCAGTGGTTGACCGCGCTGGAGCAACCGCCGCACCTGCGCGCAATGGTGGTGACGGTGCCCCCCTCCGATCCCTTTGTTGAGACGCCAACGGGCCTGCCCGGTCCTATGCATCTCTGCTGGCATCACCTGGTCAGCGGGCGCGTGATCCAGCCAATGGAGGCGGTGAACTGGGAGCAGATCTACCTGCACCTGCCGTTGCTGACGATGGATGAGCAGGCCGGGCGCGTCATTCCGCGCTGGCGGGCCGATTTCGAGCATCCCCATCTCGATGATTACTGGCGTCCCCTCTGCTATCAGCAACGGTTCGAGGAGCTGAGCGTCCCGACGTTGCACATCTCCGGCTGGTACGACGACGAGCAGATTGGCACGCCGCTCAACTATATCGGCATGACCACGCGGGGTGCAACCGCCGAGGGCCGCGCCAACCAGCGTTTACTGATGGGTCCGTGGGGCCACAACGTCAACGCCTCCTCAAAGGTTGGTGAGATCGACTTCGGCGCGCAGGCGGTGATCGATATGCATGGCGAGGTGGCGCGCTGGTTTGATCGCTGGCTGTGCGGCAAAGAGCCGACAGAGGCCACCGCGCCGGTACGCATCTTTATCATGGGCGAGAATACCTGGCGTGACGAGCAGGCATGGCCCCTGGAGCGCACGCAATGGACACCCTTTTATCTGCGTAGCAACGGACGCGCCAACAGCCGCTTCGGGGATGGCACACTCTCCACAACCCGTCCCGGCACGGATGAGCCAGCCGACGGCTATACCTACGATCCCGGCAGCCCGACGCCGTTTGTGACCGAACAGACCTCCAGCCAGATCGGTGGACCCGACGACTACGCCTCCGTGCAGAGACGCGACGACGTGCTGGTCTACGCCACAGAGCCGCTGGAGCAGGATACCGAAGTTACCGGCCCCGTGCGCGTGGACCTCTACGCCTCGTCGTCCGCGCCCGACACCGATTTTATGGCCATGCTCATTGATATCTGGCCCAACGGCTTCCGCCAGCGTCTGTGCGACGGCATGGTGCGCGCCCGCTTCCGCGATGGCATGGATAAGCCCTCACTGATCGAGCCGGGGAAGATCTATCACTATAGCATCGAGGCCTGGAACACCTCGCAGGTCTTCCAGGCTGGTCATCGCATCTGCGTGCAGATCTCCTCCTGCGCCCATCCCAAATACGACCGCAATCTGAACACCGGCGCTCCCCTGGGCCTGACCAGCGAGTTTGTCAGCGCCGAGCAGCGCATCTACCACGATGCCGAACACCCCTCGGCGGTAGTGTTACCGGTGATTCCGCGTTAAAATGGCTTCTACATACGTTTAGAACAAGCCACGCTAAAAACGCGTGGCTTGTTCTAAACGTATGATATCTCTAGCAAATGACGTGAAATGTGGGCAGATCTGGCCCGCAAACCAATCTCATGACGATGATCTTGGAATGGCCCCAGGGGAAGGGCAGGTACCGGTTTCGAGCCAGGTGGTCAGATGGGTGAGATGAATGTTCCAGCCGTTGTTTCTAAGATGATAATAGTGATCCCAATCCTTGCCTTCGCCAATGCCCGTATTGACGAGGCGGAGACGCGTGCCGTCGTTTTCCGCGTTCAATTGAAAGATGATCGTGACCGGGCTCGGCTCCAGGGCTTCCCAGGTATAACTGAGGCGATGGGGCGGGTCGAACGCGACAACCTGACCAGATTCAAACACGCCCGGACCCCAATAGAAGCTGATCGCGCCCCCTGGCCGTAAATCAAGCTCGGCGGTTTGTACAAACCAGCGTTCCAGCTCAGCTTTCTCGGTCAGGGCCTGGAAGACGCGCTCAGGGGTGGTGTTGATGAACAATTCTTTCTCAATTGAGCGATGACCAAAATTGTTTTCCATGATTATTATGCAATCCTTTCTCATTTATCATGCGTGGGAAATTTCCCAGGCAAGTCAGTCAAATCAGACCAGTCAAGCTGAGGTTAACATTTTCTTGCTCCGAGCTTGACTCGTGCTCAATTTTTATGGTTCTTCAATACTCTTCTCAGTCAGCGTCTGTTTTCCGGCACGCTCCCTCCTTTTTGGAACGCCTTTATTCCAGGTCATTTACCAATCTCTTCACAACTAGAAGGAGTAAATTACTCCTGGATTGCTCATCATATGGCCAGATCGCGCGCCAGAAAAGCGGGGGATCTGGCAGCTCGCTCTTGTCGCGCTCATACCACACGATGTTCAACTGCTCCTGAACACAGGAAGGGAGCGCGGGATCATCCTGCTTCTGCATATTCTTCTCCCGTTGCTACAGCTTTGCGCTGTTCATCTCCCTTTGGCTCAAAAGCTGCGCAGAGTATATCCGTCGCGGCCTCTTCCCCGACGAGTTGAGCCAGTTTGCCATGATAGTGCGCCACATTTTCGAGCCGGGCGGTGATAAAGCGGTGCTGAGCAGTGCCAGAGGCAATCCCATGCAGCGCCCACCAGCTTGCCCGACACTCCAGGTCGATCTGCTCGCGCAGACGTGCCACCTCACTATTCATCGCGACCCTCCTTCACCACGCTGCTATTCTCCCGGTTCTGTGAGGCCGGGGTCATCTGAAATACCCGCCGGTCCTCTTCTAGCGTAAAATCTGCTGGCAACGGTTTATTCTGGTAGGCGCGGATGGTCTGAAAGTCCATTTCCGCGATGACGCGATTATCCTGTGACACAAACGTGCATGCCTGGGTGGTGCCGTCCTGCTCAGTCCAGGTGGCTCTCCATCGTCGGGTCTGCATTGATCGTTCTCCTCTCCTATCAAAGTGACTCATTACAGAAAATTAGTTTGATAGGAAGAAGTGTAGCAAAAGCAGAGCTGGAATCAGCATTTCTTCTCTAATAGCCTGCTAAAAAGTCTCCAAAAAGTCTCTAAAGATGAATAAAGTGGATGGAATAGTAGGTAAGCAGCGGGGAGAATACGTCTTTCAACCCTACATACCTTGATTTGATAATGTATAATGTACTCAGATGTAAGAGTAGGTTTTTAGGGGGAAGATGTATGGCTGCTTCACTCATTCCATATCCTAACGCACTCAGAGCTTGTATTAAACAAGCGGGATATTCATTTCGTGAAGTCTCCAGGGAGACGACCATCCCAGAAAGTACCCTCTATGATTGGGCTGCGGGAAAACGACCAATACCACACCGTGATCGCCAAGTACTGGCACACCTTCTCCGTTGTAATGAGCATGACCTTCGACCACAACAAAGTCATCATGTGTTACAATTACCAGTAACTAAGGATTTACTATTATCGGGATTTGAAATGAATCAGAAGCGTCGTGAACTACTCCAACTACTCGGCTTCATTGGAAATGCATTGCTCTTATCTGTTCCTGATATTGATTGGGAGCATCTTGAAGCAGCCTTGCTCCATCCCTCAGACATTGATATGGCTTTGATTAAAAACCTGGAATCCATTAATAACCATTATTGGAATATTTTTGTAACAGCAGCATCAAAATCATCGATATTAGATGGAGCACAAGGGCAACTGAAGATGTATATCCAGTTCTTGAGAGAGCCACAAGAAGCCCAGAGGCGCCGGCAACTTTGTGCTCTTACTAGCAGCATGAGTCAGCTAGTGGGAGAAATTTACTTTGATTTATGCGATCCTCTAACCGCTCAAAAGTGTTATGACTTCGCTGCTTATGCCGCCAGAGAAGCCAATATGTACGATTTATGGGCAAGTACGCTTATACGTTCTTCATATCTTCCTCTTTTCGATGAAAGGTATGAAGATGCGTTCCCATTTCTCAAGCAAGCAGAACAGATCGCCGCGCAGGGTGACTCCTCTCTCCCTGTAAGATATTGGGCCGCTGCTACTCTCGCTGAGGTAGAAGCTGGGAGGGCAAATCTTAAAGCGAGTCAGGATGCGTTAGGAAAAGCACAAGGAGTGCATACCCTTACCGGAACACATCCTGTGTGGGCTCGGTTCGATGGTTCACGGTTGCCAGCATTGCAAGGGGCTTGTTATATACGTCTCAAGAAACCCCAATTGGCAGAAATCTCTTTAGGAGAAGCATTACATGTGCTGCCGTCGCATGCAAGATTTGGACGTAGATCAGGCATGCTTTTTTCTGATCTCGCCGTGGCCGCATTTTTGCAAAAAAATATAGATCAAGCATGTTCCTATGCGGATCAAGTGATCGATATCGTAGCACATAATTCTTCAATTTTTTTACAAAATAACTTGCAGAAGATGCAAAAACACATGATGCCATTCGGACAAACGAGAGAAGTCAAACATTTTGAGGAACGTCTAAAGACCCTTCCTCAAGCGAGATAGAGGAGAGATACTCATGGATTTTGAACAGGGATATCGTGCCACACGCCAGGGCTGGATCGATGGCGTGCTGGCGTATTACCCAGGGACACCGAAAGTATCCTACATTACGCCCTGGGATGAAATGGCTGCCTGGGAAAAGACTGCTGTGAAAAAACTTTTTGAGCGAGTGCGCGAGATCCTCTTACCGGGGGTGAGCGCGGGGGTGCGTGTTTCTCGCGAACATGGCGGCTATCTGGTCTGCTCCATCTGGAACGTACTGATGTTTGAACTCTTGCAGGAGCCAAAGGCATCCTATATCAAGCACTTTGACCAGCTAGATCACTGGCAACAACAAGCAGATATCAAGATGTTTGAAGCTATCGAGTCCGCAATCCAGCAACTACCCTCCAATGTGATATCCCCTGGAGTGGCGAAGCGAGAGAAAAATGAAGGATAGTGTAGAACACCTATACTTTATTACATTGGGAGAGTAAACATGACCGACCAGCACGCGCCCATCACCTTGCGGCTCCTCGACCCGCAGAGCGATTTTCCGCAGATTGCCGACCTGCTCAGCGCGATGCAGCCGGAGCCTGTCACGGTCGGGGGGTTGGAGGAGAGACACAGGCGGGTAGCGACGAGACGGCTTCAGCAGGAGATGGTCGCGCTGGATGTGCAGGGGCAACTCGTTGGCTTCTCGCATCTCTGGCGCGAGTCCTGGAAAGTGGCGGGCAAATTTGGCATAGAGATCGCGGTTGCTCCCACTATGCGCCGCCAGGGGATCGGTTCACAACTCTACGCCAACGCGCTTGCGTTTTTTCGGCAACACGGCGCCACGCAGTTGGAGGCCGAGATTCGCGATAACCAACCAGAGTCCCTGCGTTTCGCCCAGCAGCACGGCTTTCAGACTGAGCGCCATGTGTTCGAGTCCACGCTTGACCTGGCGAGCTTCGACGAGACGCGCTTCGCGGGCGTGATCGAGGGCGCAGAGGCCAGCGGGATACGCTTCACAAACCTGGCCGAGCTGGGTAATACGTTGGAGGCGCAACGCCAGCTCTACGAGATCAACAGCCGCACCGGACTGGACGTTCCAGGCAGTGAGCAGACCTTCGTGCCGTTCGAGCGTTTTCAGGAAGACGTCTTCAATTCCTTCTGGTATCGCGCGGACGGGCAGATTGTGGCCCTCGATGGGGAGCACTGGATCGGCATGAGCGCTATTGGCTATTTTCCGGCCAGCAACTCTTGCTATAATATGATGACCGGCGTGGACCGGGCCTATCGCGGACGCAAGCTCGCCCTCGCGCTCAAGCTGCTCGCCATCAGGCGCGCGCAACGCTATGGGGCCGCGTATATCCGCACTAACAATGACTCGGAGAACGCGCCGATGCTGGCGATCAATCGCAAGCTAGGGTATGAGCCAAAGCCGGGCAAGTATTTGATTGGGAAGAAGTTAGCAGTATAATGTGTTCCGCGTGCTGACAAAGCAGGTCCAGAGTTAATAGCCTGCTACAACTGCTCACCCTTGCGATAACCTCGCAAGGGTGAGCAGTTGTAGCGGGTCGGACTAAACGGAACATGGTTGGCCAGCCTCAGCAGCGGGTTGGTTGCTGCTGAGGAACTGACCATAAATCCGTTCGCACCTTAGAGCGCTGTCATCAGCGGTGTTTGTCTTATCGAATGAGAGCATATAAATGGCTTTCTGGACTGGATTGCCGTTGCTCGCAAAAGAGAGCGAGCCTGTGATGCCGCCACGCGGGTCCGTCGCGTCCCAATGCACGGCAAAAAGTTGGCGTTCAAGGACACCGGGCGACAACCCAGCACCACAGGGGACTGGCATCTGCTCACAGGCTATTGTAAAGACGAGGGCAGCGTCATACGATTGCATAATGCCAGCGGTCAGTTTTTTGAAGCCCGTGGCCCTTTCGGGATGAAGCACCGTTGGCTCAAAAGCCTGCCCATAATCGGCAAAAAAGGTCGCGTTCCCTTGAAAGCCGGAGGGATACAACTCGCCCAGATTTGGATAGGCCAGTGAAGTAAAGAGCACGTGAGAAAGATGCGGCCACGTGTCGGGTGTAAAATCCCCCAGTTCCAAAAACGCGTCGCCTCCCATGATTTTCAAATGCGCATCTGACTGGTTTTCCGGCAGATTCCGCAGGATAGCATCGACTTCATTCACATAACAGGCGCAGTAGATAAGATCCAGATCATGATATTTCTGAATAAAGCTTTGTGCCTCATTTTGTAATGTGTTGCTATCTCCGGCAGGGTAAGATTTGATATCGACGATTTTGCTCAAATCATTGCCCTTAAAGGATTGCTGGAAACTATCTTTCAAATTTCCACTATAGGTACTATCATCACGAAAAAGGATTACCACTTTTTTGACGTTGAGAACATGCAGGGCGTATTGAGCAGCATTCTGCCCCTGCTCCATATTTGGAGGCACAACACGCAAAAAATGTGGTACAGGATTGAGATAGTCGCTGGTTGCTTTGGCTGCAACCATCGGGAGGATATGCATCGTCTGGTCGCTTAGCATACTATTGACTTTCAAGGTGGCCTGGCTCGCCAGCCCATCTATGACACCAATGATGGTGGAATCATGTTGCGCGGTCTGTAATATCCACGTTGCGACCATCGGTGCGAAGGCTGATTCATCTGGCATACCTGATCCGGTAGCTACATAGGCCGATGTGTCTAGTGTGCCTGATCCAGTATTCGCAATTACCAGATTGAGTAATGGGCAATGGCGTAGAATCAAGAGGCAATGCGTGTCATACTCTTTCTGAGCAATATACACGCCCTGGAGAGTATCTCGTCCATCTCTGATATATATGCCAGAGAGTGTGGCATCAACGACGAGCGTCATATGGGAGGCAGCCCTACGCGCGGTTATATCCTCGCTATAGATCAGCGCCTCTGCATCCGTAGGATCAGCGGAGGCGGCATCAGCGAAAAGTGGTTGAGCGTCGGTAGAATCGCCGCTACGCAGGAGTCGAGCCGCTTGAAGTTTCTTGTCTGCATCTGTTCTCCCCTGATCTGCATCGAAGATGACCGTTCCATCGCTCAATCCGATACATTGCGTGCCATAGGTGACACCACCATAGGGAGAGGCTGGACCGGGCGCAGGTGCTCCATTACAGGCGTCAGCGAAGCGATACAGGTAAAAATTGCCGAGGCCGGAGAGGATAATGACCGCCAGGAGCAGAAGCAGAGATCCTTGCTTCCAGGGAGTTGGTCGAGGTTGTGTACCTACGGGAGGTCCCCCTGGCTGTTGACCCTGCGTACCCACCGACGATCCGCCTGGCTGTGGACGCGCCGCTCTGATAGATGATATGCCGAGGATAATACAAACAACAAGGCTGAATAGCCCTAATACAGAGAAAATCCATTCCAGGGTGATATTATGGTAGGAAAAACTGAGCAGGATATTCCAGATGAAGAAGGCAAGCGCGACACAACAGGCTATGATGATGGCCAGACCGCGGCCATGAACATGAGCATGCAGCCGTTGCCCATTGCGCTGAAGAAAGTCGGCGAGCCTTTCCCCTTGTTTGCCAAAGTACCTCGGACGCTGCCCAAGCCAATGCCCAGTTGCTCTCATCCATTTTCTGGTCGTATCGTTGGCCATGAAAACGCCTAGCGCGCCTATGCTGGCTACGCATACGCCGAAGGCAGCGGCAAGTTGAACTATGCCGAAGATAGCACCAAACAGCCCGGCAATAGTCAGGATGATCAGTCCCACAATGATGAAGAGGCCCCACAGCGCATCGAAACGTGAGGGAGAGGGAGGTGCCGGTGTGTGTGATGAAGAATCCTGCTGTTGAGGCGATTGACTGGGAATGGACATAGCAAATACCTCCTTGAGCCAGAAAAACGTCACATGTCAGACATGTGAACCATTCACTTCTATCTAACGTAGGTACCTATTATATACCCAATATCAAGGTTATACTATCTTATTTTTCCATAAAAATGAAGAAAACTGGCACTTTTTTTCAAGAGAATAAGCTCTACTTGTATCTGAAAACCTCCGCTGCCTCGTGACATTACTATCGTACATTGACGTAAGATTACGAGAAGCGGTAAATGTAGCGCAGAAATTTCAGAAAGGAGCAGGCCATCCCTCCCCGTTTTTCACAGGCGCGGGGTTTCCTGGCCCGGAAGCAATGACGCAACCCATATCCTCTTCCCAGCCAAAATATCCGGATGATGACCAGCCTCTTTCTTCTGCCGACTTTCTGGCTGGCGGTGGAGAAATGGGGGAGCGCATCCGCGCGAAAGATTGGTCAGCCACGCCGCTGGGTCCAGTTGAGCAGTGGCCACAGAGCTTGAAGACGATTGTACGCATTATGCTTACTTCGCGTCAGCCTATCTGGATTGGCTGGGGACCAGAGCTGGTTAAACTGTACAATGATCCATATAAAGCCATTGTAGGCGGAAAACATCCAGACGCGCTCGGTCAGCCGGCTTCTCTGGTCTGGCGTGAGATTTGGGACGTGGTGGGACCACGTTTACAGACGACCGTCGAGCACGATAGGGGCACCTATGATGAAGCGTTGCTGCTGATTATGGAACGCCATGGCTATCCCGAAGAAACCTATTACACCTTTTCCTACAGTCCTGTGCCTGGCGACGACGGCGGCGTAGGTGGCATTATTTGCGCCAATACCGATGATACGCGGCGTATTATCGGTGAGCGCCAGGTAAAACTGCTGCATATGTTAGCTGCTGAAACTGCTGATGCCCATACTGTCGAAGAAGCATGCCGCCTCAGTCTTGTTAATCTGGCGCATAATCCACATGATATACCCTTTGCTATGCTCTATCTGCTCGATCAGGCGACCCAGACCGTTTGGCTGGCCGGTACGACTGGGATTGCCGAAGCGCACGAGGCGGTGCCGCGAAGCGTGGCGCTGGACGCGCCGGGCACCTGGCCTTTCGCGACGGTGTTGAGAGAGCAAAAGGTCGAGATCCTGGCGAACCTGGATGACCTGTTTGAGACGTTGCCCACAGGCGCGTGGCAGCGTTCTCCCCATCAAGTGGTGATCGCCCCCATTGCGCCAGCAGGACAAATGGGCAAAGCTGGGGTGCTGGTTGTCGGACTGAATCCTTTCCGGCGCTTTGACGAGAGCTACCAGGGCTTTATCGACCTGATCGCGGGCCAGATCGCCGCCAGCATTGGCAACGCGCAAGCCTATGAAGGGGAGCGCAAGCGTGCTGAGGCCTTAGCTGAGATTGACCGGGCCAAGACGCTGTTCTTCAGCAATGTCTCCCACGAGCTGCGCACTCCCCTGACGCTCATGCTTGGGCCAATTGAAGACACCCTGGCCGAAGCCGATACGCTTGCACCAGATCTGCGCGAGGGCATGGAGATCCTGCATCGGAACGCGCTGCGCCTGCTGAAACTCGTCAACACTCTGCTGGACTTTTCGCGCATCGAGGCTGGACGCGCCCAGGCGCTGTATGAGCCAACCGACCTGGCAACCCTGACAGCGGACCTCGCCAGCAACTTTCGCGCGGTCATTGAAAAAGCGGGCATGCATTTGCGCGTTGACTGTCCTCCCCTTGATGAGGCAGTCTACGTGGATCGGGAGATGTGGGAGAAGATCATTCTCAATCTGTTATCCAACGCCTTTAAATATACGCTGGCTGGGGAAATTGCTGTCACTCTGCAAAGGCAGGGGAATAGCGTTGAATTGTCCGTTGCTGATACCGGCGTGGGTATTTCCGCTGAAGAACTTCCGCATATGTTTGAACGCTTCCATCGCATCGCAGGGAGCGCGGGGCGCACGTTTGAAGGGACAGGCATTGGACTCTCGCTGGTGCAAGAGTTGGTCAAACTGCATGGCGGAACGATCAGTGTCACCAGCACACATGGCCAGGGCAGTACGTTTACTGTCTCGCTGCCTCTGGGCATGGCTCATCTGCCACAGGGTCGGATTGCTACGCGGTCAACGCGCGCGTCTACCGCGTTAAACGAGCAAATCTATGTGAATGAAGCGTTTCGCTTGTTGGCCGGGCAAGAGGCAGTCATTGATACACCGCCCAATGCATTACGCGTCTCGGATGATGGACAGAGCAGTGGGGAAACACAGAAGGCCAGGGCGCGGATTCTCTTCGCCGATGATAACGCCGATATGCGCGATTATCTCAAGCGGCTCTTACAATCTCACTATACCGTCCAAACCGTCGCCGATGGTCAGGCCGCGCTAGCAGCTCTGGAGGAATTTCATCCCGATCTCATCTTAACGGATGTGATGATGCCAAAGATGGATGGCATTGAACTCTTACAGGCCCTACGCGCCAATGCCCAGACAAAAACGCTGCCCGTTATTCTGCTCTCTGCGCGTGCCGGGGAAGAGGCCAGCATCGAGGGATTGCAGATAGGGGCTGATGACTATCTCGTCAAACCTTTTAGCGCACGCGAACTACTGGCACGTATAGCAGCCCACCTTGAGATAGCGCGTCTGCACAGAGTTACAGAGCACAAGATAAACGCTGAGCGGGAACGTGTCGAAGAGAGTGAAGCACGCTTCCGCACCCTGGCCGATAATATCTCCCAGTTCGCGTGGATGGCCGACGAGACTGGCTGGACCTTCTGGTACAATCAGCGCTGGTATGAGTATACAGGCAAAAACCCACAAGAGATGCAGGACGAGAGATGGCGAAATATCCTGCACCCGGATCACCGCGCGCGGGTTGGTCAGAAGATGCGTCATTGTTTATCAACTGGAGAAGTTTGGGAAGATACCTTCCCCTTGCGCGGCAAGGATGGAACATACCGCTGGTTCCTCTCAAGCGCGATTCCCATTCGGGACGAGCAGGGCAAGGTCATACGCTGGTTTGGCACCAATACTGATATCACCGAACAAAAGCGCATAGAGCAGAAAAGAGGCGAATTTATCGGCATTGCCAGTCACGAGCTAAAGACGCCGGTGACCAGCGTCAAGGGATACGCGCAGATTCTGGAACGCCGTTTCCGCCAGGCTGGTGATGAACGCTCAGCCGAACTGCTCGGGAGGATGGACAGGCAGTTAGACAAACTGACCTCGCTCATCAATGACCTTCTTGATGTCACAAAGATAGAGAGCGAGAACCTGCTGTTTCACCTCTCCACCTTCGATTACAATGAGCTGATCGCAGAAATCATTGAAGAAACGCAACGTACAACAACCAGGCATCGCATTGTGCTGGACCTCGCCGCGACAATCACCCTGGTAGCTGATCGGGACCGCATTGGGCAGGTGCTCACCAACCTGCTTACCAACGCGATCAAGTATTCTCCGTCAGCAGATATCATTCGGGTAAAAACTATTTTGGCAGATGGGGCGGTAATCACGTCTGTGCAGGATGAGGGCATTGGTATCCCTCAAGAGAAGCAAGCACACATCTTTGAGCGTTTTTTTCGCGTCGAGGGAGAAACACAGATCACGTATCCAGGTTTGGGGCTGGGACTTTATATCTCAGCGGAATTTGTCAAACGCCATCACGGTTCGATCTGGGTGGAGAGTGAAGAGGGCAAAGGCACGACTTTTTTCTTCTCCTTGCCTCTGACGCATATAATAGCAGAGCAGAACGAAATATTTGATGAGGGATAGTATGCAGCAAAGGAAGAAAAAAATTCTGATTGCCGATGATGACCCGGCCATCCTCGATTTCCTGGCCTTATTTCTGGAGGATAGCGGGTATGAGGTCGAGACCACCGAGGATGGTGCAACGATACGCGATTTTCCGCGTGGCTATCCTGATCTCCTGCTCCTGGATATCTGGCTCTCTGGTTGGAGCGGGCGCGATATTTGTCGCATGCTCAAAAACCAGGAAACCACAAAACACCTGCCCATCCTGCTGATTTCGGCCAATAACGAGACGGAAAGAATTGCTCACGAGGCCGGAGCCGATGATTTTCTGGCCAAACCATTTAATCTAGATGAGATCGCGCACAAAATCGAGCGCTTTCTTGGTAGTTTGAGCTAATACCCCAATAACTCCTGCAACTCTTTTTCGGATTGCTTGCTCAGTGGGATCAGCGTCTCCTGTGTATCGTTCAACTGCAACATATAGCTATTGCGCGTGTATTGAACCACGGAGCGGATGTGTTGCAGGTTCACAAGATAAGCGCGGTGGGCTTTGAAGAAGCCGCGACCGCTCAGACGGCTCTCCAGTTCTTGTAGCGTGAAATTCGTGACGGCCTCTTCGCTGGCTGTGCGCAGATATGTTTTGCTATCGCGGCTGGTGGCATAGAGAATATCGCCGGGGTCGTAGAGCAGAATGCGGTCTTCTTTGCGCGCTGGCACTTTGAAAGGGGTAAAACGTTCGGGCGCAGCTACGGCGTTCTCGTTGTCACGCGTAAAGGCGTAGGCGTGGGCGACGCGGCCACCCTCCAACTCTACCACGCGTGTGCAGCACTTGCTGGCCCAGGCCAGGTCTTCGTCGGTCAGTAGAATCGCCGCCCCAGCCGCGGCTGCCTGTTGCAGCAGGTGAGCAAAGAGTTCCTGCGTATCCAGGTCGGCACGCAGGATGGGCTGGTCGAGCAGCAGCAGGCGCGGCTGGCTCATGAGCACACGCGCAAAGGCCAGGCGACGCTGCGCGGAGGGCGCCAGCTTTGCGACTACCCGTTGCGCCTGGTCGTTTAGACCCACCAGTGCCAGGGTTTCATCGACCCGGCTGGCTGGTAGAGCATAGAGCTGGCCATAGAAGAGCAGATTGTTGCGCGCGCTTTGACGATCATAGAGCAGGTCTTCCGCGAAAAGCGCGCCAATCTGCTTGCGTAGCTGATGCTGCTCAGGCGAAATATGCTGACCATCCAGTACGATACTGCCCCCACTGAGCGGCAGGGTGCCTGAGAGGAGACGCAACAGCAGCGTTTTTCCGCTGCCCGGTGGGCCAATCACGGCCACGATCTCACCCGCCTCGACATTCAGCGCGTCGATGGCCAGTACGCTACGGTCCGCGACGATTTTTTCCAGGCGCCGTATCTCTAGCATTGTTGTTGTATCCTACCAAATTTCATACCATTATCTCTGCATTCTACCATTTTTTCGTTCGCAAGCTATTTCATCCAACCGTCGAATTGCTCCATCCAACGTTTTTTCGACCCAATCAACCCGTTTTTTGCTCCTGTTGACCTTGTTCTGGCGCCACTCAGCCCTTTTTTATAGCGCGCAGAAAAAACGCATGATACAGTTGCATTCAGAAATAGTCCACCAGAGAAAGTTGTACTCAGCCAAAGGAGGATGACATGTCAGACCAGGAACAGCAAACTATCAAAAGGGAAACTATTATGAATGTACGAAAGCTCGCAGCTCTAGACATCGTTTTTCATGGTCCCCGACTTATTCTCACGGAATTCGCCATCGCTGTGATTCTTGGCGGCGGCCTGGGGATCTTCCAATTCTTCCTCTTTTTCCACAACCCCAGCCATCCGCTCCCTGTAGGTTTCATGGGCCTATTTTTCTCATGGACTGCACTGAACTATGTGCCTTTGCTGCTCTACGCTATCTCTATTGCGAGAAGCAAGAGCGCCAGGCAAGAAGTGGCATTCGAGCTTGAACACAAAGAGTTCTACGCGCGAAAGTATACACTTCAATCGATGTGGCTTTTGCTTCCGCTCGTCGGGCCCATTCTCACCATTTTTCAGGAGATGCAAAAGCGTTCGCGTCGCGATCACTGAGGATTAAATCGTGCAGAATCGGACGCATGGAGGACAGATAATGATACAAACAAACGATATGATGATCGAGGCACTCGATCTGCAACGAACATTCAAAGCCAAAGAAGCGGTGGCGGGGGTCAGTTTTAGCGTGCGGCGTGGCGAAATCTTTGGTCTGCTGGGACCAAATGGCGCGGGCAAAACGACGACCATTCGCATGCTCACCGGACAGATCACGCCTGACGCGGGGCGCGCTATCGTTGCTGGATACGACGTGGTGCGGGAGCATCAACGCTTAAAAGAAAGTATTGGCGTTGTGCCTGAAGAGCAAAATCTGTACGAACGGCTCTCGGCGCGCGCCAATTTGAAATTCTCCTGCTGGCTCTACAACCTGCCGGAGAGCCGCGCCGAAGAGGTGCTCGACCTTGTACGTCTGCGTGACCGCGCCAAAGACCCGGTGCGCACCTTCTCCAACGGCATGAGGCAGCGCCTGATGATCGCTCGCGCCCTGCTGCACAAACCGCCGGTGCTCTTTCTCGATGAACCCAGTCGCGGCCTCGACCCTATTTCGGCACGCGAGGTGCGCGCGACCATCGAGCAACTAAGCCGGGAGGGCATGACCATCCTGCTGACCACACACCTGCTTGAAGAGGCAGATCAGTTGTGCCAGCGTGTGGCCTTTATCAACCAGGGACGCATCGTCGCCAACGACACACCGCGCCGCCTCAAGCTCTCACACGGTCAGCGCACCCTGCTCGTTACTCTGGCGCATCACGAGAACAGGGGCGCGTTCAATGAACTCATCCTGCAAATGGATGATCCCGGCGACCAGGCCCGTCTCGCTCAACTGATGGCGCAAGGTCAGGTGCAGGCCGTTCATTCGCAGGAAGCGACTTTAGAGGCGGTGTTTGTAGAAATTGCCGGGGTACTTCCGGCGTAACAATGTTAGTCGTTCATATCCCTACGCATAAAGTGGATCGTTCAAACATATCATACAAGCGAAGGAGTCTTACAATGCATACACGTTCAGTGCTGGCAATTGCCCGCAAAGACGCTATCGATATTCTACTCAACAAATCAACGTTGTTTATTCTCATCATGCCGATTGCTATGGCCGTGTTCTTTCTGTTCATCGGGAAAGTCATCGGCGGCCACGCCACCAGCGTGCTGGTCTACAATCCTGGTCAATCGCGGGTGGTCCAGGTGGTGAGTGGTGCTTTTGGCTCGTCGCGGATCACAGAGGCCGCGTCGCCAGCCGATGTAAGCGCGGTCTTCGGTCCGAACGGCACGAAGAAAGACGCCACCTATGATATCGGGCTGATCGTGCCCGCCAACTTTGAGAGCAACCTCCAGGCCGGGAAGCAGCTCCAGGTGAGCCTGTATGTGAACGAAGGAAATGTAGACCCGCACCAGGCGTCGCTGCTCCAGTCCGCGCTTCTCAACTACGCGCGCCAGGTTGCTCATCCGCAAGAACCGCTGCAGGTCAACATGGCGGCCATCAACCCACCTACTATAGCCGATTTGGGAGCATCCCTCGGTCTCATATACGGCGTGGCTGGCCTACTCGTCTCGTTTATGGTCGGCACCTCGATCATGCCTGGTCTGTTGATCGAGGAGAAGGAGAGGAAGACGCTACGTATGCTGATGGTCACGCCGGCCTCGTTCACCGATGTGATCCTGGGTAAGCTGCTCGTCGTACTGGTCTACCAGTTACTCCTCTCAGGGATTGTGCTGGCGATCCAGGGCGGCTTTAGTGGGCAGGTACAGATCCCGCTGCTCCTGCTCTATGTGCTACTTGGTTCGTGCTTGAGTCTCGCACTGGGTCTACTCTTCGGCAGCATCTTCTCGACGACTGGCGCGGCTGGGGGTGCCAGTGGTATGGTAAGCTTCATCTATGTTCTGCCGCTCTTCTTCACCGGTTCGCTGGGGGGGTTGATCGGCAATAATCCTGTCGCGCAGGCAGTGAAATTTTTACCGACCTACTACATTTCTGATGGCGCGTACAATGCCATGCAGGGCCAGGGGACATTGAGCGGTCATCTGCTCGATATTGGCGTGCTGCTGGCCAGCGTTGTCGTCCTGGTCGCGCTAGCTGCCTGGGCGCTGCGCCGCCAATCTTCGGTGACAGCGACTATCTAACAAAGAGAGGGTTTTCATGGAAAAGCCGCACACCATCCTTGTACGTCTGTATAGGGCCGCCGACCGCGAATTTGTGCTCAGCCTGGCCCCACGCCTGGCGATTGGTATCCCGGCCTGGCGCGACCCGCAAAAGATGATCGCGACAGCGCGGAGCTGGCTTGCAGGGAGCATCGAAAAGCACGGGCAAAAGACGATGGTCTTTGTGGCCGAAGATGAGCAGGGCGAACGACTGGGCGTCGCCACTGTCTCGCAGAGCACGCACTTTACCGGCGAGGATCAGGCCTACGTTGGAGAGTTGGCGATAAGCGAGGCGGCAGAGGGACGCGGCGCAGGCAGAGCGCTGATCCAGGCCTGCGAGCAGTGGGCACGCGAACAGGGCTACCGCGTTCTCTCATTGGCAACGGGAGCCGCCAATGAGAGGGCGCTCGGCTTCTATCGGCATCTGGGCTATCTCAACGAGGATGTTACGCTGGTCAAGTTGGTATAGTACGCGCCGATTGCATAATAAAATCGTGGCACGATGAAGCCCCAGCCACGATGAAGCCTCGGCCACGGGCACGGGCCAGGCGAGGCCACGATAAAGCCCCAGCCACGGGCCAGCTTGCCTGGGAACACTCACGGGCCAGGCGAGGCCACGGGCCAGCTTGCCTGGGAACACTCACGGGCCAGCT
>CAXUEY010000104.1:0-21293 GCA_964250225.1 uncultured Ktedonobacteraceae bacterium | reverse complement strand
CTCTTCGCTATAGTCACCGGTTCGCCTGCACATACAAGCGGTTTCTTTTGACAGGATGTATCTTAGCAGACTTTTTGTGGGGTGTCAAGGGGTTTGGCGACGAATTTTTGTGGCCAAACCCCTTGACGGCGTCTTTGTGGTTGCCGCGAGATTAATTGCCGCCTGAGGGCGGCAGGTTCGTCGTTGCGGGAACGGTCACAACCCCCTCTGTGCTCGTGTTCATGCCATTGGGATCGAGGACGAACTGAGAGCCGAGATAGTCGCTGTTGTTGAAACTGGTGCCGTTGGGTAGGGTGTAGTTATATTGGAAATTATGTTTCACACCGCTCGTCGCGAGAGGAGTGGTTCCCCCCTGACTGAGCTGCTGTTGAACATAATCTCGCATCGAGATCGGATGGCCATTGACCGTAATCTGGTCTTGATTATGCTGCAGAGTCCAATTCGTCAGGTACTTAGCGACTGCGGCTGGATCATTCCCGCTTGCGGAGGCATTGAATCCCAGTGCAATAGCATATTCGGTCATTTTTTCGACCCCCAGGTTCCCGAAGACCGTCACAAACTCGCCCTCCACCAGCTCTGGTTGTTCCAGAGCAAGCGCGACAACGGCAGTGACCGCCATAGTAGCCACTTGCTCTTTGTTGAGGCCCAGGAGGGTCCACTCATGCTCTGCTTCAGGAAGGGTCGAGTAATCGACATAGTTGACACCGAGGGTCTGGTTGACGGGAACCTTACTCTGGTCGCCAATCATGTAGGCGTTAACTATATTAACATTCAGGAGATCGTTAGGGTTCTTCGAGTCATCGATGATCTGTTGGGCAGTCTTGATCCCGTCTTCGTAGCCCATAATCGTGACGTTTGGCGTTTCACCTTGCTGGCCAAATTGCGCCAGGTAGTTCCTGATGGTCTGCTCATCCGCCTGCGGATCGCCACCTTTGACCATAATAAATAGGCCGCCATTGGGTAGTTGCCAGATCAAGACATTCTGACCAGCATATGCTGGCAAGGTGGACTCGTAGATGTAGTCAGAGAGGGTGGGCCTGTTAATCTGCCCGGCATCGGTCACCTCTTGTAGATATTGACTGGCCAGATCATAGAGAGCCAGCGCCCATGCCTCTAGCTGCGTGTTCATATTCGTGGTCAAGCCTTGCACAATCTCAAGTGCGGTCTGGTGCTCCCGGTTCAGTTCATCAATGCGGCCCTGCCAATAGCTCGCGTTGCCGGAGTCCTGGGTTGGACCATTTTTGATCGGGTCTAAAAGCGTCTGATAATGCGAATCAATCGTTTTGTTCATTTGATTGAGTCCAATTTGAGTTCCGACAGAGACCGTGGCATTGACGTTGCCTGGCTTCAGAATCGCATCGACTGAGGTCGTGGTGAGAAAGCCGTCCATCAACGTTTTAAGGATATCATCATAGGTCATAGAACCGACAAACTGGTAGATGGTGGGGTTAGGGAAACCGCCACCGCCATCGTTATTATAGATGCCCTGACCGAGTTCGTACTGACTGGTAAGATTCTGGATCTCTCCTATGAGATTATACGAGGCGTTGTAGAAGTCATGAATCTTGGCGTTGACCTCCATTGATTGACCTTCATTGAGGGTATAAATGTTCTCAAAGGCCTTTTCGCCCAGACCCTGGAAGGTATTGGCGTTGTCACCAACCAGCACTTTGCAGTTATTCTGAAACGTCGTCAGTGAGTCATTACACAATTTAAGGTTATTTGAAGCGGTTGTGCTCAGATCATTCAGCGCATCAATCCACGGTTGGAGCAAGCCTGCTAATGAACTTGCAAAGGGGTTCGCTACAGTTGAGACGAGCGGCGATGAAGGTCCTGGGTCGATTCGCATAGCTGTTTTTCCTTTCTGCCTTGTCAGCGCGAAACAAGGGAAGAGCCGAGAGCTTGCTCACCCTCTGCTCAAGCACTAGCAAAACATAGCTCGTTGGTGCTTAATTTGTCGGGCCCAGCGGCAACAGTCCGCTCTGGCTGCTACGTCCCTGGAATGAATTCGCGTTTCTGAGATCAGCCAGGTCAGTATCACTTGCTGCACCTTGCAGAGCCTGACCCATCTCAGAGCGTTGATTGAAAACCTGGTCGAGAGCGTCGCCTAGATTTTTATAAAACGTCGTCAGCGCATCTGTGAACATCGACGGCATAGAATCCTTGTCGACAATCACGGCAAAAACCAGGGGCTGCGAGTTGGTGAGGTCAGTAATGGCATCATTTGCAATCTTCACACCCTGATTACTTACCCCTTTTGTATCCATTACGAAGGTCATAGTTTGCTCCTTCCTTGCAACATAAAAGATGTTTCCCTTAGTGGAATCCGGAAGATGTTTCCGGCATTGTATAGTATACCAGTAGTATACACCATAGAAATCATTTTTGTCTATTAGGTTTTGTTGTACAACAAGAATTTTCCTTAAGAATCCTGTTCAGCTTGCTCCTGAGGCCGGATCTGATTAGTATGTATAGGAGGATCACGCTTGATGCTCCACCCGCCCACGCGCTTATACACGCGGCCCCGTTTGAGTAGATTGCTCAAGCAGAGGGCAGGGGATGATGTGATGTAGTATAGGAAGGAAAGACAACGTTGGATAATCAGAAGAAGCCCCCAATCACGACAACGGACGCGGGTGTTCCCGCCGCCAGTGACGAATATTCGCTTTCGCTCGGACCAGACGGGCCGTTGCTGTTGCAAGATCACTATCTGATCCAGAAAATGGCCCAGTTCAATCGCGAACGCGTGCCAGAGCGCGTGGTTCACGCAAAGGGCAGCGGCGCCTTTGGCTATTTTGAGGTGACCGCAGATGTGACGCGCTGGACGAAGGCGGCCTTTCTCAATACAGTCGGCAAACGCACACCTATGCTGGCCCGTTTCTCGACGGTGGCAGGCGAGCTGGGTTCGGCTGATACGTTGCGTGACCCGCGTGGGTTTGCATTGAAGTTCTACACAGAAGAGGGCAATTATGACATGGTGGGGAATAATACGCCGGTCTTCTTTGTGCGCGACCCCACGAAGTTTCAGGATTTTATCCATTCGCAGAAACGTATGCCCGACACCAATATGCGCAGTCATAACGCCATGTGGGATTTCTGGTCGCTCTCGCCAGAAGCTATGCACCAGGTGACCATTTTGATGTCGGATCGCGGCACCCCGCGCACGTACCGCCATATGAACGGCTATAGTAGCCATACGTTTATGTGGATTAACGCGCAGGGGGAGCGTTTCTGGGTGAAATACCATTTTAAAACGGAGCAGGGCATCCAGAATCTCACCGATGCCGAGGCCAAAACCATGACCGCAGATGACCCCGATTATCATCGCCGCGATCTGCGCGAGGCTATTGAGAAGCGCGATTACCCGGCCTGGCGCCTGGAGATGCAGATTATGCCGTTCGAGGAGGCCGAGAAGTATCGCTTCAATCCCTTTGATCTGACCAAAATCTGGTCGCACAAAGACTATCCACCCATCACCGTCGGGCGTTTTGTGCTGGACCGCAACCCTGAGAACTTCTTCGCGGAAATTGAGCAGGCGGCCTTTGAACCCGCGAATATGGTTCCCGGTGTCGGCCCCAGTCCCGACAAAATGCTGCTGGGCCGACTCTTCAGCTATCCCGACACGCATCGGCATCGCATCGGCGTCAATTATCTACAACTACCGGTCAACCAGCCAAAGGTTGAGGTGCATAGCTACAATAAAGACGGCGCCATGCGTTACCGGCATAGCGGGAACCAGCCGGTTTACGCGCCGAACAGCTATGGCGGTCCCCAGGCTGATGCGCAACGCTATGCCGATCCCGGCTGGTTCGCCAGCGGCGAGATGATGCGCAGCGCCTATACCCAGCGCGCCGAGGACAACGACTTTGTGCAGCCAGGCAACCTCTACCGCCAGGTCATGTCAGCGCTGGATCGCGAGCACCTGGTCAACAACATCGTTGGCCATATGAGTCAGGGCGTCGAGCGAGCTGTGCAAGAGCGGGCGCTGAAACTCTGGTTGCGCGTTGACCACGAGTTGGGTGAGCGCGTAGCTAGAGGGCTTGGTTTGGGTAACATGCTCGCGCAGTCCGCCACAGCTGGGGAAGACTAGCCGCACGCGCTATCCAGAAAAGGGGCTTGTCCATCCCTTACATCTTGAGGCCAGGAATAGGCAAGCCCCTTTTCTGCAACGTTGCAGACCCCTCTTAGCCCCCCAAAAGACGTTCTCCCAGAGAGACAGATTCTCGTACACTAAAAGAAGTCAGCGATAAAATGATCTGGATGTAAGATAAAGGCTCGCGGCTCGCTTTATCAGGCAATGTAGCCTGCTGCCCGAGGCTTCTTACCGCTGTTACGTAAGGAGAATAAGATGCCAATGTATGATCGTCAAAAGCGTGCTGGCTTAGACCAGCTAGTACAGGACTTTGCTGATTACAAGGCCAATCGTAGGCAGTTTTTACAGCGTGCCCTGGCTATTGGCCTGTCGGCCAGCGCGGCAACCTCGCTTCTAGAGGCTTGCGGGGGCGGCAACGGTAATGGCAACGGGGCTTCCACTAAGGTCAGCTCTATCGATGCATTGACCGTCTGGAGCGGAGAAGAGTTGGACTCTTTTAATGCCATCAATGCAGCATTCACAAAGAAAACCAACATTAAGGTCAATGTTGAGGGAACGCGTGACCTGCCAACCGTGCTAAATACGCGTCTGCGCGGGAACAATCTCCCTGATATCACCGGTTCACCCGATCTGACCACCTTCCACAAGCTGGCCTCTCAGGGAAAACTGTTGCGCCTGGACTCATTTTTCAATATGAGCGAGATCCAGCAGAACTACGCGCAGACCTGGATTAATCTGGCCTCGGACAACGGTGGTCTATATGCAGTGTTGCCAAAGGCCAATACCAAGGGTACGATCTGGTATAATCCCAAGCAGTTCCAGGCCAATGGGTATACCACTCCTACTGATTGGAATGGCTTGATTGCACTCTCGGATCAGATCGCCCAGAGCGGAAAATTCCCCTGGTCGATGGGCGTAGAGAGCGGTGCCTCCAGTGGCTGGCCCGCCTGTGACTGGATCGACCAGATCTATCTCGGCTTGAATGGCCCCGACTTATCTGACCAGTGGATAGCCCACAAAATTCCCTGGACGCATTCCAGCGTCAAGAACGCCTTCCAGATGTTCGGACAGATTGTTCATGGGAATCACTACATCAATGGCGCGCCGCAGTCGATCCTGGCCACCAACTTCCAGCCCGCCACGTTCCTGCCCTTTCAATCGCCTCCCCAGTCCTATATGTACTACCTGGGTGACTTCGCAGCGGGCTTCATTACGACCCAGTTTCCCAATATTGTGGCGGGTACAGATTACAATTTCTTCAATTTCCCCACGATTAACCCGCATTTCAAGGGCGCGATCACTGGCGGCGCGGATATGATGCTAGCTACGAAAGATAACGATGGCACGCGCCAGTTCATGCAGTTTATGGCCTCGGCTGAAGCGCAGGAGATCTGGGTCAAGCGTGGTGGCGCAACTTCGGTGAATAAAGCGGTGCCGCTGAACGCCTATCCTAACGACGTAGCGCGCAACTCCGCCAAACAATTGACCCAGGCGGCCACTTTCCATCTGGGCCAGGATGACTCGATGCCCACGGCGATGGAGACTGCCTTCTGGAAAGCCTCGCTCGCCTTTATCCAGAATCCATCGCAGCTGGATAGTATCCTCAGTGGCCTTGAAAGCACCGCTCAATCGGTGTATACATCCTGAACAAACGCTTGTGTAAGTATTCAGGGTATCGCATTCTGGGTGTGCTGTATTGGGTGGGCGCGGCCTGCTCAATACAGCACACCCAGAATGAATGTACATCGTTTGTTTTTCATAAAGGAGGCATGGTATGGCAACAGTAGCCAGAGAACGCGTTGTTGCTACGGCTCCCCCGTCTAGAAGGGGAAGGGGGCGAGGTATCTCCTGGGCGGCCTTGTTCTGGATCGCGCCCGCAGTGCTCCTGCTCCTACTCTTCTTCATCTACCCAATGCTCAGTACTATACAGTGGAGCTTTGAAAACGGCGACTCGACCAGATTCGTCGGGGTGAAAAACTACCAGCGCATTTTCACCGATTCAAACATGCTCGATATTCTGAAGAATAATCTGCTCTGGTTGGTATTGGCGACCATCCTGACGGTTGGGCTAGGATTAGTGGTCGCGGTCCTGGTCGACCGGGTCAAGATTGAGAGTATCATCAAGTCCGCGCTCTTCGTCCCAATGGCTATTTCTTTCGTGGGTGCCAGCATCATCTGGCGCTTTGTCTACGCCTATGCACCAGCGGGCCAGCCCCAGATTGGCCTGCTCAACGCTTTTCTGGGCCTTATCCATCTTCCTCCCCAGGCGTGGCTTCAGACCGAGGCGGTCAACAATTTTGCGTTGATTGCGATCTACACCTGGATGTGGACTGGCTTTAGCATGGTTATTATCTCGGCAGCTCTCAAGGGCATACCCGACGATATCATCGAGGCTGCAAAAATAGATGGTGCCGGGCGTATTACCATGTTCTGGCGCGTGACGATTCCCATGATTGGTCCGACACTGGGCGTTGTTGTCACCACTATGCTTATCAACATTCTTAAAATCTTTGATGTTATCTATGTTGAGACAGGAGGCAATTTTCATACAGATGTGGTGGCCATGGAGTTTTACAATCAGCTGTTCAATTTCAGTAACTACGGCCTTGCCAGCGCCCTGGCCATTCTCCTGACCCTGTGTGTGCTACCAGTGATGATAGTCAATATTCGCCGTATACGAAGAGAGGAGCGGGGATTATGAGTGCAATAGAGCAGCCTCCAACACAGATAGTGCAAAGGAGAATAACAGGCCGGCCACGAGAGGGCGGCTCATTTCTGCGTTCGTTCAACAACGGCACGATTACCATTCTGGTTGTGGCAATCGCGATCCTCTGGTCGATTCCGACATTTGGCCTGTTTGTGAGTTCGTTTCGCCCGCCGCAACAACTCTCATCGAGTGGATGGTGGACGGGGCTGATCCCGCCCTGGCAATTTACCATTCAGAACTATGAACAGGTGATTGCCGCTCAGGGCATGGGGCATGCCTTCCTCAATAGCTTGATTATTTCTATCCCGGCGACGATCTTACCCATTCTATTCGGCTCGTTCGCGGCTTTTGCCTTCGCCTGGATGAAGTTCCCCGGACGCAATGTGCTCTTTTTTGGCATTGTCACGCTGCTGGTGTTCCCTTCCCAGTTAGCGCTGGCTCCTATCTTGAGCCTGTTCACTTTGGTTGGCCTGACTGGCACCTATGTCGCTATCTGGATTGCCCACACGGCTTTCGGTCTGCCTTTCGCGGTCTTCCTGCTACGTAACTTTTTCGCCGCGCTGCCCCGCGACTTGATTGAAGCGGCGCATGTAGAGGGGGCCTCAAATTTCCGCACCTTCTGGAAATTGATCATCCCGTTATCCGTGCCAGCTCTGGCCTCACTGGCGATTTTCCAGTTCATGTGGGTCTGGAACGACCTGCTGACGTCTCTGATCTTCCTGGGCGGAAGTCCATCAGTCTCACCCATGACCTTGACGGTGGCTAACCTGGTCGGCGCTTATGGCCAAAACTATCAGGTGCTCACTGCCGCGTCGTTCCTCTCAATGGCCTTGCCGCTGGTGGTCTTCTTCGCCTTGCAACGCTATTTCGTGCGTGGCATTCTGGCTGGCTCGGTGAAGGGATGAGGTGTAGTTTTATCCACTGTGTACTTGCTGAGCAACCAGTTCAAGCGTCTGAAGAATGTTCTCAAGCTGGTCCTGATTGAGGATAAAGTTCTGGATCTGCTGCCAGAACACCTTCTGGAGGGTGAAGGGCATCAGGTCGCCCGCGCCAAAGCGAAAGGTGGTCGCATCGACCAGCATATGCGCAGAGGCGCGGGCGACTTTGTTGGGGTAATGCGCCAGGTTTACCCCGCGATTGACTGAGGTGGCCCCGCCGCGTTTGACCCAGATGGCCTGCGTACTGGCGCGTGAGAGATAGGTCATAAAAGCTTGTACCGCCTCGTTGTCGCGCATGGCCACAACCAGATCAGCTCCTCCTGTCACCGCGCTCGCGTAATGGACATCAAGTGTGGGAAACGGAAAAAAATCGAAGTCCGTGCCGGGTTGTGCATGGGGAAACTCGGTGGTAATAAAGCCCACCGCGAAGTCGCCCAGATAGTCCATATAAGCCTGTGGTGGCGTGGAGAATGGCTCGTAGCAGGCTACATCAAAGCTGGTGTCCAGCACAGCCTGGGGCGCGCCCGCGATATAGTGTGTACCGCCCACAATCTGTCCAAACATCTGGAAGGCCTGTTTGATACTGCTATGCGTCCAGGGGATCTGGTGCGTAACCCACTGATCATAGAGTTCCGGCCCGAACTGGCGCAAATAAATTTCCGCCACCCAATCCGCGGCGGGCCAGCCACTGGCCGTGGCATTTTCTACCCCCATAGCCCAGGGATACTGGCCACTCTGCGCGATGGCAGCGGAGAGCGCAAGCAGCTCATCCCAGGTCGTGGGCAGTGCATAGCCCTGAGCCTGAAAATGGGTCGGATTATACCAGATCGTCCCCTTGTTAGAGGCCTTGTAGATCAGAGCATAGAGATGGCCGCGATACGAGGCCAGGTCCAGCCAATCGTTGGAGTAGTCCCTGTGCATCTGCTTCATATCCAGGAAGGCATCCAGGGGCGTCAGGAGATTCTGGCTGGCAAGCTGGCGCAATTGTGGTGGATTGGGGATCACTGCGACATCGGGTGGATTGTTGCCGCGCGTGCGCATAGTCAAGGCGGCGGTGAGGTTGCGCGTGGCCTCGACATTCACTTTGATGCCGCTTTGTTGCTCAAAAGGTGCAACCACCGCTTGAAACGCGGTCTGCTCCTCGCCACTCCAGACGGCAAGCACATCGAGCGGACCCGCTGCAGATGTGCTCGTGTCGCAACTTGTCAATAATGCGGCGGCACCCGCGCTCATGGCTCCTTGTAAAAAGGTCCGACGATCCAGGCGCTGCCCTTCGCTGCCCGCAAGCAGGCCTCTGGCGATTCTCTGGTGGAGCGGCTGTACCATCCTTAAATTTCTCCCCTTTGGGAAATGCTGGCTACTGACAGGTCGCTGGATGCTATACTATAGCATATAACATTGCAGATCTGCTGAACATAGCTGCCTCTTCTTAATGCAGTACCCTCAATATGCAGTACCCTCAACGGGTTGAAGGAGAACCCTGACGGGAGCCGCTCGCCACAGGAGGAAGTATACTTCTGATCTCCGAAAAGATCAAGTGGAAATATGTCAGGTGCCATTGAGAAAGCATATGAGAATGCCACAAGTTGTTGTCATATTTGCCCCCTTTTACGTGTCATTAATAGTAAGGGTGAATTTTTCCACATCATCAGGCCACGCTGAATCTGGGAAGTGGAAGAATGACAGTCGTTGGCCAGCGCTGGAAAAGGCTGTATTTGCACCGTAGGAGATTGGAAGATGCACATGAAAAAATACGGGGATGAACAGATCCCAAACGAACAGTTGCGTGAGGAGCGCGAGAAACGTGGCTGGTCGCGGGCATATATGGCGGAATGCATCGGGGTGGCTGATCCCAAAACGATTGGTCGTTGGGAACGTGGGAGTGCCTTTCCCAGTGCCTATTTTTTGCAGAAACTCTGCGCGCTCTTCCAGATGTCGGCTGCGGAACTGGGTTTGTGGCAGCGCAATAGCCAACCCTCACTGCCGGAGCGAGCGCATCCCCAACCACAGCAGCTCTCGTTCCCAATGCCCATTTGCGATCTCGCGTTACCGCCTACGCTCGTCGAGGGACTGGTCGGGCGGGCGCACATACTCCAACGGCTGAAACAGTCGCTGTGTACGAGCAAAGGCGGTGCTACCATAGCCCTGAGCGGCCTGCCAGGGGTGGGCAAAACGGCGTTGGCTAGCGCATTGGCTCAGCAGAGCGCGCTCCAGCACTCTTTCAGTGATGGTGTGCTATGGGCCAGTCTGGGGCCTGCTGCCGATCTGGGAGGCGAGTTGCGTCGCTGGGGCGAATTGCTGGAAGTCGATGCCAATGAGATGGCTTGCCTGGAAAGTGTCGAGGAGTGGACGCGTGCTCTTCACACCCGCATCGGCACCCGCAAGATGCTACTGGTGATCGATGATGCCTGGACATGCCAGGAAGCCCTGGCCTTTCATATAGGCGGACCCAATTGTGCCTATCTCCTGACTACGCGCATCCCTGCGGTAGCTTGCTACTTTGATGGGGCGAGTGTAGTGGATGAACTGAATGAGCAAGAGAGTGTAGAACTTCTGGCCAGGTTTGTGCCAGAGATTGTGGCGCGCGAACCTGACACTTTGCATGCGCTGGCTCGCCTGGTCGGTGGGCTGCCCCTGGCCTTGCGTGCAATGGGGAAATACTTACAGGCGCAGGTCTACACTGGCCAGCCGCGTCGCTGGCACGCGGCCCTGGCGCATCTCGAATCTGCCGAGGCGCGTCTGCATCTGTCCATCCCTTGTACGCCTCTGGAACAACACCGGAACTTGCCTGTAAATATGCCACTCTCGCTGTATCACGCGCTGGAACTGAGCTATCGCCATCTGGACCCATCAAGCAGGCAAGCTCTAGTAGCGCTGGCACAGTTTCCAGCCAAACCGGGCAGTTTCTCTGAAGAGGAGGCGCTGACCCTGAAGGATGTCTCGCTGGAGGCGCTGGATAGCCTGCTGGATGTTGGGCTCCTTGAAAGTAGGGGCCAGGCGCACTACACGCTTCATCCGACAATTGTGGATTTTATCAGATTCCAGGCAGAGCAGACACACGAGCGTGAGTTGACGCCTCCGGTGAAGTTGTTGCGTCCATTGCGCGCCAAAAAGGCGCCAGTTCACGCGCCACACAAGCCTTATCCATACGAGGAAACCGTGCCAGCGCGCATCCACGCGGCGGCGGAAAAGGTCAGTTTTGTGACGAAGGCGTCGCGGACCCGCGCACTTGCCGCCCGCAACGGCTGGCAGGAGTAGACAACAGATGGCGTATACCAGAGGCGGACCTCCTATGAGCGAAACAGACGGCGCACCCAATGAGTGTGATCTCGTGCTGCACGCGCAAAATGGAGATCAACAGGCCTTTGAAGCACTCTATGAACGCTATAACAGCCGCTTGAGTCGCTATCTCTCACGTATGGTCGGCGACGATGGCGTGGGGTGTGAACTGACCCAGGAGACATTTCTGAAAGCCTGGCAATCCTTGCCGAGCCTGCGCGATCCCACGCGCTTTACTGGCTGGCTCTATCGCATAGCAACTAACCTGGCGTATACGTACCAGAGCCATGCCAGGTTGATCCCGACTGTCCCCTGGGGGGAATGTGTTGCGGGCTCCGCCCCGCTGAGTATCGCTGGCCCGGAACAGTTTATTGAGGAAACCGAACTGATGAAACTTGTGCTGGCACGTCTCTCGCCCACCTACCGCCCATGCTTTGTCCTCTATGTCATTGAGAAATTACCTCAACGGCAGATTGCCGATCTGCTGGGCATCAAGCTGACCAGTGTGGGCAAATATGTCAGCCGGGGCAAAGAGGAGTTTCGCCAGATCTATTATCGGCTGATGAACGAGGCCCAGGAAAAAGAGGGGAGAACGTGAAGATGAAAAATCGCCCTCCCTGCCTCGCGTGGCGCGAAAAGCTTGCCTTGCGCTATGAAGATCTCTCACCAGCCGACCAGCAGGCTCTGGATGCGCATATCCAGGTTTGCCCCACCTGCGCGCAGGCCCTGGCGGACTATCACTTCTTTGACGCGCGCCTGGACGCTTTGCCGCCGCCGACCATCAGACCGCTGCCACGTCTCTCTCCTCACTTTTTCGAGGGCGCGGGCAATGCTGATGCACAGAGCACAAGTCAGCGCAGTATTACCCATAGCGCGCGCTGGCAACCAGCGCACCAGGTACGTGAGCGTGCTACGCTAATCTGGCGCGTCTTGAGCGTCGCGGTGGTTGTCTGTTTGATCCTGGCTGCCGGACTGCTCTTCCAGCAGGTCTATCGCTCGCACCTGGCTGAGCATCCAGCCTCTGGGAACACCCGGCTCAATTTGAACCAGCATACCAACTCGGTGGCTGCTGCGGCCTGGTCGCCCGATGGCACAAAAATCGCCACGGCCAGTTGGGATTCTACGGTGAAAATTTGGGATGCGCACAGTGGCGCGCTGCTGTGGACCTATTATGGGCACAGCGACTATGTGGCTGCGCTGGCCTGGTCGCCCAATAGCCAGCAAATTGCTTCTGGGAGTTGGGATGGCACAGTTCAGGTCTGGGACGCCTCCAACGGGCATCTCACGATGACCTATAACGAACATCATGGTTTTGTGGATGCTGTGGCCTGGTCGCCCAATGGCTCCGAGATTGTCTCTGGTGGCTGGGACCATAGCGCCCGCATCTGGAACGTCAAAACGGGTCGTACTCTCCTGGTCCTGCCTGCCAGCGACGTCGTGGCCTCAGTGGCCTGGTCGCCCGATGGCACCAAAATCGCCACCGGGAGTTGGAGCGAATTTGCCCAGGTCTGGGACGCTCACAGTGGCATCTTACTGCACGCATACCGGGATACTTACGCGGTCAACACTGTGGCCTGGTCGCCCAATGGGCTATATCTCGCTTCGGGCGATCAAGATGGGAAAGTCCAGGTCAGAAATGTGCTCACCGGCAGCATAATCCTGACCTACCTCGGCCATAGTCGGGGCGTCAATGCGGTCGCCTGGTCGCCCAATGGACTGTACCTCGCCTCTGGCAGCGACGACGATACTGTGCGCGTCTGGAGTCCCTTCACGGGAGCCACGCTGATGGTGTACCACGAACACACCAAAGGGGTTAACGCCGTGGCCTGGGCACCTGTCGGCAGCGAGATTGTCTCTGGCAGTTGGGATACTACCGCGAAGGTCTGGAAGGTCACGGGTCTGCCATAACACCCCGCCTTTCCCCCTGAGCTTAAAATATGCTACAATAGCAATATGCTCAGCACTCTTCCCGCCACGCGCTATGGAATGTTTCTGAGAACAGGCGAACCACTGCCGGTTGCCTGCTAGAGCCAGCGTGTGGCCTATGTCGATGGTGCCATAAGACAGACTGAAGCACGTGTACTACTATCAGGAGGATAGAACATGGGTTTCAACCTGCGCAATCGACATTTATTGACGCTGGATGATTTTAGCCCCCAGGAGGTCGCGTTCCTGCTCCAACTTTCAGCCGAGCTAAAAGCGGCGAAATACGCGGGGACCGAGGCGCCGCGTCTGCGTGGCAAAAACATCGCTCTGATTTTCGAGAAAGATTCGACGCGGACCCGGTGCGCCTTCGAGGTCGCGGCCTTCGATCAGGGGGCGCGTGTGACCTACATTGGCTCTAGCGGCTCGCACATTGGCTACAAAGAGACGATGAAGGATACCGCCCGCGTGCTTGGGCGTATGTACGACGGCATCGAGTATCGCGGCTCCAGGCAAGCGACGGTGGAAGAACTGGCGCGTTACGCCGGTGTCCCCGTGTGGAACGGATTGACCGACGAGGAGCACCCAACTCAGGCCCTGGCCGACCTGCTCACTATGCAGGAGCACGCACATAAGCCGCTGGAGCAGGTGGTGTGCTGCTTCCTGGGTGATACTGGCTTTAACGTGGCAGCGTCCCTGTTGAGCGGGGGCGTGAAAATGGGCATGGATATGCGCCTGGCAGGTCCACAAGAGTACTGGCCGAGTACAGAACGCCTGGCATGTATGCACGCGCTCGCCCGCGAAACCGGCGCGCGTATCACCGTGACCGAGGATGCCGAGGCCGCTGTCGAGGGCTGTGACTTTGTGTATACTGATGTCTGGGTTTCGATGGGCGAGCCAGAGGAGCGCTGGGACAAACGCGTGCGCCAGCGGCAAATGCTCCCCTACCAGGTCAATAGCCGACTCATGGCGCTCACACACAATCCCGCCGCGAAATTTATGCACTGCCTGCCAGCCTATCATAATACCGATACGGTGATTGGCCAGCAGATTTACGAGCGCTATGGATTAGATGCACTGGAAGTGACAGAAGAGGTCTTTGAGTCCCCTGCCTCTATTGTCTTTGATCAGGCAGAGAACCGGCTGCACACGATCAAAGCGGTGTTGGTCGCTACGTTGGGTGATTAGTGTGTCAGCGACACATATTGTGGATTGCCGGTGAGGGTCAGTTGCAGGCCGCCATGCATGGTTGGTCGGGAGTGAGCCTCACCGGTCATGCCTGTGAGCGTGACAGAGGGCGCGTTGACGGGAAGCGTGACGGGGTGCGGTTGCCCGGCGGTCCACAGCACTTGTTTGTGGCTGGTGCCTGTGCTGAAGGTCAGAGCGTAATCCTCGCTGGACGGTAGGTTGATGCGTTCGACCAGGCTGAAACCTGCCAGCTCGGAGATCAACGTTTGCGCGGCGTGATAGGCCGCTTTGGGCTGGTTCTGCCGGGTGAGCAGGCCATAGTTGTCATTGGTCTGTTTGACGTTCGCTCCATCATCGCGCCAATCATACCAGATGCTTACCGGCAGCCCGTTCAGCAGGTTCAGCAGGTAGATGCGCACAAAATAGGCTGCTTGCTGTTCCTGGGAAACCCAGGTCAACGAGTAGCCCCACTCGCTACTGATCAGGGGAATATGTTTGTGCGCTGGAGACCAGCGGGCGAGCAGGGCGCGCAGACGTTGGTAGTCAGCGCTCACGCTTTCCGGTGCGTCGAAACGGTAGGGATGCAGGCTCAGAGCGTCGGTCAGGTCTGCTAAACCCAGCACGAAACAGCGCTCCAGGAAATCCTGGGCGGATTGGTATTGTGGCTCAAGGCCGGTCAGCGCGGGCGTGAGAATCGTGCCCTGGGGATCGGCCTGGCGAATCGCCGGGATCGCCAGTTTCGCGAGCGCCATGTAGTCATCGGCCAGCGGTGTGGGATACCAGAATAGCATATAATCTGGCTCATTCCAGACTTCCCAATAGATGCCACGATCCTTAAAATGGCCCGCCGCCGCCGCTGCGAAACGCGCAAAGGCCTGGCGCACCTCGTCTGTATGCGGCCCCACGACATCCCCTGCCGGCGCGGATGTGTGCTCGTAGAGCGCGTTGGTGTAGCCCAGGATACACAGCGGGCGAATACCATACGCGGCTAGCGTCTCGATGATTGGCTCGTAGAGCGAAAAATCATACGTGCCGGGCTGCTGTTCAATCAGACTCCAGGAAAGGTCCAGGCGCACCACGCGAAAACCCACCGCCGCCAACTGCATGATATCCGCGCGCATCGTTGGCGAGGGATGAATGTTCACACCCAGGCCCACAGGCACCGCCGGCCCTGGCGTAACCGCTTGAACTTCGGGCGTCGGCGTCGGGGCAGCCGCTTTCTTTGAAACAGGAGCGGGACTACAGCCCACCAGCCAGGCGCTTCCCAGACCAGCCGCCAGCCCACCAGCTCGCAAAAACGCGCGCCTCGTCAGCCACGCCCGCGCCACATCCCGCCAGCGATCATCTCCTCCCCGCGCCTGATTGTTCATATAGTCATGCTCCTTTGCCTGTTCCCCTTGATGCTTTTCTATAATGATACCATAGCATATTGAAGGCAGAGGCAAACTGAGATGTTTGAGGAGAAAAATGGATCACTTGTCGGATAAAGCTGTATTTTCCCGCGTATGTATTGTGACGTTTGGGCTAATTTGCCTGGATCAGCCTGAGAAGCGGGTGATGATAGATTCAAAAATTCACAGCCCCATTGCAAATTCTCTGAAAACTCTGTAATATGATGGATGAGTCATGTTTTTTTATTGAACGAATAAGGGGCAGGTCATTCTAGTGTTAACCGGCTCGATGCCTGAATCAGGAGGTACTTTATGATCAGCACAGTTGCATTGCTCGCGGGGATTACACAGCACACAGTTCACACCGAACGCCTGGAAATGGCGTATCTCTTAGCTGGCGAGGGGGAGATCCCGGTTATTCTGGTCCACGGTAATTGTTCTTCGTCGCATTTCTTCCAGGATATGATGCTGGCCCTGGCTGCTCAGGGACGCTATACTATTTACGCCCCGGATATGCGCGGGTATGGCGATAGCGAGACGTTGTCTGTAGACGCCACGCGTGGTGTGTGCGATTATTCGGATGACCTGACCTCTCTGGTGCAGGTACTTGGTTTGCCACCCTTTCACCTTTTAGGCTGGTCGTTGGGGGGCAATATCGTGATGCAGTACACTATGGATCACCCCACTACTGTACGCTCGCTGACTTTGCAAGCCACCGGGTCACCCTTTGGCTTTGGTGGCACACGCGATGCCGAGGGCAACCCTACCTGGCCGGATTTCGCTGGTAGCGGCGGTGGCGTCATTAACGCCGATTTTGCTCAACGCATCGCGCGCGGCGACCGTGGCAGCGAGCAGTCCTCGCCACGTACAGTTATGAACATGTTCTATTTCAAGCCGCCTTTCCACGCCGCGCCTGACCGCGAAGAGATGTTTCTCTCGTCTGTATTAACCACGAAGGTCACGGATGGCAACTACTCCAGCGATATGGTTGCTTCTCCTAACTGGCCGATGGTTGCTCCGGGCACGCTCGGCGTCAATAACGCGCTCTCGCCGAAATACCTGAACCAGAGTGCATTAGCAGATATCTCGCCCAAGCCAGCTATCCTCTGGGTGCATGGGGCCGATGATCAGATTGTCTCTGATACGTCGCTCTTTGATCTGGGCTTTCTGGGCCAGCTTGGAGCGGTGCCTGGGTGGCCCGGCGTTGAAGCCTATCCACCCCAGCCAATGAAAGCTCAGGTTCGTACTGTGTTGAATGGCTACCAGGCCAATGGAGGCGAGGTACGTGAGGAGATGTTTCAGGAGTGTGGACATTCGCCTCACATTGAAAAACCAGCAGAAATGGTACAGACTTTTACCACCTTTATCGATGCTCATTAATTTATATGAGATACCCGCGCCACGCGTGTTTCTCTACCAGCACAGGCACGGCCCAGGAACGTGCCGATCAGGACGCTGCACGATAAAAATGTGGCGATGGAGGCGACACGTTTGCCTCCATCGCCACATTTTTATCATGCGGTTTAGCTATACTGCCAGTCCATTGCACGTAGCAGGCGTTGGATGGATTGCGAGGCGTGGCGGAAGAGATCGGGTCCACTGAAGCCCTGGAATTGTCCAGAGGAGGCCAGATGCGGTTCCAGTGAGAAGAAGCCATCGTAGCCGTCTGTGCGCAGGCGTTGGAGCAGTTCGGGCCAGTGCGATACGCCCTCGCCAGCCGCGACCACGTGTCCGTCGGCCAGCGCGTCCTTCACATGCACGTAGCGCAGCCAGGGGCGCAGGGCTTCATAGGCATCCGGGTAGGGCGTTTGTAGGCACTGGATAAAGTTGGCGGGATCAAAGACAGCCTGAAAATGCGGGTCATCGATGCTTTGCAGCAGGTCCACACAACGCGCAATAGTATCGCCGTAGATCGCCTTCTCATTCTCATGCAGCAGGATGATGCCCGCTGAACGCGCGCGTGCCGTCAGTTCGCGCAAGCGCCGCAGCACCTCGTCGCGCCAGGTAGCGGGATCGCTCTGACCTCCAGTCCGGGTTGGCGCGTAGAACGAGAAGATGCGGATATAGGGCGTGCCGAAAGCATGCGCGAGTTCAAGTGCGCGCTCGAATTTCGCCAGGTGCGCGTCAAAGGGTGCATCAAGCGCGACCTTGCCGATGGGCGAGCCAATTGAGGAGATGCCAATGTGCTGTTCAGCTAACGTTTGTTTGATCGTGGCGACCTGGGCGTCGGTCAGGTCGAGCACGTTGACGCGCTCAACGCCGCGCAGTTCGAGAAAGTGGATCTTTTCGTCGCGCAGGGTAGCCAGTTGTTCTGTCAGCCTGGGTGAGATCTCGTCGGCGAAACCAGAGAGTTGAATCATGAGAGGAATATCTCCTTGCCAGTGCGAACGGACTCGTAGATGCCCAGAATAATCTCCACAGGGCGACGGGCCGCGTACCCATCGACCAGCGGGGTGCCATCCTCGCGGATCGCCCGCACCATATCGGCGATCTGTAGCGCGTGGCTATTGGTTGAGATCGCGCCTGGATCGCTGGCTCCGGTGGCCCCGTTGGTCGTGATGTCTTTCTCGCTCAGGGCATTTCCTGTGCTGGTCTGGGAACCATATGCCCCGGCTGCTTGCTGCTCATTGCGCGCCAGGTGTAGATAGGTCAGTTCGTCGCCCGCGATGGTTGCCGAGCCTTTATTGCCATAGATCTCTATACGTGTGGCCAGACCAGGATACGCGCCGGTGGTCGCGCTGATTGTGCCGAGCGCACCGCTGGCGAAGCGCAGGACCGCCACCGCCACGTCTTCTGTTTCCATGCGCTGGTGGACAAGGGTGTCCTTATAGGCGATGAGGCTTTTCACCGGCCCCATCAGCCACTGGAGCATATCGATATAGTGAATGCCCTGGTTCATCAGGACGCCGCCACCATCGAGCGCCCAGGTGCCGCGCCAATCGCCGCTATCGTAGTAGGCCTGTGAGCGCCACCAGGGGATCTGCGCGTTGCCCATCACCAGGCGGCCCAGCGCGCCCTCAGCCACGAGTTTTTGCACCCGTTGCGTGGCAGGGTCAAAGCGGTGTTGACTGATGACCGCGAGTTTGACGCCATTCTCGCGTTGCGCGTGCAGCATGGCGTCGATTCTCTCCAGGTTCACTTCCATCGGCTTTTCGACGATCACATGGCAGCCCGCGCACATCGCGCATATCGCGTGTTCTCCATGCATACCGCTGGGCGTGCAAATATTGACCACATCCAGGCTTTCGTTGGCCAGCATCACGCGCATATCGGTATAGGCCCGCGCGCCATACTGGTCGGCCAGCTTCTGTGCTTTCTCTCGCGCGATATCGGTCACAGCTACCAGCTTTGTATCGGGTAAACTCGTTATTGCTCTGGCGTGCAGGGGACCAATCACCCCACAGCCCACCAGGCCAAAACGTAATGGATTGCTCATTTCTCAGTCCTTTCTCCTTGCGCTTCTGCTCACTTCTATTGTGGCCGAAGAGCGGCCAGATTACAAGGGAAATGCGCGACGCAGTTATGCGATCTCGCGTCATATTGCCGCACATTAGCACAGCTCCTGCCCTTTTCCCTGAGTTTGGGTCAGCTCTCTAGAATGAACAAGAGAGGTGTAGACCTTCACGCCTATCGGTGTGTTTTATTTTGTCGCATGCAAAAGTTCAGGCCTGTCGGAGATGGGCGCATATTCGAGGAGAGATGGCCCTCTGGCCACACCATCAACGCTCTCTCCATCTCCTGGCGAGGCCTGTAGGCAACAGCAAAAAGGAAGAGCATATGCAACCTAGAAATCCCGACTGGGATAACCCCAACATGCCAAATCAGGATTGGGGTCAACAGAATCCCAATATCCCAAACCAGGGTTGGGGCCAGCAAAACCCCAACATGCCAAATTACGATCCCAACACCCAGGAGCGTGGCTGGGGTCAGCAGGCTCCCAACTACGATCCGAACTATGATCCCAACGCTCAGCAGTGGGGCACGCAGGGCCAGCAGGCGCCGCGTCAGGGTATGCCAGGCCAGCAAGCGCCCATGCAGCAGGGCCAGGGCAATCTGTACGCAGCTCCCAGCGGCAGCCCCTATTCAGATGCCGACTGGCACACCCTGCTGACCACACCCCTGCGGGCAGGCAAGGCCATGATGTTTGCCTCGCCTTCGGGTCCAATCGGGCTGATCCAGGAGACCAAAGCGATGGTCGATAGCCTGCAAACGCTCTTGCAGCAGGGCGCAAACACTCCGCTGATGAGCGCATTGAGCCAGAGCGCAAAACGCATCGTGGATACAGCGCGCGCGGGCAATCCGCAGCAAATTCTCAATGATCTCACCGGAACTTCAAAAGACCCTGAAGTGTGCAGGACAGAGGCGCTCAATGGCTGTCAGCAGGCTTCGGCGGTGCTCAGAAACACGCCGCCCCAGGACGCAGGTGAGTACAAGCAGTTTGTTTTCAATACGGCGCAAAAAGTAGCCGAAGCCGCCAGCGAAGGTGGTTTCCTGGGTGGCGGCTCACGCGTCTCCCCCGCTGAATCCAATCTGCTCAGAGAGATTGCGGGCGCGCTTGGGATGCAACGCGCCTGAAAGCGACATGGAAATAGAGGAGGAAGCAAGCTTCAGAAACGCCAGGCACGCCAGTCATGCTGCTATATGGAGCTTGCTTCCTCCATATTCCACGAGTTGCGTAACGAGTCTTCTGGCGGGACTTTTCATCCCAACGTGCCGCCAGCAGCGTACACGATGCCACCCCAAATATGTGCCAGGAAAAGCGGCTCGGCATAGCTCTTGGCTGTATGGCCCATCGCGGTATACCAGGCGCGACCACCATCATACGTATGTTCCCAGGCAATAGGGTGGGAGGCGCCCATCACGCCGCCGTGGTAGGTTGCCTCGTCAACCGTCAACAGAACATCAACCGCGCCGGTCGGATTGGTCGCGAAATTGTACCACTCGTCCGTGCGCGTCCAGGTGGCAGGGAGCGCAGAAGTCGAGGGGGTACGCGGATCGACTACATGGACCACAGTGCTCACGACCTGTGAGTGCCCATGTACGCGATCAAAATAAGCTCCCACGAGTTGCCCGTACCAGGGCCAGTTATATTCGGTATCGCTGGCCGAGTGAATGCCGACGTAGCCACCTCCCGCGTGAATATACCTCTCCAGGGCGTTGGCCTGGTTGGTATCCAGCACCGTTCCTGTGGTCAGCAAAAAGACGACAGCGACGTAGCGCGCGAGGTGGGAGATGGTAAAGACTGTCGAATCTTCCGTAAAGTCGAGAGCGACATGATGCTCCTGACCCAGCTTGCGCAGAGCTGCAATGGCTGCTGAGATAGAATCATGGCGGAAGGCAGCCGTCTTTGAGAAGATCAGGAGCCGGGCAGGCTGCGTGTGCGATGAGGCCGGGCTAACGCTCCCAACTCCACAGGCCGGCAGCGCCAGAAGAGTCAGCGTTAGCCAGCCAATCAGCAGCCAGCGCGAAAGGTGCGCCATATGCTTTCCCTTTCATGAGTAATGAGAGAATAATGCCATGTTTGTATCATACACGATACTGTACCACTCCTTTTACAATACTTTTGCATAATTTGTAGGTATATCAACATAGAGAGATATAATTCATGTTTATACATATAAAGACGCTAGTGCTGTCAGGTTCACTATGTACATGTCAACGCCCTTTTTACAGATAATGGCTCAATCCCTGTTAACCGTTGCATTAGTTCGGTGCGCAGTGAGGTGTCGTGCGTCACAACCATGCCAGCGGGGATAGTTGCTGGCAAAAGCAGG
>CAXUEY010000103.1:0-21831 GCA_964250225.1 uncultured Ktedonobacteraceae bacterium | reverse complement strand
CGGCTCACCAGACCGCGCTGGGCCTGGCGTCGACGCTTTGGGTGCATCTTTAGCGTGCGTGGGCGGCAATTCCTCCGCGTCAAATAGCGAAAATTGGTCAGGCATATGAGTCAGCTCCTGATCTTGTGGGATGAGATGATCGCGTCTCTGATCTCAGTGCAATCCATCTGGTGGAAGCATACACCCTACTTCCTGGTATCACCTGTCGTATCACAATAGCGAGAAAGGATTAAGCCTCTTCTGGAAAATCCTCATCGAAACTGGTCTTTTCGTAAACTTCCGCGACAGGGAATTGCACGCCCAGGCTGGCCAGTTCGATTGTTTGGCCCTGTGCAAAAGTGCGGATGACCCATAGATCCCCTTCACGTCGGTACAATTGGACATCCAAGACCTGACCATCAATAAAAAGAATCTCTTGAATAGAGGGGCATTTCCGGTACAGATCGGCCTTGAGACCCTTATCTTTCTCTCTGGTACCGGGGGAGAGCACTTCAACCACCAGGCAAGGATATTGGATCGCTTTTTCAGCATTGCGATCCCGTCTGTCGCAACTTACCGAGAGATCTGGATAAAAACGGTCTTTCCCCGGTAATTGGAATGCTGCGTCTGGGCCGTACACGATGCACGGGCGCCTCCTGAGAGCGTTTCTCAGGATACTCCCGATATTGAGTTCAATAATCGCGTGATCCGGGCTGCCGCCAGTCATCATGTACGGGTAGCCATCGATATATTCATAGCGATGGTCGGGATCGCTTTTTTCCAACTCCAAGAATTCTTCCAGGTTTATGCGACCATCATCCTGCCGACTATGTTCAATTGCCATATATGCCTGCCTCCCTGTGCTACACACGACGTTCAGTTCGCATAGATACGTCCTATTATAGCATAGGATACGCGCCCCTACTTCGGTGGCCCCTGCTTGATGCGTGCCAGCGCCTGTTCAGCTTCACCCGGCTCTGGTAGCACAAATTCGATCCACCAGGTTGCGCCCGCAGCGATAAATGGCTCTACATGCGCGCGTGCCGCGGCTGGATCGTCGCCAGAACTGTTGCCACCGACGACGAGATCAAAGGGAGCGCTGCTGGTGCGGTGCGCGTCGATCAGGGTTTTGATGGCGCTGATATCAGCGGACTTGATATAGCCCTCGCCGTTTTCATCGTCCAGACGCGCGGGACAGAAGCCGTCCCAGCGAGCTGCGCGCAGGGTTGGCGCCTTGCGCGGCCAGTAGCCGCCCAGCCAGATGGGAATCCTGGGCTTCTGGATCGGACCCGGCACAAAAGTGACATTTTCAGTCTGATAGTGTTTGCCCTGGTAGCTGAACGGCTGCTGCTCGCTCATCAGGCCCGCCAACAGATCCAGCCCCTCGTCGAGCATCTCGGCGCGCTGTTTGAGGTCCGTCACCTCGCCAAAATGCGCGTCCTGCGCGTCGCCCAGACCAAAGCCCAGGATCAGGCGTCCGCGCGAGAGATGGTCCAGGGTGATCGCCTCGCGAGCCAGCTTCCAGGGCAGACGCGATGGCAGGGGGATCACCGTAAAGCCCAGCTTCACCCGCTGCGTGCGCAGCGCGATAGCAGTCAGCGTCAGCCAGGGATCATAGGTCACGCCCGGCGCGGCCCAGTAGACAATGTAATCTTCCAGAAAAACCCCATCCCAGCCTGCTTCTTCAGCGATATACGCGTATTCCACCAGTTTTTCAATCGTGCCATCAATGCCTGACAGTGGCAACACAACGCCATACTTCATCGCGGATCATCCTTCCCGTATTTTATGGATCTCAACATCTTCTGAGAGAAGGATACACGAGGCTTCCTGACATCTCCTGTCATGTTCACTCATTGGCTGTCTGGGAGAGGCGTGTCTTTTTGTAGAGGGCTGCGACAGGGAAATGAATGCCCAGGCTATCTAGCTCCACTTCATCCTCATAATTAAGGATATAGATGGTCCAGCGATTATTGCTCTCGCGCCGATAAAAGCGCACTTTGGGGGCTTTTGTCTCCACAAGCAAAAACTCTTGCAGCGTTGGGTAATCCTGGTAGAGAAGCGCTTTGAGTCCTCGATCCAGCGCTTGTGTTCCTGGTGAGAGCACTTCCGCCAGAAAACAAGGATACTGGATTGTTTTGAGATCCTCTTCTTCGGAGCTTTCATCACTATCTCGCGGATCACAACTCACGGTCACATCAGGACACACATAGCGATCTTCCGTTATTTGAAAGCACGCATCCGAGTTGTAAGTAACACAGGGGCTATCTTCTAGCATATTCCCGATAAGCCTGCCAATGTTATTTCCAATGGTAGAGTGTCTTACATTTCCTCCCGTTATCATATACACTTCACCATCGATATATTCGTAGCGATGATCGGGATCGCTTTCGCGCAGCTTCAAGTACTCATCAACGCTCATTTTATGCTCATCACGCCTCAGTGCCATAGCCTGCTCCTTCCCAATATTACATACATGACCCGTGTCCAATGCTTTATTCCTGCCTGACATAACGATAGAAATATTCCATCGACCCCTCTCTTCGCGACCTCAGTGAGAGTATACCACACCCATTGTGCTCTTCTATACATTGTACAAATGCATCCAAATATCTCTGATGCATCCGTTTTCAAGCCAGAGTACCCATGATTAAGCATAGAGAGTATGCTTTCCTAAAGTATCGTGTCACTTCACATAATACTCACCGGCTCAATATCCACCTGCCAGCCCGGTGTGGGCAGTACGCGCAACAGGCGCTGCAAATCGTGGCCGCGCAAGATCATTTGCCAGCGATACTTACCCTGGAGACGCTCCATGAGCGCGGGGGCGGGTCCGACGATATCGACGCCGGATAAGCCGAGCCGCTCGATCCAGAGGTCGAGCTTTTCGCGCAGGAGCAGGGATTCGTTCTGGGCGCGCTGGCGGTTCTCGTGGCTGTAGGTGAATTTGACGAATTGGCGGAAAGGCGGGTAGCCGTAGCGACGACGCGCCTCGATCTCGGCGGCGTAGAATTCGTGGTAGCTGTGGCGCGAGGCGGCGTCGATGCAGAAATGCTGCGGGTTGAAGGTCTGGACGATGACTTTGCCCGCTTCAGCACCACGACCCGCGCGGCCCGCGACCTGGGTGAGCAGGTTGAAGGCGCGTTCGGGGGCCGCGAAATCGGGCAGCATGAGGGCGATATCGGCGGAGACGACGCCGACGAGGGTGACGCCGGGGATGTCCAGGCCCTTCGCGATCATCTGCGTGCCAACGAGTAGATCGGCCTCGCGGTTGGCGAAACGGTCCAGCAGTTGCTCGTGTGCGCGGCGGTTCTTGGCGGTGTCACGGTCCCAGCGCAACATGCGCGCACCTGGGAAGGTCCGCGCCAGGGTCTGCTCGACCTTTTCGGTTCCCAGGCCAAAATACCGGATGCTCGCGCCCGCACACTGCGGGCAGGTGCGCAGCGGCTTGTGCTGGCTGTTGCAGTAGTGGCAGAGCAGGACACGTTCGGTGGCGTGATAGGTCAGGGGGATGTCGCACTGCTCGCACATGGCCACGTAGCCACATTCGCGGCAAAGCACGCAACTGGCCGCGCCACGCCGGTTGAGATAGAGAATCCCCTGCTGTTTCTTCGCCAGCACCTCGCTCAGGGCGTCCTGCAAACGCCGGCTGAGGATGCTGGTGTTGCCCGCGTGCAACTCGTCGCGCAGGTCGATGACCTCAACCGGGGGCAGGTTCGCTCCGACGCGGTGGGGCATCTCGACCAGTTGATAGACCTGGCGAGTGGCCTGGAAATAGCTCTCGACGGCGGGTGTGGCGCTGCCGAGGACCAGGGGGATACGCAGAATATCGCTCAGGGCCAGGGCTGTGGTGCGCGCGTGATAGGTCGGGGCGCGCTCACCCTGTTTGTAGGCTGGCTCGTGCTCTTCGTCGAGGATCAGGATACCCAGGTCGGGCACGGGCGCGAACAGGGCGGTGCGCGAGCCGATCACGACATCGACGCGGCCCTCGCGAATGCGCCGCCACTCATCATAGCGTTCGCCCGTGCTCAGCGAGCCGTGCATAATCGCCACGCGACCTGGGAAGCGACCCGCGAAGCGCTGCACGGCCTGGGCGGTCAGCGCAATCTCCGGCACAAGCACAATCCCGCGCTGTCCACGCGCAATTACGGCCTCCAGCGCCTGCAAATAGACCTCCGTCTTGCCGCTCCCGGTCACGCCGTGCAGCAGGACGGGTCGTTCGCTGGCGAGGATCTGTGCTAGAGCGGCGCGCTGTTCGGATGTGAGGGTGAGGGACTGCGTGGGCGCAATGAACCGGCCCAGCAGGGGGTCGCGCTGCACCTCAACCTCCTCGATCTCGATCATGCCCAGGCGTACCAGTTGTTGCAGTTGGGCCGATGTGAGGCTGCTGGCTTTGCAGAGCGCGTGGGGCGTCCAGTACGCGCCGGTGGCGGCGCTGAGATGGTCATGCTCCAGCAACTCGATGGCGGCCAGTTGGCGCTGGGCCAGCAGGCCGACCTGGTTTTGGGGTGTCAGGTCAAGTGTGGCGTTCGCGGCGGGTAGCGCCCAGGGATCGAGCGCGCCCTTTTTCTGACGGGGACGCTTGCTCAGGCTCTCGACCTGTTGCACGGGTTCGGCCTCGTCGGGCAGACTCTCCTGCAAACGCACTTGCGCGGCCTGGCGCCACGTCTCCAGTTCAGCGCCATGCGCGAGCAGGCGCACCACGCGTTTGCGGCGCGCATGTGCTCTGGGCGCGTGCAGTTCGGCCCCATGCTCGACCAGCCCGCTCTCCTGGGCCTCTTTCAGCACCTCGCGGGCCTTCTTTGGACCCAGCATTTCTTTCAAGCGTTCGATATCCAGTGCACCCTCGGCCAGCAACAGACCGATCAGCGCGTTCAGGCGCGTAAAACGGCTCTCTTCACCAATTTGTGCCGCGACATCGGCAGCGGCCTCAGCGTCGATGAGTTGCAGCACCATCTTTGAGCGCTGCATCAGCCCTGGAGGTAGCATCATCATGGCGGTATAGGCCAGGGGCGCGACATAATACTCGGCAAGCCACGCTGCCAGGGCGCGCTGATGGGGTAAAAGCGCGGGTAACGGGTCCAGCAGCGTAGCGATGGGGCGCGGCTGCTCATCTTCGGGTGGCTCATCGTGCAGACGCCAGACGATGCCCTCGACCAGCCGCTCGCCGTAGGGGACCGCGACCAGTTGCCCGCTCGCCAGTTCGTCCACCAGTGCGGGCGGGACCGCGTAGGTCAACAGCGGCTCAGTGTTCCAACTGGCGGCTGAGGTCAGCACATCAGCGAGCACTGGCACCTCCCAAACTCACGTTTGAGTACACATGGCTAAGCGGCGGCGCGCAGGGCGCAGGCGGCGGCCAGGGCGCAGACAAGCGGATATGGACGGGATATTCGTGCGTTTGCGAGATTGTTGTGTAAAATGAGCGCAACGATAATAGCATACTCAGCGCCTCCCAAACTCGCGTTCAAGCGCGTTGAGGCTAAAATGGACGGTGGTAGGGCGGCCATGACAGCAGCTATAGGGTGCCTTTGTCTGGGCCAGTTGCGTAAGCATTTCGCGCATCTCGCTGCTGGTCAGAAAATAATTGGCCTTGATCGCGGCTTTGCAGGCGACGTTGGCCAGGGCGTGCTCCTCCCACGTTTCGGCGTGTCCCAGATTTTCAGGTGCGGTCAACTCTGTCAGCAACTCTTGCAGCGAGCGCGCGTTCATCTGCTTCACCAGCGCCTGCGGGACCGCGCGCACGATTACGCTGGCGTCCTCTATCTCCAGTTCAAAGCCGATATGTTCCAGATGCTCGCGATGCTCCTCAATGGCTCCCAGTTCGGCGGGCGCGAGGTCCAGTTGCATGGGGGTGAGTAGCAATTGCGAGAGCGAGGCCCGCGCCTGGAGAGCCGCTACCATACGTTCAAGCAGGATGCGCTCGTGGGCGGCGTGCTGATCGATCAAGTAGAGGCCATCCTGTCCCTCGGTGACAATAAAGCTCTGCGCGAGCTGCCCGATCACACGCAGGGCGGGCAGGCGTCCCAACTCGCCCGGCATTGTGTGCTGCACCGGCAGAGTAGCCTCAATGGGTGAGGGCTGCGCCTCGCCGCTGACAGTCGCGCCAGCAGAGAGCAGGCCAGGGATTTGGAACGAAGCCGACCTGTTATGCGTGCCCGTTGTCTGCGCGCTGGAAGCTGACCTGTCCGCATCCGAGCCGGCGGATTGTTGGCCCGGCAATAACATGCTCGCGTCCGCGCTGGAGAATTGCTGGCCCGGAACTAATGTGCCTGTGTTTGGGCTGGATGGTTGTGCGCGTGCCCCAGTCATGTTCGCGCCCGCCTCATCCTCGTTGGGAGACAACATGGGCGCGTTCAGGCTGCCGCGTGTGGTTGTATGGTCCTGCGGGTTGACATGGCTCTGCCAGAGACGCGAGAGCATTGGTGGTTTCGTGCCCGTCTCCTCCTCGTACGGAGTCAGCCAGGGATTATCCTGGGGCAGCGGGGGCGTCTCCGTGGTCTCATCGTCCAACGGCAGGTCGGCCAGGTCGTCGTCGGGCGCTGTTTGAGCTGGTTGGGGAAGCTGCGTGCTCTGGCCGCTCCACGTGGGTACGCTGGCCTCGGCGAGCACCGCACCGCGTATCGCGCGCAGGATGGCCGCGTAGATCCGGCGTTCCTTTAAAAAGCGAATCTCCGTCTTGGCGGGATGCACGTTCACATCGATCTGCGCGGGATCAACGGCGATATTCACCACCGCGATGGGATGGCGGCCCGGCAGGAGTAGCGAGTGATAGGCTTCTTCAACCGCGTAGCTCAGCATGCGACTGAGCACCCAGCGATGGTTCACAAAGAACGACATATGCTGACGCGTGCTTTTATAGCAGGCGGGCAGGCTCGTATAGCCCGTCACCACGGGACGTTCGGGGTCATCGTCGCGTCCATCCAGGCTGCTGATCGGCACCATCTGCTCCGCCACCTGCAAACCATAGATCTCGATCAGCACGCTGGTCAACTGACCGTCGCCGGGGGTCGCGAAAAGCTGGCGCCCCTCGCTGGCCACGCTGAAACGAATGCCCGGATAGGCCAGCGCGTACTGCTCAAGCAAGTGCAGACAGTGGCTGACCTCTGTATTGCGGCTCTTCAGAAATTTCAAACGGGCAGGCACCGCGCTAAAAAGATTGCGCACCGTCAGCGACGTACCCGTGGGCGAGGCCGCCGCGTTCACGCTGGAAAGCTCGCCGTTCTGCGCCGCGATCTGCGCGCCCTGCTGCGCGTGCTGATGGCGACTGAGCAGCGTCACATCGGCGACAGCCGCGATACTGGCCAGCGCCTCGCCGCGAAAGCCCAGCGAGCGAATCTGCTCCAGGTCATCAATCTGTGCCACCTTGCTCGTCGCGTGGCGTGCCAGGGCCAGGGTCAGCTCTTCAGCGGGAATGCCAGAGCCATTATCGCTCACACGGATCAGTTGCAGTCCGCCATTCATCAACTCCACGCGGATCTGCGTGGCTCCGGCGTCGATACAATTCTCAATCAATTCCTTGACCACCGAGGCCGGGCGTTCAACCACCTCACCGGCGGCAATCTTCGCCGCGACATCGGGCGCAAGCTGACGAATGGGCATAGCGACTCTTTCTCCTGTGGCTGCGTTGCGCGCTGTTTTGTGATAAGAACGAGTGTTCGGGTAGTATTATAACATATCTTTGGCGCATGGGAAACCATAGCAGACACTCAAAGATGTTCTGCAAAAGGGGGGATGCCGGACGCCAGGGCTGACACTACACACAGGGGAGCACGCAACCAGCACCTGGCGTCGTGCCTCGCCTGGTGACCGCTGGTAGATGCATATCTCATTAGTCCGCAACGCACAAACTGGTCGCCTCTAGTATAACAAGCATGCAGCGAGAGGCGATTTCCTGGACTATCTGCGTTTCCTCCGGCGTAACTGTCTTTTGAAGAACAGAGCAAGCGCTCCAGTAGTGATAGCAGCTATAATGGCAGCAAAGATAGGGTCGCCTTTTATACCGACTAAGGCGGCTGCGCCAAAACCAAATCCAGCCATGAAAATAGCGTAGTAGAATGTCCAAAGAATATGATGAAAATGGTAGACTTTTCTCAGTCTCTTGTCAGATACGCTGTTGCTCAGGCGATTTTCAAAAAGAATAGGCATGGCGAGTCCTTCCTCCTTAGTCTGTGTATTTGTAACAGTAACTATATATGCTGTCCGACGCAAAGTCAAGAATTCGCATGCCAATCATTCAGATGGTATATTATGCGCGAGATAGCAGCATGTTTACAGGCAGGTTGCTATAATCCCTTCCTATCATGTCATTAACTGTAGAACAGCACAAAAAACTCAAAGAAGAGTATGGATCGTTTTATGAGGCCTTGATCATGCTCCTGGCAGAGTATGATCCTATGAATCTCATGTTCGAAGATATGCCCTACAACGAGTATGATAGAGAGGTCGATGAGATTTTGTTGCGTTTAGACGAGATCAGCTCTCCAGATGTTTTTGGACAGGTCATTTATGAGATATTTGTAGGCTGTTTTGGGGTAACCTTTGCTGTACCAGGCAAGTCACCTTCTGAGAGTACAAAAGAGCAATTTGCATCTATAGGAAATATTGCCTGGCATATCTGGGAATATTGGCAGGAGGAGGTGCAGAAAAAACGCGCCTCTTTATTATAAACAGAGCCATGCATCGATTTCTTAACCGATGCTCCATACCCTAGAGAACCAATCCACGCAAAATCAGGTAATCACCCGATGCTTTGTCGCTTCATCCGCACTACAATCTGTCTTAGATTACGACAACATATTCTAGCAAAGGAGAGACTGCGTGCGGCATGTGCAGATAGAGATCATTTCCATTGCCGAGGCTTGCCTGGGTGGTTTGCGTGGACGTTCAGCGCTACTCATCGGGCCGGAAGAGGTGTGCCAGCCGTATAAAATGCTGCTCCAGCAGGCTGGCATCAAGATTGTTTTCCAGGAGCAGGATTACGCCAGAGTCCCCATATTGTTGCCCCAGGTGCAATTGCTGATGAATCTTTCAGAGCCGCACTCACCCTCTTCCATCTTAAATGCCGCGCTCATCGCCAAAGGGTGTGTGGGACGCCACACGCCTCTGGTGATCTTTGACCTGGCACCCTCGACCTCGGTTGAGGAACTGGCTGGCTTGCTACCCGCTGTCTGCCTCTATACACCCGCCGACCTGCGCCGGATTCTCGGCTCGACGACGAATGCGTGCATCGCCTGATCCAGATCGCTGCCCATCCATTCAAGGGGATCTTGTACATACTCTCGCGCTTTTTGTCCGTGCGGCAAGCCCTCTCGCCCTGTATGGTAAAATAAGGCCATGCGTACCCGCTTTGCGCACAGATAGCGTATAGTAAAGAGAAGCAGATTCAGCGCTCAGAGCATTTCCCCGCTGCCCTATGCAGGAGCGGCGCTTTGCTTATATATTAAGAGGACCAGATGGAAGTCATTAAAATTTCGCCGCGTGGCTATTGTTACGGCGTGGTGGACGCATTGCAGATGGTGCGTCAGGTTGCTAAAGATCCACAGTATCCACGCCCTATCTATATTATCGGGCAGATTGTGCATAATCGGCACGCAATAGAAGAACTTACAAACCTGGGCGTGGTTACCCTGGATGGTCCAGATCGGGCCAGTATCCTCGATCAGGTTGAGACAGGCACGGTGATCTTTACCGCGCATGGCGTCTCGCCGCTGGTCAAGCAACGAGCACGGGCGCGTGGTCTGAATTGCGTGGATGCCACCTGTCCCGATGTGACTGTGACCCACGATCTTGTACGCGAACTGGTGGCGCAGGGGTATTATGTCCTCTACATTGGCAAAAAGGGCCATCCTGAGCCAGAAGGTGTGCTGGGCGAGGTGCCCAATATGATTAGTCTGATCGAGAGCGAGGCTGATGTCGATGCCCTGCAACTCACACCAGAGCAGCAGGCGCGCCTCGCCCTTTCGACCCAGACGACGCTTTCACAATGGGACACGCGGCGCGTCATAGAATATGTACGCCAGAAATATCCTCAGGTCGAAGTTCACATCGATATCTGCGCGGCCACGCAGAGTCGTCAGGAGGCAGTCGTGGCGCAGGCGAAGGGCGCGGACCTGACCATCGTGGTCGGCGACCCGCGTAGCAACAACACCAATCGTCTGGTACAGGTTTCACAGGAACTGGCAGGCGTTCCGGCTGTGCGCATTGAGGATCTTTCGCAGCTCAAGACCGAGTGGTTGCAGGGAAAAAAACGCGTGGCAGTCACAGCCGGCGCCTCAACGCCCAGCCAGTTGACTCGCGAAGTGATCCGTTTCCTCGAACAATATCAGCCAGAAGAGACGGCATCTTTAAAGCCCTGCGCAAAGTAATTGGAGAGGCGAATCAGGAAGTGGAGAAAAAAAAGAATCCCCCCAAACTGACGACGTTGGAAGATACGCCGCCCGTCGCCCACGAAGCGCACGGCCTGCTGCTGTACGATCTGGCGGTCGTTGTTGGCGTCACGTACCAGCAGGTGATCGAGCCGACCCAGGCGGGCAAGGTTCCCAAACGCCTGGCCAACAAGATCTGGCCCTTGCTGCATAGCCACCGGGTTTCATCCTACTACCAGAACGACGATTATTATCTGGACATGATCTTCTATATCGCGCTGCATCTGGGGCTGCTGCGTCTGGTTGAGCATACCGGCCAGAAGGCGCGCTACATGCCCGGTCCCAAACTTGCTGCCTGGTCGTGCATGCGGTCACACGAGCAGATGCGCCTGTTGCTCGAAGTCTGGTGGAGTCCTCAGAATGATTTCTGGAGCGACGTGGCTGGTGTGGACTATCACCCCGATGGATACTCATACTATATGGACCTGCGCGCCGCCCGCAAAGCCTTGCTGGAGTATCTGGCTCAGGAATGTCGGCCAGGACAGTGGTATACGCTCTCGTCCTTCCTGCAAACCGTCAAAGAGCGCAACCCACTTTTGTTGCGTGCTCAGTCGCGCTACTCATCTTATAGTAACAGCGGGCAGTTCCGTAAAATTGTGCTGGCCAACTGGGAGAACAGTGATGGCCAGCTCATCGCCGGTATGCTCGCCTCTAGCCTGTACGAACTGGGCCTGGTCACCACTGGCTACGAGCAGGCTCCCTCGCTGAACGGTGGCCACGAGGGGCAGCGCAGCAACGCCTATGCTTTTAAACTCACCGAATTGGCCTCCGCTACCTTCGGACCCGTCGCATCAGAATCAGCAGAGCACACAGAGCCAGCGCGTACTCTGATCGTCCAGCCCAACTTTGAGCTGCTGTTGTTGCAAACCGACTTTGCTACCCTCTATCAACTCCTGCCCTTTGCTCGTGTGGACCAGATCGAGATGGTCAGCAGGCTCACATTGACGCAGGAGAGCGTGCGGCGCGGCGTCGAGGCAGGTTGGGGAGTGGAACGCAGTCTACAAACCTTGCGGGAGCACAGCCAAAAAGACCTGCCCCAGAACGTCCTCTACACCATGCAGGACTGGAGCCGGTTCTATAAAGATGCGACGGTCTCGCAGGTGCTCTTGCTTGAAGTGGGCAGCGAGGCCGTCGCCGATGAATTATGTGCGTCCGCCAAGTTTCGCGCGCTGGAATTGCGGCGTCTCGGTCCCTGTGCCATCCTCGTTGGAGGCCAGGTCAGCTTGCAGGTGCTACGCAACACGCTGGAAAAAGAAGGGGTGATCGTGCGTGTGCAGGGCGATATCCTGACCGTGCGCGAAACCGCGACAGCCTCTTCGTCTACTTATTATGGCAGGTCGAGATAATCTGCATCGCCTGTTCGCGGGCGCCCAGCCGGGTCAGCGTCAGGATCTGCTGAAAGACCGCGTGCTGTAACAGGTTGCGCTGGAAAGAGAACTCGTGTTCTTTCTGATTGACCTCACCATTTTCAACGGCCAGGGCCACCTGCTCATGCAACTTGCGCAACTTTAGCACAAAAAAGGCCAGGCGCAGCAACTCAAAGCGCTGCATCTGTTCTGGAGTGGTAAAAATACTCTCAATGGGAAAGTTGTCCAGGCGCACACGGCTACGCGCTCTGGTCGTATTCTGGGTGGCGTCAGTATCCGAACTCAGGCTCATTGGGATCTCCTCTATACAAAAGTCATACGGTGCGTCCCTACATAAGCTTGTATCGATGCTACGAGACCCATTGTACCAGAGAAGGGTTGTGTTTTTATCGAGAAGAAAAGTGGTCTGCACGCAGTTATAATGGGCGTGCAGACCATTCGGACTCTTTTTTCATCCTGACCAAAATGGGCTACTGCGGTCCCAGCAACGTATGGCGAATCAGCATCAGGCGTGTCAGCGGCCCCAGACCGCCGGGGACAGGTGTGAGAAACGAGGCTACCTCGCGTACACTCTCAAAATCTACGTCACCCACCACCTTGCCATTGAGCTGGTTAATCCCGGCATCCAGCACAATCGCGCCAGGTTTGACCATCGCGGCAGTGATGCTGCGCGGGCGTCCTGTGCTGACCACCAAAATATCCGCGCTGCGTGTAATGCTGGCCAGATCCTGCGTATACGAATGGCAGATCGTCACTGTGGCGTCCTGGCGCAGCAGCACTAGCGCAATCGGCTTGCCACCTATATTGCTACGTCCTACGATGATCGCGTGACGGCCCGCGACGGGTAAACGAGCTTCGCGCAGGACCGCCAGGACCGCGTCCGCCGTTGAAGGGATAAAGCTGGGAAAGCCCAGCGACAGATTGCCGGCATTGCGCGACCCCAGCCCATCGACATCCTTCTCAGGTGCCAGGCCATCGGTCACTACGCGCTGGCGGATATGCTCAGGCAGCGGCAGCAGCAGGACCACGCCATCCGTATGCGCATCGTTATTCAGCGCCTCCACCTCTGCGCGCAATTCATCCTCGCTGATCTCGAAGGGATAGGCCAGGGTCGCGCAGCCCAGGCCGATCTCGCGACAGGTCTGTAAGAGCTGGCGGCTATACACCTCGGCGGCGCTATGATGCCCGGCGATAATCTGTGCCAGGCGTGGTGAACGGCGGTACTGTTTGCGGAACTGCGCGGCCTCGTTTTGCAGCTCCTCGCTCATGCGCGCCACAAGCGGGCGGCCATCAAAAATAGTTGCGGGCATGGTTGTATTCTGGATCTCCTGAAAAAAGCATTGTTGATTGCTTTTATCATAGCACATGAACATGCAGGCGATTGGCTCAAAGCCACCATGCCTGCACCCATCCAACTTGCCACGCGCACAACCAGCGATTGTTATTGTTCCTGCCTCTCTTGCTTGATCAGCTCGAATAGCGTGTCAAATTTACTATCCATCACTGTAACCAGCAAATTAAACTTATTATCTACCAGTGCAACCAGCAAATCAAACTTGCTATCCGTCACATCGAAGCGAGCATAGACCTGGCCGAACTCGTTGCGCGCCTCTTGAAACTGTCGTTGTGTTTCTTGATGGTGTGCATCAATCTTCGTATTCACCTCCTGAACCTTCGTATTCACCTCCTGCAACCCACGCTCGAACCGCCAGGTCATCTCTTCGAACTGGCCAGCCGTCTCCTCACGGAGCGTATCGACCCTGCCAATCATCTCCTCGCGCCACGCGTCAATTTTACCAGTCATCTCCCCACGTAATGTATCGATCTTGTCGCTCGTTTCCTCGCGTAATACATCGATTTTGCTATCGGTCTGGGCAAATCTCTCAAGCATCTCGTTGTAGAGAGTGTCGATCTTGCGATTCATTTCTGCTTGCAGAGAGTCATATTTGGCCTGTATTTCCGCGTTCTGTGTGCCAATATATGCTCTCTGCTCGTTAAATCTCGCATTCATTTCCTCGCGCAGAGAAGTGAATTTCTCGCTGATATAGCTGATGCGCGAATCTGCGGTTCCCAAACGTGTATCAGCCGTATTCAGACGCAACTGCAACTCATGAATTTCTTTACCATAGTATTGTAAGAGGTCGGCATGTTCGTGAATCTGTGTGGCCTGCTCATTGAGCTGGTAGGTAAGGGTATAGTTAATGGTAGCCAGTTCGCTGGCTGTCTCAAGGTCACGCTTCTCGTCGTCTGCCTGCATTGCTTCCACTGCCTTTCAAAAACTTCCACATTCAATCGGCTCAGAGCGCTATCCCGGCTACGTAAAGAAGCAGCCAGGGCAGCTTGTTTTATCTCTATATTACAGTATACTGTTCCACAAAACAAACAAGCAGTGTTTACACCCCCACTCTGGGGGAAGATTGGCGAAACATTGGCAAAAAATCCCAAAGTAGGCTAAAATGCCCGCAATAGCATGGCAATGGAATACGCCTGGAGACGCAAAACCCAAACTACCACCGTTTGTACACATGTTATAGAAGAAAGAGGATTTTTATGGCTGCTGAATGTTCATTTGATGTAGTTTCTCAGTTCGATGAACAAGAACTGGTGAATACACTCGATCAGGCCCGGCGCGAAATTACCACGCGCTACGATCTCAAAGATACCAAGACCGAGATTGCTCATAGCAAAGATGCGATTACGATCTTGACGGATAGCGAGATGACGCTCAAAAGCGTGCGTGACATTTTGGAGACCAAAGCCGTCAAACGCAACCTTTCCTTAAAGATCTTTGAGTATGGGAAAGAAGAGGTTGCTTCCGGCAACCGCGTGCGCCAGGTGATCCAGCTGCACCAGGGGATCTCCCAGGAACTGGCTAAACAGATCAATAAACAGATCCGCGATAGCTTTCCCAAAGTCAAAGCGCAGGTCCAGGGCGATGCCATCCGTATCAGTGCTAAGAGTCGCGATGATCTCCAGGGGGTGATTGGTTTCCTGAAGCAGAAAGATTACCCGGTGGCACTGCAATTTATCAACTACCGCGGCTAAAAGTGGCGCTCTATGCTATTCAACGTGACCGGATGGTACAGGGTACTTTAGTACCAGAAGTGAGAGATGTTAGCTCATGTAGGCTAAAAGTGTTGTACCCTTAGTTTAATTAGACCGGATCGCGTCGCAAAGAGATTGGGGAAAAAAGCCTTTCATGCCTGGGGATACACACGTTTTTAGTACGGCCATGAATACCGCCGAACGTCACCGCTGGGCGAGCCAGTGGGATCAGGCAATTCACGAGTACCGCCAGGCGTTGGCCGAGTTCCCGGATAATGCGGTAGCACATGGTGGCCTGGGTTTTTGCTTGATGCAGACGAAACAGTGGGAACCCGCTCTGCACGAGTATGAACAGGTGCTCAAAGACGAGCCTGACCAGGTGATTGCGTTAAGCAAAACGGCTGAATTATATGTGATTCTTACTCGGCGCGCAGAGGCGTATAAAGCGTATCTGCACCTGGCCGACCTTTATGCACAGGCAGGGCAGGGGGCGCGAGCAGAAGCTGCATGGCAGAAAACGGTGCAACTCTCTCCGGCTTATCCAGAGCCTCATGAGCGCCTCGCCGCCTACTACTTTAGTAAAAAAGATGTCGCGTTGATGATCCAGGAGCGCCTCGCGGCTGCTCAAGGGTATCTTCTACGCCACGAGAATTCTGCGGCACAGGCGCAGTGCGACGAGATTTTGCGCTTCGACGCCGCCAATGCACCGGCATTGCACTTGCTTGCTCAGCTCAAGGCTCTGCCACCGCAGGCGCAGGGTTTATCAACGCAGGATGTTGGTATGGGCCTGGCACTCTTTGGCACCCCTGCCACGGATATAGATATAGCAAACACTACAAGCGGAGGTAATTCTAGCATCATGGGTAATATGGGTAGCATGGGCAACTTCAATGGAGGTGGCGCTCAGGGTCCGGCAATGACGGCTCCAAATATGGCTGGAGGAGGCATGGCCCCTCAAAAACGCATTTCAGCCACGCAAGTCACAAGTGCGCTCAAACAGGCTCAGACCTTTCAAGCCCAGGGTCGTTTCAACGATGCTATCGACCTCTGCGAGCAGATTCTGGCCAGCGGCTTTGATCGTCCCGATGCGCGCTATTTCCTGGGCTGGCTCTATCAAGAACAAAATCGATGGGACGAGGCGATCCGCCAGTTCCAGACACTGCTAAATGATCCCGATTACGCGCTCTCTTGCTACTACGCGCTGGGCCAGTGCTATAGCGCCCGTGGCGATCTGCGCACGGCTGCCATGCATTTCGACGAGGCAGTTGACCGCGTGAACCTGGATGCCCTGACGCTTGAAGAATCCGACCAGCTGGTGCAGTTGTGCCAGGAGGCTGCGAATGCTCATCGCCAGCTCGGTGAGGCGGACCAGGCGCAGACGGTCTATAGCGCGCTGCTGGGCTTTTTACGTAGCCGTGGATGGAACGAAAAGGTTGCCCAGATCGAGTTTATGATCCGCCAGGCGCAGAATATGCCGCAGACGCCACCACCCGCTCCCCAGCCTGGCGCGACGCGTGTGATGCCACCCGAACAGATGCAAACGATGCAGGCTCCCAGCGCACCTGTGGAGGATGCCGCGACGATGGCCTTTAACGCCAATATGCTCCAGGGGGCATCTCCCGCAGGCACGCCAGGGCAGGCCAATCCGAATTCGCTCGGCGATCTGCCCGATTGGTTGACCGGCATTCTGAATGACGCGGATAAAGCACAGGTTGTCAAAGCTGCCGCCCCGATCCCACCACCGGCTCCCCCTGTGCAACCAGCACAGTCCGCTCCCGACTGGCTAACCGGCACTCCAGCGGCTCCCGCCAATCCGCCTGCGCCGGTGCATGCGGCTAGTCCGCTTGCCAATGAGCCGACAATGGTGATTACGCCTGAGCAAATGGCTGCTCTCGCCAAAATCGCTGGCCTGACTCCACCAACTGCTCCCGCGCAACCGGCAGCAATGGATATGCCAACGATGGCTTCATCGCCTGCACCCGCACCGAGCATGCCACCACCTTCACTGGATCAGATGAGCCCGATCTTGCAGCAACCTTCGACCAGCGACGCAAAGGCCTCCGCCGAAGCTCTGCTCGGCCAGATGGCTGGCTCCTCGAAGGATGAGTTGCTCCTGAAACAGGTGGCCGGTTCAGTGGTTGCCAGCACCGCTATGCTCCCTGAAAATATTCGCATGCAGGTCGTGCAGGCCATGCAGGATATCCAGCGTTATATCAACCACGGCCTGCTGACACCCGCAACTGAGGCCTGTCTGCGCGTGATCGATATGGCACCGCAATACCTGGATATTCACCAGGTCCTTTGCGAGATCTATGTGCGCCAGGGCAAAGTGGAGCAGGCCATCACCAAGTACGCCATCCTGATCGATACCTATACCGCCAATGGACGTATCGATGACGCGGTGGCAACCTACCGGCGCATTCTCCAACTGCAACCTAATAATCTGACGTATCGCGTGCGCTTGATTAGCCTGCTCTCCACCCAGGGCGATAAAGACGAGCTGTTACGCGAACGCACGCTGGCAGCGGAATCGTATCTCAAGCTGGGCTACATGGATCGCGCCCTGACCGAGTTGGAGCAGGCCTTGCAGGAGAGTCCCACCAGCGTGCCGACGCGCCTGAACTACGCGCTGGCTCTGCAAAAATTGGGACGCGCCCAGCAGGCTGCTGCCGAGTACCAGCGCGTCTTGCAGGTCGATCCGCGCAACCTGATCGCCCTGGTGCGCTGGCACATCGCGATGATTACTGGTAGTGGCTCAACACGCGCAAGCACGCTTGAGGTGCTGACGCGCATTCGCTGGCAGTTGCGCGGCGAAGGCCAGAAGCATTACGAGTTTGTGGCTCGCGAGTATACCCAGGCCGCCGAAACCTATCCCAATAACGCAGAAGTGCGCTTCTCGCTCGGTCAGGTGCATCAGCAGGCGGGCTACTTTGATCAGGCCATCGATGCCTATCAAATGGCCATGCGCGATAGCTCCTATGAGACACTGGCCCGCACCAGTATGGCCCAGTGCCTGATCAGCCAGGGCAAGCCGGAGGCAGCGATCCAGCAACTGGAGCAGGCTCTCCAGTCCGTGCGCCGCTCTGGGAGCGCGGTTGACCCCACGGTCTGGGCCGCGCGTCCCCGTGAAGAGGGCGAGGAGCATCAGGCGCCAGAGCTGGAAATCTCGCTCATGCTGGCGAAGATCTATGGACGCGTGGGCAAGCAGGAACAGATGCAGGCGATTATGCGCCAGGTCAGGCAGCAGACGACCCACCAGGACGAAGTTTCCTCGGTGCTGGCGGAGATCTCGTCCCGGCGTGGCGACATGCAGAGCGCGCTGAACGAGTATAGCGACCTGGTGCAGCATTATCGTGGCAAACGTCAGGCCGACAATGCCCTGAGCGTGCTCAACGAGATGGTGCGCATGGCTCCTAACGATCCGCGCGCGCATTCCGAACTCGCGGATATCTATCTCCAGCGTGGCATGATCGACGAGGGCGTTGAAGAGCTGCGCGTGCTGGCCGATCTCTACCTGCGCCTCAACCAGTTGGAGCAGGCCAGCGAGACCCTGCGCCGCATCGGTAATGTCTACGTAGAGGCAGGTAACCCTGACGACGCGTTTATGAACCTGCGCCGCGCCGTCGAACTGGACCCGACTAACATGGACCTCCTGCGCGAGGTCGTCGGCTTCTGCTACCAGCTTGAGCGCCCCGAAGAGGCGAACATTTATCAGGAGAAGATCGCGCGCTACTATTGCGACACCCATCAGGTCAAAGAGGCCGTGGCAGCTCTCCAACAGCTGATCGCCCTGGACCGCAACAACGTCAACGCCTACGATATGCTCGGCCAGACCTACCAGTCCGTCGGCGAGTACGAGCAGGCCAGCCGCGTCTATAAAAACCTGGCCAAGATCAATCCAGGCAGCACCACTGCCCGCGAACGCCTGGCCATCTTGCAGGAACTGCGTACACGTAGCGCGTAGTTGTAGAAATAAGTACACAGCACAGTCTGGGATTACCTCAACTGTGCTGTGTACTTATTTCTGCGATTATGCAATGGGTGAAAGCGGCATCACCCCGGCTTCATTTTCATTGGCCGCGCTCGCGATTTTTTTGTTACCCCTACCTGGATGGAAAATGCTGCCAAAACTATTGATTCTACCGCCAGATCAGCTACAATAGAGACAACGTACTGATGCAATAAGCACAGAGGAGGTAGCTCATGAATGCTCCCGGCTTCTGGCGCTCGCCGCTTGACCCCGAACGCGTTATCAACACGCGCGTGATGCACTGGCATGAGGATGAGCAGGAGCAGCGTGAGGAGTATCTTACGGTAGAGGAACCCTGTGAGATCCGCCTGGGTGGGCGCAGCCTGGTGGTGATTATGCGCACGCCGGGGCACGATCAAGAACTGGCCCTCGGCTTCCTGCTCACCGAAGGACTTATCCAGGGTGCGGGTGATGTGCTGGAAGTTCATCCGGCCTGCGATAGCGACGGTCTGCCGCTGGCCAACGTGGTCGAGGTGGCGTTACGCGCGGAACTGCTAGAAGATGTGGCCGCGCGGGCTTTCCGCCGCAACTTCACAGCCTCCAGTAGTTGCGGTCTATGCGGAAAAGATAGTATTGCCGATATTCTTTGTACGAACGAGCCACTACCTGCTGACGATTTGCGCATTCCCGCGAACTGCCTCTATGATTTACCATCACTATTACGTGAGGCGCAGGCGGTCTTCACCCATACGGGCGGGCTGCACGCGGCTGGCCTGTTCAGTATACAGGGAGAACTTGCTTTGTTGCGCGAGGACGTTGGCAGGCATAACGCCGTCGATAAGTTGATCGGGTATGGGCTACTCCACCGCACACTGCCCTATTCACGCTCAATTCTGCTGGTGAGCGGGCGCACCTCGTTCGAGATTATCCAGAAGGCTTTGCACGCGCGCATCCCCTGTATCGCGGCCATCTCCGCGCCTTCAAGCCTTGCCGTGGAACTGGCGGAACAGAGCGGCATCACTCTGATCGGTTTTTTGCGCGAAAGAACGATGAATATCTATACTCATCCAGAAAGGCTCGCACGCTTGTAAGTGCGCGACTCCTGCGCTATAATCCGCGTATGCAGAACGACACGATTGCCGCCATCGCCACCCCCCCAGGGCAGGGGGGCATTGGGATAGTCCGAGTAAGTGGGGTCGAGGCTTTTACCCTGGTCCTCCCACTTTTCAGGACGCCAGAGCGATCCAGCGAGCTACCACCATCCCACCTGTTGACTTATGGACGCATTGTCGATCCGACAACTCACGAAGCCATTGATGAGGTGCTGGTAGCCTTTATGCGAGCACCACGTACGTATACACGCGAGAATGTGGTGGAAATTCAGGGGCATGGCGGTCCGCTGGTCTTGCAACGTATCCTACGTTTGCTGCTGACCCAGGGTGCGCGCCTGGCGCATCCCGGCGAATTTACCCTGCGCGCTTTCCTGAATGGGCGGCTGGACCTGGCGCAGGCCGAGGCGGTCATGGACCTGATTAGTGCGCAGACCGAAGCCGGGCAACGTCTGGCTATGCAGCAACTGGAGGGTCGTGTCTCAACGCAGGTGCAGGGCGCGCGGCGTGCGATTCTGGGTGTGATTGCGCGCATCGAAGCCAGCATCGATTTTCCCGAAGATGACATCCCCACACCTCAACCAGCCGAGCTGCTTCCACTCATTGAGGAGGCTCAGGCGAAGGTCGCGACCTTGCTGACCAGTGCTGAACAGGGGCGCCTCTACCGCCAGGGTCTGCGCACCGCCATTATCGGACGTCCCAACGTGGGCAAGTCCAGCCTGCTCAACGCCCTCTTGCGCAGCGAACGCGCGATAGTCACCCCCGTCGCTGGTACCACGCGCGATACCGTCGAAGAGGTGGCGAACCTGCGTGGCATCCCCCTCTACTTGATCGATACTGCCGGGATTACCCCGACGGCTGATCCAGTGGAACGGATCGGAGTACAGCGTAGCCGCGCCGCAGCCGAAACCGCCGAGGTTGTGCTACTGGTCTGCGATAGCTCTGAACCGCTGACCGAACAGGATCGCCAGGTTTCACAGGAATTGCGCGCCATGGGCTTTGGCGCCAGCAAGCATGTTGATGAAGAAGGACGCCGCGAGCTGCTGATCGTAATCAATAAAATCGACCAACCGCAACATTTGGAGCTTGCATCTGTCCAGCAACTCTGGCCGGGGGTCGCGTTGGTACACACCTCGTTGCTCACAGGCTCAGGTCTGCCTGAACTGGAGGAGGCACTGACCAACCTGGTGCTGGCCGGGCACACCGCGTTCGGAAGCGAAGGGCTGATTACCAGTGCTCGGCACCAGGCAGCTCTGCGCGCCGCTGCCGAGCACTTGCGCGCCGCTTTGCATACGCTGGAGCAGGGTGTACCCCTCGATTTTGTCTCGATTGACCTGAATGCTGCGTATAATACACTGGGCGAGGTGACAGGCGAGACGGCCAGCGCGGACCTCCTCGATAGAATCTTCAGCGAATTTTGTATTGGAAAGTGACCAATCACATTCAGTTTTTTGGATTTTTATAAAATTGCGAAAATTCATCGCAAAACCCCTTGACTTTTTTGTGAAGGGGTGGCATACTATCTGAGCTACGAACGAATCAGACAATCACCTCTACCGGTGCTCCTGTCTCTTCCATTTTCGTCACGCAAGTTGTAGGCCACGATAATGTGGCGCCTCTGAAGGATCACTTTTCCGAGAGTAGAACCTCCTTTACAAGGAACCAGCCCGTCTGGTCGGTTTGTTGTAAAAGGGCCAATGTCTCGCCGGAAAAGCTGGGCAAGAGAAAATCTGGAAGATCAAAAAACTTCTGGGAAAACCCCTTGACAAGGTTTGCAGAGTGTGCAATAATACAACGGCTGAAGCAAACGAACGAAAATGGCGTAGATAGCTGATTTGCTCGTTTTAAGCAAGAACGGAGGAGCGATGATCTCCACCGGGTCGAGAGAGCACCTTGAACAATTGAAATGTGGAAAGCAAAACTGGAACGGTGGCTGG
>CAXUEY010000102.1:0-21838 GCA_964250225.1 uncultured Ktedonobacteraceae bacterium | reverse complement strand
GTATGAATTCTATATTATAGTATATATTGGACAGTATATAAAAACAAGACTATACTTGCTTCCATCAGGGCAAATACCTGGCCATGCTACTCAAGCACTGAACGCGGGGAAGCGCGTGTGCTCTTGTGATGGAGGTCACGAATATAGCCAGGAATGATGATTGCCCGATAGGAGGTCTGGTTATGTCTCGTGTAGTTGTGACCGGGTTGGGGTTGATTACAGCGCTGGGCAATGATCTGGCTAGCAATTGGGAGGCGCTGATACAGGGTAAATCCGGGGTTAGTGAAATTACGGCCTATGATAGTAGCCAGTTCGGGGTGCATTTCGCCGCTGAAGTTAAAAACTTTGATCCATTGCTCTCTATGGATCGCAAAGAAGCGCGGCGCAATGATCCCTACGAGCAACTGGCGATTGCGACGACGAAACAGGCGCTGGCTCAGTCGGGTTTAGCGATCACGCCGGAGAACGCTACCGAGATCGGCGTGTATATCGGTAGCGGCATCGGTGGCCTGGTTACGTTGCACGAACAGTTTCGCGTGCTGTATGAAAAAGGCCCGGACCGCATCAGCCCTTTTTTTGTGACTGCCATGACTATCGATGGCGCGCCCGGTATTGTCTCCATTCTCACCGGCGCGCAAGGCCCCAACTGGGCCGCTGTTTCAGCCTGCGCGAGCAGTGGCAATACCATCGGCGAGGCGTGGGAAACCATTCGACGTGGCGATGCAAAGGCGATGATCGCGGGCGGCGCGGAGAAGGCAGTCACGCCGATTGCAATGGCTGCGTTTGAGAAGATGACGACGCTCTCGCGGCGCAACGACGATCCCCAGGGGGCCAGCCGACCCTTTGATGCCACACGCGATGGTTTTGTGATGGGCGAGGGATCGGGCATGCTTATTCTGGAAGAGTTGGAGTTTGCGCGGGCGCGGGGCGCGACCATCCTGGCTGAACTGGTTGGCTATGCGAGCACGGGCGATGCCTATCATATCACCAGTCCTGCTCCTGGTGGCGAGGGCCTGGTGCGCGCTATGCGCCGCGCCCTGCACAAAGCCAATTTGCGCCCTGATGAGGTGGACTATATCAACGCGCACGGAACCTCGACGCCACCCAACGATGAGACGGAGACCCAGGCCATTAAAACCTGTTTCGGCGCGCATGCCTACAGGCTCGCGGTCAGTTCGACCAAATCGATGACCGGCCACACGCTGGGCGCTGCGGGCGCGGTTGAGGCGGCTATTGCAGTCATGGCTATCCAGCGCGGGATGATTCCGCCGACCATCAATCTGCGCCATCCCGATCCCGCGTGTGACCTGGATTATGTGCCCTGCCAGGCACGAGAGGCGATGGTGAACGTGGCCATGTCCAATTCGATGGGCTTTGGTGGCCACAATACCTGCCTCATCTTCAAATGCTATGATGGGACGCTTTGATTTCCCTTTTCCTTATGTCACGCGGATACACTATTATCGATCAGTTATTCTAGAGAAAGCACATGGAGAATGCTATATGCACGAACGATTAGTAGCTGCCGTGACTGGAGGCTCCCGTGGAATTGGGGCTGAAACGGTGCTGGCCCTGGCTGAACGCGGCTATGATGTCGTGTTCGCGTATCGCAATAAGGCCGCTCGCGCTCAAGAGGTGGCCGCTGCCGTCACCCAACGAGGCGGGGAGGCGCTCGCACTGCGCTGCGATATCACGCATGAGGAGCAGGTGGCGCAGCTTTTTCAGCAGGTGGGCCAGTGGAGAGGGCATCTGGATCTTCTAGTACTCAACGCTTCTGGCGGCATAGAGCAGGACCTGGTCGCGGCTGACCCTGCCTATCCAATGCACATCAATCGGGACGCGCAACCGGCTCTGGTTAAGGCTGCTTTGCCACTGCTACACCCTGGCGGCGTGATTGTGTTTGTGACCAGCCATTGGGCACACCTCTACGGTCAGATTCAGCAGTTGCCAGCCTACGAACCCGTTGCCGCGAGCAAACACGCTGGCGAACAGGCTCTGCGAGCGCTGCAACCCGAACTCGACGCTGCTGGCCTGCGTTTGCTTGTGGTGACGGGGGATCTCATCGAGGGAACGATTACACCCAGATTGCTGGAGCGGAGCGCGCCCGGCTTGATTGAGCAGCGCCGCACTAGCCAGGGAGCGCTACCCACCGCGCGGGAGATGGGGCGCGCGATTGTGCAGGCTGTCCACGATCCCACCCTCGCCAGTTGTGCTACAATTGTCATCGGAGCCTCACTTGGAGCCATGAAAGGGAAAAATCCATGAAAGCTGAAGAAGTGCTTGTGGATCTCGTTGCCTCTATCGCTGAACGCACACACGCGATCATCGCTGAATTATCCCGCGCGGAACTGGCCTGGAGACCGGATGCTCAGGGCAATAGCATCGGCGTCACCGTTTGGCACTATAGTCGCTGGCTGGATCTGATAGTAGTACGCTTATTGGATAACAGACGCGCTGAAGAGGAGCAATGGCATACGCAGGGTTGGGCGGCGCGCACCGGTTACGATCCGCGTGGCATCGGCTTTAAGGGCCTGGGCGCCATCACTGGTTATACACAGGAAGAGGTTGCCGCTATTCCAGAGATGAGCGCAGAGGAGCTTCTCACCTATCTTGACCAGGGATGCAGCGTTTTGCGTCGGTATCTGCTGGCCATGCCAGGGAGCGCCCTTGAGGAGCCAGCTCCGGGCCAGCCGAAGCTGGCGATCTACCAGTTGCTCAAAAGTATCCTGCTGGGTGCGGTTGAGCACGTCGGGGAGATAGAGGCGCTCAAGGCTGTGCAGGTACGCGCGCGCCAACAGATACATGGGTGAGGGCCGTTCATCTAGCAACGCGCTGACCCGTCAGTGCAAGAGCAATAGTGCCCTGCAGCAGCAGATCGGCGCGTTGCTTGTGTCGTTCACGAGTTCCCATCGCTTAGCGAGCAAAGAAAGTTCTCTAGGGGAAAAATTTTATTTGGTTGCTTTGATGCCCACCACGCGTTTGACCGTCTCGAAGACCGGATGGGACTCGAAGTGGCGGAGTGCTGCGCGGCGGCAGGGCGCGTCCAGTTCCTGCGCATAGAGCTTGCTACTGTTCCAGCAGGTATAGAGCGCTTCGGGCGAATCGAAGAGCAGCGGCTGCTCAAACCGTACAATCTCAACCTTGTTGAAACAGTTGCGGGCAAGCGGCAGGCCCACCTCTTCCAGAAAAGTCGGCTCCTTGCTCTCCGGTGAGATCGTTTCGCCGCGCAGGGCAGCGTGGAAGCGTTTGATCTCCAGGTTGTTGTTGCGGGAGGGTCCGTAGAAAAAAAACGTGCCGCCTGGCTTGAGAGCGCGGTGCAGGGCTTTGAAGACCGAAAGCGGCTGTTTGATGCGGTAGAGCGCGCGCGAAGCCAGGGCGCGCTCAAAATCATCCTCGCGTAAATAACCTTCGAGGTCATCCAGATTGATTTGCAGCAGACGAATGCGTGTCTCCAGCCTGAGTTCCTGGCTGCGTTGCGCGAGCGCGTGCAGCGCCTCATACGAGCGATCTATGGAGAGAACGTGCCCATTATATCCCACGAGCTGGGCCAGGGGAAGCGCCTGCGGCCCGTTGCTGCCGCCTGTATCGAGGACATTATAGCCCGCGCGGATGTCCAGGTGATCGATGACCCAGGTGGAGAGATCGGTGGCATTGCTGCCCGTCTGTGGTTCCTGGCCCCGTTCCTGGAGGGTAGAGATACTGCTGTAAAACGTCTCGGTCATGCTCTGCTCCCTTTGCCCAGCAGCGCGTGGATACCCTGGCGACGGGCAGCCGGAACAGCTTTGGACAGGTTGATATCGAAGATAGCGGCCTCGCGCGCCGAGGCATCGCGGGTTGCGGACGCGAAGAATTCTTGCAGGCGTTCGGGCGCGGGCAGATGTTTGTGGCCCCACCAGAGCGGATGGAGCAGGAGCTGCAAAACGCGGCCAGTGGGCTGCTTGAGTTGCGTAAGTGGATCGCCATTGCGCCAGCTCCCCCCCGCGTCCGACAGCAGCCAGGCCCGTAACTCGCTGGCATCGGCGTTGACGCGCCCATCAATCAATAGGGGACCGTCGAAGAGCCGGGGAATGGGGCGATACAATGAAAACGCGCGGACAGGTCGGCAAATAATCTGCTCAATGCGCGTGCAGGCTGGACGCAACTGGTTCTCGACCATCGTGAGAAAAGACTGGTTCTGGCGTTCATCGTTGGCCAGGTCAAAGTGCAGACCTACCTCGTGTCCCAACTGGAGCAACTCTAAGAGTTGAATGCGTGCATTGCGCTCGTTCAGAGAATAGAGCGGCGAATCGGCTCGCACCATATAAGTCGCGGGCAAGCCGTATTCATGTTCGAGTTCCGCCATATGCACGGCTCGTTTAAGAGAGACTTTGATATCATGACGCAGGAAGAGCGCGGGAGCATTGTCCTCCTGAAGAACAGCGGACGCATCACTCAGCAGATGCGTGGTAAAATAACCCCTGACAGCGCTCAACACCTGCCGCAAATACGCATAACTCAAATCGGTTGATCGTCCTGGATGCATGTAAACCACCTCCAATTCCAACTACAAACCCAACAGCATCATATCCAGGTGAAAGATATATTCAAAGATTTACGCTGAAATAACCTCCCTTACAGGCTTTCAAGAGAACAGAACACTAGTCATTATAGCATGGTATTCCAACTTTCTTATGGTGCTTTAAAAGATGCGCTGGTCCTGGCATACACCTTGCATAACGGCACACCCTCAACGCTCTCTGTATGGATCAACTGATACTGCGAGATGCTTTGCGGGGGCGTGAAAGGCTTGATATCAATCAGAAAGTCCGAGTTGCTTGCGACCGCCTGGAAGTTGGCGGGCAAATAGGTCATATACTGGAAGGCCGTATTTTGCGCCTGGATGGTTGGCGTACTGCTCAGCGCAAATTGCTGGTAGTGCTGCCCCAGCCAGAGGCTGGCGGGCCGCTGACAGGTGTTCCAGTAATCCATCTCGTAGACGCCATTCGCACCCGCGACACCGCCGACCAGCGGACTAAAATACACGTACTCGTAAGGATGCAGTACAAGCATATCCTTTGCCAGCCAGAGCGTGTTGCCAACTGCGAGCAGCACCAGCAAACCCGCCAGCACCATTTGCCTTTTTCGCCGTAAAAAGGCAAAGACCTGTAAAAAGCCATAGACCGCGAGCAGAATGATCGATGGGATGAGAAACAGAAGTTGCCGCAACCCATTATAGAGCACCGAATGCATACCAACGATGACGCTCAGCGGGATGGCGAGCGAGAGCAGCACAACGAACATCTGGGGGTCCAGCACTCTTTTGCGTAGCGACCAGCCGCTCAAAAACAGGCAGCCCACGATGGCACAGAGGATGAGAGCCGGGGGTGAGCCGATCACCAGCCAGATGGGTGCATAACTGCGCGGCAAATCCATCGCCAGTTGCATGTTGCCTGCAAAGAGCACCGAGCCATTCCAGGGATATTTCGCGATAACGGTTAATGCGCGATAGAAGTTCACCAGCGGACCAAGCAGGATATACGGCCACATTGCCATAATACCGAGCAGCGATCCCACGCCAATAATCCCGGCAGCCAGGACTTGTTGTTTGATGGCCTGCGCCAGATGGTTCTCTTGCAGCGTGCGTCTCCAGTTGAGCAGCCACCAGCCAGCTCCCATCAGAGCCAGCGTGCCGTACCAGGTGATCGCGTTGACCCGAATGGCCACGGCCACCGCCAGAAAAAAGGCGACCAGCAGGCTATTGCGCAGGTATTTCCGGCTCTGCCCCCATTGTTTGATGAGGAGCAGCGTAGACCAGAGGACCAGGATAGTAGCTGTGGTAAAAGGGATATCTTTGGGATTGTTAAAGATGGCACCAAAGAAGCGTGGATAGAGCCACAGACTCAACGCCGCCAGCAGAGCGAACCACCAGCCTCCCAGTTCAAAGCCGCACAGACCCAGCATGATGACGCCCAGCACCCCACTCAGTGCGATGAGCGCGGCCTCCACGTTCCACTGGTGATGCAAGACATGCTCGGCGGCGGCTACGATGACGAGAAAGAACGGACCATGCTCTGGCTCGTGGGCATCGGCGGGAAAATGCAAAAAGCTCTGATCCTTGCCCAATGTACGATACCAGGCAAAAACGGCCTGCCCATAGTTGCTCTGCATCCCTTCATCTGTCGTCAGGCCATAGCTCTGCACCTGTGTGACGACGGTGATGAGCATCACGATAAGCAGAACGATGCATAAATACAAGGGGAGCATTTTCTCAAAAAAAAGCGTTTTCTTCACGGGAGCACCTTCCACACGTACCCAACCCTGGCAAAAAAGAAAATGTTGTCGGACTTACATGATACATTCTACTGAAGAAGACAAATTTTCGCCTCGCTGCTCAACATTCATAAAAGTGGAAAGCGTAGCATAGGCACAAGCTCTAGCGGAAAAAGCGTAGAATGAAGACACTGCTGGTATAGAGTATCTTTGCGTGCGTATTGAGAGTGGTACAAAAAGTCCAGGGCCGGAACATCTCAGGCTTGTTATTCGTCATTCTTAAGTGGAGATATGCGTTATGATAATGGGGAGAAAGTGTTGTGCTCCTCTCAAATTTGTACTATAGTATTTCGTAAATCATAACTTTGCGTGAGAGAGTGCCAAATGCTAGAATTATTACAGATGTGGGCCGCGATGGAAATCCTGGGCTTCCTATTTCTGCCGCTCACAGTGACTGTTTTTCATAATCTGCCCGACCGGGGGTGGGCGTTTAGCAAGGCGATTGGCCTGGCTGCCCTGGCGTTTTGTGTCTGGCTGCCCCTGATGATCTTTCAGTTTTTGCCGTTTAGCCAGTTGTTTATCTTTGGGGTGCTCCTGATCCTGGCGGCCTTGAATGTGCTGGGTTTTCTCCGCGTGCGCAAGACGCTACTGGAATTAGTGCGCTCGAATGTTTTCTACATCCTATGTGTTGAGTTGATCTTTTTGGGCATGGTTTTCCTGCTTGGCTGGTTGCGCTCTTATAGCCCGGATATCCACAGTTTTGAGATGTTTATGGATGAGGGTTTTCTGTCCGCGATTATGCGCAGTCCGCATTTGCCACCCAATGATATGTGGTATGCTGGCCAACCAATCAATTACTACTATTACGCGCATTATAACATTGCGATGCTGGCGAAACTCATTGGTCAGACCCCGTCCATTGCCTTTAATACGGGCATCAGCCTCTTCTTTGGCCTGACTGCCAGCAACCTTTTTGGGGTGACCTCGAATATAGTGGCCTGGGCGCAACATCGCCGCCGCCGCCTGGCTGCCCTGCCTGGAGTTGCAGCTGGCAGTATGCGTCCGGATCGAGTTTTTCCCTCCCTACGCGGCGCTGTACCCTATGGCGTACTCACGATGCTGCTGGGTCTGGTGCTCGGCAATCTGGCAGCCACCCAGACCTGGTGGGAGAATCATGGCATTCTGCCTGATGCTGCCTGGTTCAATGCCTCACGTGTGATTCCAGCTACGATCAATGAGTTTCCAGCCTTTAGCTTCCTGCTCTCTTGCTTTCACGCACATGTCCTGGCGCTGGCCTTTACCATTCTGGGGATCGGGCTGGCTTTTAACCTTTTACTGGAAGCTGTAGGCCAGGGATTGGCGGCCTTTGGACGCGGCTGGCGTATGTCCCTCACGCTGGGCATGACCGCGATTTTATTGGGCAGCCTCTACGCTATGAACGGTTGGGACTATCCGACCTACCTGCTGCTGTCCCTGATTTGCCTGGTTTTTCAGCAATGGTTGGCTCATCATTCGCGCCTGGACTGGGATTTTGCGCTGGATGTCTTTACTGCCTGCGCTGCCCTGGCCGCGCTCTCATTTTTCCTGTTCGCGCCTTTCTACCTGCACTTCGTTTCGCCCGCGCAGGGGCTGCGCCTGGTCGACCCCACAACGCGCACGCCGCTGGGTGATGAGGTTTTGATCTACGGTGTGTTCGCCTTTATCTTCCTCTCATTCTTGCTGACCAGCTTCTTCCGCGTGCGCTCACTCTCGCTCACACCGGCTGCTTCGGCCCCACAACGTGTGTATGCGCGGGCGCAACTACCACAGAGCGACCTCTATTCACAGCCTCAGCCGCAGCACATTGCTGCTTCCTCGGCTCAGGTAGCTCAAGAGGAGGCCAGCTCGTCGTCCGTTGGCACGTTGGATGAGCCTGATATACTCGATGACGAGGATGAAGAGCAAGATCTCGTCATTGAAGACCTGGAGCCTGATCTTGCCACACGCCAGGAGCATGGGGCACCTCTGCATGCTCACGGCGATGGAGAGGATGTGCGTCCCTTGAGCGTAGTTGGGCTGGATTGGCACGATCCGCGTTTCCTCGGCCTGCTGGGAACGTTGTTAGTGGCTGTGCCGTTGCTGGCCTTCTTGAAAAATGGCGTGACCTTTGTGGTCATCGGTGGTCTGGCGGCTCTGGGTGCGATATTGACGCTCTACCATCTCAAAGAACGTGAGCGGTCCTTCGTGCTGCTACTGGGCGCGACCGCCTGCACCCTGATTGCCTTCTGCGAGATTTTCTTTTTGCGCGATGTCTTCGCCAATCAGGTGCCGCGCATGAATACGGTCTTCAAGTTCTACTTTCAGGCCTGGGCACTGCTCTCGGTAGTGGGAGGCGCGGGCGTCTACTTTGTGCTGGATAGCCTGCGGCCTGCGCTCAAACTGCCTGCATTTGTGCATGAGTCGCCCCGCTCTACGCGTAATTTGTATGCTCTCAGCCAGATGGTGTGGAGCCTTACGTTGCTGGGCTTTTTACTGCTAGGCGCGGTCTATCCCTTGACAGCCTCCAGACAGCGTGAGAATTATTTTGCACAGCGCGCCAATAGTCTCGATGGCCTGAATTATATGAGTTCCTACTCTCCCGCTGACTATACGGCTATTCGTTGGATCAATAGCCATATCACGGGTGATCCCGTCATCGTAGAGGCGCCGGGGCCTGAGTATAGCGATTATGGCCGCATCGCGATCTTTACCGGCCTACCCTCGGTCATTAACTGGCCAGGCCACGAGTTGCAGTGGCGCATTAACTGGTTCAATGGGAATCAAGGCGCCAATGGCGCTGATTTCTCCCGTCGCACCGCGGATGTGAATCAGATCTATACCGATCCATCACAACAGGATGTTCTGAGATTGCTAGCGCGCTATAATGTGCAATATGTCTACGTTGGCCCCCTGGAGCAACAAAATTATGTCGGGGCCAATTTACAACGTTTCCAGAACTTTATGCAGATCGTGTATCAAGCGCAGGGCGTGACGATCTATAAAGTTCGCTAGCGGTTGCGCTACTGGTGGTGGGCAAACCTGCAAACAGAGGAGCAAATCTCTTTGAAGAGCTATAAAACACAGTCGAGCAAAACAGCCTCCGAGGCGGTTTCACAGAATGATTTGCGAGAGACGCACGCTGAAGATCTGATTGAGATCACCGAGGTGCAAGCGCCGCTGGTTGAGTCTGAGGCGCTTGAATACCCTGATATGCACGCCGATGATGAGTACGATCTGGCACCCTCTGACCTTGAGGAGATCTCTGACGACGAGCTGTCAGCCAGAGGCGGGTTCAAGTGGCCGACACGCGAGCAACTGCTTGCCTGGGCGCCTTTTCTGGGCGTGCTTGTGTTGGGCGTCGTGCTGCGCTTCTGGGGCCTGGGTGATAAGCCGTTGCACCACGACGAGAGTTTGCACGCCTATTTCTCGTTGGGCCTGCTGCACAATTTGCAGCACTGGTCCTGGTGTTACGGTCTGAACGGCGCGCCCGCCAACTATGCCTGTTACCGCTATGATCCCTTGCTGCATGGTCCTTTCCAGTTCCACGCCATTGCGCTGGTCTACCAGGTCAGTCAGTGGCTGGGCGCACCCGATAATGGTGTTAATACGACGCCGGTGCGCATCGCTGCGGCTCTGCTTGGCTCGCTGATTGTGATCCTGCCCTACTTCTTGCGCGACTACCTGGGCAAGCTCGGCGCGTGGTTGGCCTGCTTCCTGCTGGCTGTTTCACCCAGCCTGGTCTACTTCTCGCGCTTTTCGCGGGAAGCCATCTATATGGCCTGCTTTACGCTGCTGCTGGTAGTAGCCGCGGGTCGCTATATGCGCTCACGCAAATTGCGCTGGCTCGTGCTGGCTGCGGCGGCCTTCGCGCTCTCCTACGCGACGAGTGAGGCGACTTTCCTGACCATTGCGGTCTTTGGCAGCTTCCTGTTCGCTTTGATTGCGTGGGAAATTGGCGCGAAGTTTGCCTTGCGCGCCCGTATAGAGGACGCGGAGGTGGCCCGCTATGCACCGCGCACCTTTGCGCCGCTAGCTGTGCTGGCCTATGTGCTGATTGCCGGGGTCGCGGCCAAACTGCTCTTTGCTGGCTTGCAGGCGCTTTCGGCCTTTATCACCAATCCGAAAAATGCGATTGCCTCGAACAACTTTATAGGCCATCTCAAGCTCGTCACGGTTGCGCTGGTGCCCTGGCTGGGTATCTTGCTCGGCCTCTTCATTTTCAGCATCCTGCTGCGTGAGATGTATGGTCGCTTGCCGGAGCCGGGTCAGCGGCGCGGCCTGGCTCGTCTGGTGGATCGCCGCCAACCGGTGCTGGATACTATCCTGACCATGCCCTGGACGCACTGGTTTTTCGCTCTGATCGTGGGCTGGGCCATCTTCTTGCTGCTCTTCACCGTAGTCTTTACGAACATTCAGGGCGGCATCGGGGATGGCATCTGGCAGGGCCTCTACTACTGGCTCCAGCAACAGACGGTGGCGCGCGGTGGCCAGCCCTGGTACTACTACTTGATGTTGATCCCGCTCTATGAACAGATCGGTGTAGTTTTCGGTCTGGCCGGCATTGTCTATTCACTGGTGAAACCCACGCGTTTCCGCCTCTTCCTGGTCTACTGGTGCCTGGGCAACGTTTTCATCTATTCCTGGGCCGCTGAGAAGATGCCCTGGCTGATGATCCATATGACCATGCCCATGATGCTGCTGGCCGCTATCGCTCTGCAACCATGTGTGCTGGCCTGCTATCGTTTCGCGCAAGAACGCTTCTTTGCCAGACCTGCCGAGCCGGTGCTCTCGTCCAACCCTCAGCAAGAGGTGCCTGCCAGACCTCGCCTGCGTGTTGGCACCGGACAGGCTGCGCTGGGCCTCTTTGGAGTGGTGATGGCTGTGCTGCTGCTGTTGCCGACGCTCCACAATATGTACGAGGTCAGCTATGTGCATGCCGCCGATGGGCCGCACGAGATGATGGTCTATGTGCAGACGACGACCGATGTGAATATCGTGATGGCGAAGATCGATGCGCTAGACAAGAAGGACTTCGGTGGGAAGCACCAGATGCGCATTGGGGTGACTGGCGATGCTACGTGGCCCTTTGCATGGTATCTGCGCGACTACCCCAACACGTGCTTTAACTTCCCAACCGGCTGTCCCGCCAGTTGGGTCACTGCTATGCCGGTGATTGTGAACGGTGGTGATAACCCCTACCAGGCAATCACGACCTATGCCCCCGCCAATGGCCATTATCTGTCGCACGAGTACCATATGCGCAGTTGGTGGGACGAGGGCTATAAATTGCCGCCCTGTGCACCAGGCCAGAAAGTCTCCAATAGCTGTTCCGACCCTAATCTGGGCAGCGGTTACGGCCCTGGCCTCTGGCTCAGCTACGGTGATAATCCGCCGCCGAACGCGCGGTTTAACTTCGGCCTGGCCGCCCAGCATATCTGGAACTGGTGGTGGAATCGCCAGGCTATCGGCAGCACCGATGGCGCCTACGATATGGTCCTGTTTATCCACAAAGGCCTGGGCGAGAACCCGTAGTCTGCTCAATAGGTACAACCTGAGAGGCGCGCAAACCAGTTTATCCTGGCTTGCTCGCCTCTCAGGTTGTACAGGCCCACGGGTTTGGGCAACAAGATACAGAAACAGGTTATGACCGAAGCTGGGAGGCCAGCCACGAATGCAGAATCGGCACTACCTGCTTCGCCTGCATAGCCTGGAGGTGATCCAGCTCATCGAGCACTCGCACCTCCCAGCCGAGGCTTTTCAGCTCAGCGCGCTCGGCTATCATCGGTCCCTCTTCAAATGTAAGCACGCGTGTTGATCAAGAGCTTGCCAGACTTTTTCTAGATCGCTTTTCTACTGTACAACACTAATGTCCAGTTGGAGGGTTCGGGAGCAGGCAGATCTCTCACTATGCACCTGTTTGCAGTTGAGGAATTCTCGCGCTACAATCTGGCAGGGTGTTAAGAGCGCTCCCCGGCAAGAGTAGAATACCAACATACGCATGTGTGCATGTTGGTGTGTAGCGTAGAGGAAAGACGATGCATGATGAACCAATCGACGCTTCCACCTGACAGAACTGCCTCGCACACTCGCTCAGGTCGTTTTCCTGAGCCGCGCGCGACGCGTCCGCGCTATCCATTGCTCAAGTTGCAGAATCGCTCGCTTTTGATCGGCATTGGTGCGGCTCTGCTGTTGACGGTGTTGATCGCGCTGGGGTCACGCGGCTTCCATTGGTTTGACGCGGCCCTGATCGGCTATGCTGTGGCGGCGATTTTTGCCACGGCTGCCGTGACCTATAAATATGCCTTCTGGCTCTCGCGTCCGCCCACGGAGCGTTATTGGCGCAGAAGCTGGCGCCTCTTCTTCTCGTATGAGAACTTCCGCGAATATACGTTGCTCATTCCGAAAGCCATCCTGGAGCTGTTCAGCCAACAATTTATTCGCCGCCGTGGTTGGTATCGCTGGTTCGCGCACCAGTGCATTTTCTGGGGCGTGTTGCTTTCGTGCCTGGTGACATTCCCGCTGGTCTTCGGTTGGCTGCGTTTTACGTTGACGACCAATGGCCTCTACCAGATCTGGTTTTTCGGGTTCCCCCTGCTGATCCTGCCGGTCAATGGCTTTATGCTCTTTGTGGCTATTCACGCCCTGGATTTCACCGCCCTGCTCCTGCTGCTTGGGCTGTTGCTGGCCTTCCATCGCCGTTTCCATGACCTGGCGGTGATCAGTGTGCAGCGTTTTCGCTTCGACCTGGTGCCGCTGGCGATGCTGCTGGCTATTGTGGTGACTGGCCTGGCGCTGACCGCCGATAGCACCTGGTTGGGGGGCGCTTATTACTGGTATATCTCCCTGGTGCATGAGGCGACGGTGGTGATCTGGCTGATCTCGCTGCCTTTTGGCAAGTTTTTCCACATCATCGAACGTCCAGCTACAGTGGGCATTGAGCTTTACTGGCACACGGGCGAGCATACCGAAATGCAAAAGTGCGCTCGTTGCCAGGAAGAGTTTGCCCCCGTGCGTTTTATTCAGGATCTCAAGAAAACCCTGAACGATGTGGGCGAGAACTATACATTGTCGAATGCCCCGGCGCTCTCGGAAGGCGTGCAAACTCCTCTACAAACGGGGCCAATGTCTCTCGCGCCTTCTGGCCCAACAGAACTGCTCTGGTGGCAGGATCTCTGCCCACGCTGCAAACGCGTGATGCGTGCTCAGGCGAACATGGCCGCGCTGGGTCGCGCTGGCAATCAGTTTTTATAAGATGAGAGAATCTCAAGAGGAAATAACTCATGAGTGTTGATAAAAATATTTTTCGTCGGCGCAGGCAGCCCAACTACGCGCCGACCTACGACTTTTACGAGGGGGAACGCGCACCCGCGCGCTGGAACTCGAGCGAAGAGGTCGAGCGCTACGTGCCCACGCACTGCTGCTACTGCGGCGTGCAGTGTAGCATGTATCTCAAGGTTGCGCGTGGTCGCGTGATCGGCGTGGAGCCGCGTGAGGACTTCCCCCTCAATCACGGCATGCTCTGCCCCAAAGGTGCCACCGCCTACCAGACCGTCAACCATCCCGACCGCCTGACATACCCGTTAATGCGCAAACACGGCAAAGAGAGTCCGCTGGAGCGTGCTTCCTGGGATGAGGTGCTCGATACCATCGCCCGGCGTTTTCGCGAGATTCAGCAGGCATATGGCAGCGACGCGGTGGCCAGCTATAGCGGCTCGTCGCTCTCCAATGAGAAGTGCTATCTGATGGGCAAGTTCGCGCGCGTGGCTCTGGGAACACGCCACTCGGATTATAACGGGCGTTTGTGCATGTCCTCAGCTACGGGAGCCAACGAGTACGCGCTGGGCCTGGACCGCGCCTCTAATCCAATCAGCGATATGTTGCACGCCGATTGTATCTTCGTGATCGGCGCCAACGTGGGTGAGTGCTTTCCGATCATCACCAGCTACCTCTGGCAGGCGCGTGACCGGGGCTGCAAGCTAATCGTGGCCGACCCGCGCCAGACGCCGATTGCGCGTACCGCTGATATCTTCCTGCCCCTGCGTTCCGGCACCGATTCGGCCCTGCTCAATGGCATGCTCTATGTGCTGATCCAGGAGGGCATGCTCGACGAGGAGTTTATTCGCCAGCGCACGGTCAATTGGGACGAGACAAAGGCGATGGCCCTGCAATACCCGCCCGAACGCGTGGCCCAGGTCTGCGGTCTGCGTCCTGAGACGATTATTGACGCGGCTCGCGTGTATGGTCGCGCCCACGCCGCGTTGATCTATACCGCGCGCGGCCTGGAGCACCAGAGCAAGGGTGTGGATAACGGCCTGGCCTGCGCTAACCTGGCGCTGGCGACCGGCAACTTTGGGCGGCCTGGCGCTGGCTATGGGACGCTGACCGGGCAGGGCAACGGCCAGGGTGGTCGCGAGATGGGCCAGAAGGCCACGCAATTGCCCGGCTGCCGCGAGATCGATGATCCCGAAGACCGCGCCTACATCTGCTCGATCTGGGGCATCGACGAAAAAGATCTGCCCCATTCCGGCTATGCCGCTACGCTGATGATCCCAGCCATGCTGCGCCAGGAGATCCGCGCCTGCTTTATGATCTGCACCAACCCGATGGTTTCGCTGCCCGATCAGCATACCGTCGAACGCGCCCTGCGTGGTCTCGATCTGTTTGTCGTGACCGATTTCTTTCTCTCCGAAACCGCTGAGCTGGCTGATATCGTGCTACCTGGCTCCGTCTGGGCCGAGGACGAGGGCACCGTGACCAACCTGGAGGGGCGCGTGATTAAGTATAACCAGGCCGTCGATCCGCCTGGTGAGGCGCGCCGCGACTGGGAGATCGTCTGCGACCTCGCTCATCGCCTGGGCAAAGGCCAGTACTTCTCTTTTAGCTCGCCCCGCGAAATGTTTGAGGAGATCCGCCTCTGTACAAGAGGTGCAAAGAGCGATTACTATGGTATCACCTATGAGAAGATTGAAGAGCAGAACGGGGTGTTCTGGCCGTGTCCCTCGCTGGACCATCCAGGGACACCGCGTCTCTACGAGCAGCGTTTCGGTTTTCCCGATGGCAAGGCGCGCTTCAATCCCATTGCCTATATCCCGCCTGCCGAGGAGCCTGATGCAGAGTTTCCATTAATACTGACCACCGGGCGCGTGATCTACCACTATCTCTCAGGCAACCAGACGCGCCGCGTGCCTTTTCTCAATGAGCAGGCGCCCTGCCCCTGGGTGGAGATGCACACGCAGACGGCGGCTAGGCTGGGTATTCAGGATGGCGACTGGGTGAATGTACGCACCAGGCGTGGCGAGATGGTCGTGCCGGTGCTGGTGGTGCGCTCAATCCGCCCGGATACGCTGTTCATCCCCTATCATTATGGGCATACACAGGCGGTCAATATCCTGACCAATCCCATCCTGGAGCCACATTTCAAGATCCCGGAATACAAAGTATGCGCCGCTGTCGCCACACGCGCTGCCGAGCCGCCTGCCTGGGCAAAGGACATGGACGTAGACCTGCTGACCGCCGCGCGTCGGCGCCGTCACGAACTGCCTATCGCCGATAACCAGCCTCAGCCGGTCGTTCAGTAGAAAGGGGACGAGGAAAAAGCGATGCCGGAACTGATCAAGAAAATCTTTCTCGATCCCTCGCGCTGCATTGGTTGCCGCTCCTGTGTGGCTGCCTGCCGCGAATGCGATTCGCATAAGGGCGAGAGTATGATCTATATCGATTACGTCGAGCGCGAGAACACCGTGGCCTCTTCGCCCACGCTCTGTATGCACTGCGAAGACCCCCTGGCACCTTGCGCGCAGGTGTGCCCGGCCCAGGCCATCCTGGTCAGCCCTGAGGGTGTGGTGCAGAGCGCCGACGAGACGCGCTGCATCTACTGCGAAAACTGCGGCTACGCCTGCCCCTTCGGCGTCCCCAAGTTTGATATCGCCGCCCACCTGATGCGCAAATGCAACCTCTGCTATGATCGCACCAGCCAGGGCAAAGGCCCCATGTGCGCGACGGTCTGTCCCACGCAGGCTATCTTCTACGGCACTTATGAGGAGTGGCTGGCGGCGGGTCGTGATCGGCAGGGAGCCAAACCGGTGAACGTCTTCTTCTTTGGCCAGCAGCGCGTCCAGACTCGCAACTATGTGGTCATGACCCGGCAGGACGACGCGCTGGACCTGCTTGCGCTGGTCGAAGAGGCCGATCTGGGGAATATCCCGGCCATCCCTGACGCGTCTGCGGGTCGCAATGCCGCGTCGTGGGTGAGCGCCGAACGAGCCGGTGTGCCCGAACGCTCAGCGCCCCCGCAGCCGTGGACGCCACGTGTTCCCAGCAAAGAGCCGATCACCGCGCCAACGCATGCTGAAGAAGCATCTGCGCCGTCATCTATTCCTGTCGTGCGTGTTCAACAGTCCTGGAAAGGGGAATAAACGTTTATGGTGCGTGAATTAGAGCCACAGCAACCGGCCTCACAGGTATCGGGCGGTGAGGAGCAGCATATCCCGCCCCACGAGCGTTACGCGCACGAGTGGCGCCAGGAGTTCCCCTATCCCTGGGACGAGGACGAGATCATCACTCGCCGCGATACCCTGCGTTTCTTCGTCGGTTGTACGGGCGCACTCTGTGCGGCCACTGGAATTCTGGCCGTCCTGGGCAGCCTGCCCAAAGGTGACAATGTGAAACACGTCTTTGTGGCGAATGTCGGCGAGCTTAAGACCAACGATTGGCGCGTCTTCAACTTTCCCGACAACTACGGTGAGGGCATCGTGATTAACCTGCCTGGCACAGGTCTGGTGGCCTACAGCGATGTGTGCACTCATCTCTCGTGCGCCGTCGTCTACTCTGGCGATGGCAAGCATATGCACTGTCCCTGTCACGAGGGCGTCTTCGATGCCGCGACGGGTAACGTTCTCGCCGGACCACCCACGCGTCCGCTTCCTTTGATCCAACTGGCCATTCAAGGCGGCAAGATTTACGCGGTCAAAATGATTGACCGCTAAAGCAGGCTTGCAAGGGTGAAACCAGAGGAACGAATTTTTATGCCCAGACTGTTTAAAACAGGAGAATGAGAGCATGGATACACAGAAATATCAGCCTCCAGTGGCGAATCCCGACGACCCGCCGGTTACGCGACCCCCGCGCAATGCGCGAGGGCCGCGACCCGGCCCGCACTATCTTGGCCTGCCCGGACGAGCCGCGATTGTGCAGGGGCAGGTGTATATCGTGGGCATTATCCTGATTGTCCAACTCTTCATCGTCACCGACGCCCTTTTCGAGCTGCTCTCCGGGCACTCTGCGCTTCTGCCGGGCCTCTTCTGGATGAGCCTGGTGGGGTTCGCGATAGCTGTGATTGTCACCCTCTGGCCGCGCCGCAGAGTTGAGGAATCTTAAAAATCATTCCAGAGCGCTTGATTGGTCACATCGTGGTGATAAATGATCTCAGCGTTCTTCACCTTTGTGCCCAGGCTGCGCGGGCTGCGGTCAGCAGCAGCCTGTTTAAAGGAAAGGTACTTATCGACGTTCTTCTCGCCCAGGATCTTGCGTATCAACTGGCTGGACTCAAAGCGCGCCATCGCTTCCTGGATGGTACCCGGCAACAGGCGCACCTGCTCGCCTTCTGTGTTGGAGGCTGGTAACGGGTCTCCCTGCAAACCGGCCTGGACCAGTGTGTAGAGCAACAGATAGGGGTTGGCGTCTGGCCCGATAGAGCGCACCTCGATGCGCGCGGATCTTTCGTTGCCCACCGGTATGCGAATCATGGAACCCCGATCTATAGGCGAAACCTGGATCTGATTGGGCGCTTCAAAATGCGGATCGAGGCGCCGATAGGCATTTACACTGGCATTCAGCACCAGACACATCTCCGCCGCGTGATTGAGGATGCGCGCAATGAAATCGCGCGCCTGCAACGAAAGGTTTTCCGCCCCGTCCTTCGCGTAAAAAATGTTTTTGCCATCTTTGGCCAGGGAAATATTCGTATGCATGCCATTCCCGTTGATGCCCATGACGGGCTTAGGCAGGAAGGTCGCTGTCAGGCCCATGCTATTAGCAACCTGGCGGCAGGTGAGCTTGTAGAGCTGCATCAGGTCAGCCGTGCGCAGGGCATCGGTATAGGCAAAGTTCATCTCAAACTGGGAGGGCGCGACCTCCGGGTGGTCCTTCTCATTCTTGAAGCCCATTGCGCGCTGGATGCTGGCGGAGGTGTCGATAAATTGCCGCAGCGGGTCACGTGGCAGCGAATGGAAATAGCCGCTGGTCGAGATCAGATGGAAACCTGTTTTCTCATCAAAACGCTGCTCCGCGTTTTGGCCCTCGACCACAATCCCTTCCACCTCAGCCGAGACATACGCGCTCAGTCCCTCGGTGCGGCGCAGTTCGCGTAGATACTGTTGAAACAGGCCGCGAAAATCCGATTCGTACTGCTGACCCTCGCGATTGAGGATATTGGCGAACATGATCACTTTTCCGGGGCCAAAGAGGTCTGCGGGCAGCCATAAAAAGCTCGTCCAGTCAACTTGCAGGCGCAGATCGGACTCGCGCTGAGCCGTAAAGCCGCGAATGGAAGAGCCATCGAAAGTGAGGTTATCCGCCGAAGCGAGTAGAAATTTCTTATCGTAATCCAGCATGTGGAAACGGCCCTCGATATCGGAAAAGCAGAGTGTCACCGCTTTGATAGACTTTTCTTTCTCTAAATAGGCCCGATACTCTTGTTCCTGCTCTTCAGCCGAGAGGGTATCGCGTTTTTCTCTGGCTTTCAGGTTAAGTTCTTCTAGTTCATCGTAAGGGATTTCCAAAAACGGTTTCATGGGTAGTGCTTGCTCCTCCATATTTTTTCTAGCGCATGTGGGCATGCACTAGCTCTAGATGCAACTTCGATAAGTATAATCGATCCAACAGCGATGTCAATCGGGTTAGCTGCACCCTGGCGATTCCTGGCTCACACTCTCTAGCGCGACTCCTCCACGTACCAGCAGCGTCTCGCCTGGCCTGACCTCATCCACCAACGTAATATCCACTTCTTCTGATCTGTCTCCCTGTGAGACGAGGGCCAGGCCGGTTTCCGCGTCGATATGTAGCACCCGAACGTGTACCGCCTCGTCAGAACAGGTGATGCAGTGGCCTGCGTTATCAAGGGTACACGCATCAATATGTGAAAGACCTCTTTTTCGTTGATATTGCTCATGTCCTACTTGCCCGTTGCCAGATCCCGTATTTGCTCAATTCCCTGCTCGCTCAACAGGGAATTGAGCAGGATAGCGGCCAGCGCGCCGCCGCCGATGAGTGCCCAGGCTGAGGGCGGCAGGACGGCCAGTTGCAGGAGGTCGCGCAGAGCCGGGATGCTGAAAGCCGCCAGCACCAGCCCGAATGAGCCGCCAACCGCCGCCAGTACCGGCCCCGTCAGGTGTCCTTCGACGCGTCCAGCGAGCAGTGTCTGGGCCAGTTGCGTGGAGACAACGCTGGTGAAGGCGACTGAACGCGCCTGGGCCAGTGAGCCGCTACGCAATGCGATCAGATATGCTGCCAGCGACGGCACTGCTGTGGCCATACCACGCCGCAGGACATCCTTGCGCAGGGGTGCGTCCAGGGCCGAGGCGCCTTCGCGTTGCAAGCTGGCGAGATTGCGGTGCTCTGGCTGCTGGAAGATGACCGCCAGGGCCGGCAGGATATCTGTAATGGCGTTGACCGCGAGAATCTGGCTGACGGTGAGTGGTAGCGCCGTTCCAAGCACGCTGGCGCCAACCACCAGGCCAAGCTCGCCCAGGTTGCCACCCAGTAGCAGGCCCAGCGCGCGCCGCAGGTTGCGCCAGAAGCTGCGCCCCTCCACAAATCCCTCGACCAGGGTGGAAAAATCGTCGTCGGTGATGACCACATCCGCCGTCTGACGCGCAACTTCGGTCCCTGTTTTACCCATTGCCACGCCCACATCGGCCAGGCGTAACGCGGGGGCGTCGTTCACGCCGTCGCCAGTCATGGCCACAGTATGTCCCTGGCGCCGCAAGCTCTCGATGATGCGCAGCTTATCCAGCGGCGTCGCTCTGGCCACGACAACAACCCCCCGCAAACGCTGGTCAAGTTCGCCATTCTGGAGGTCCGCTATCTCGGTGGCGTTGAGGACCTGTCCATGATCTTGCAGCAGACCGGCCTCCTGCGCAATAGTGCGCGCGGTGGCGGGATGGTCGCCGGTAATCATGATGACGCGCACACCCGCCCTATGGCAGCGCTCGACAGCGTCTTTGACGGTGGCCCGCAATGGATCGTTGATGCCCACAAAACCGAGCGCGGTCAGGCCACGCGGATTTTGTAGAGACATTCCCTCGGCTCCCTCAGCGGCCATGAGCACGCGCAGCCCGCGTTCGGCCAGGTGTTGGGCGCGCGTGAGCAGCATGGTACGCGCCTCCTCGTCCAGTTGCACGCGTTCGCCATTGCGCAGGAGTGTCTGGCAGCGCGGGAGCACGACTTCGGGCGCGCCTTTGAGCGCGAGCCGTCCCTGAGCTAAGGTGACGTGGAATGAGCGCGCCGGGTCAAACGAGAGCTCTTCCACGTGCGGCTGTTGGATCTCTGTCTCCAGACCGGCTGCCAGCGCGCCCTGGATGACCGCGGCATCGGTGGGATGCGCGTGGGCATCGTGGGAAGAGGGATGCGGGCTGGCCAGGGCTGCGGCTATGAGCACGCGCCGCAACTGCTCTGGTAGCGGCTCCGTCAGATTTGCCTCGTGCTCGCTATCGGCTACGATGCCCAATTGTAAGCGTCCCTGCGTCATCGTCCCCGTTTTGTCGGTGCAGACCGTATCGACGCGCCCCAGTGCCTCAATTGCTGAGAGGCGCCGCACTATTGCCCGCTTCTCGGCCAGACGGCGCGCGACCCCGGCTTCTCCCACCCGCGAGAGCAATGGCAGACCTTCCGGCACGCCCGCCAGCGCAATCGTCGCGCCAGTTGCCAGCAGCACGTTCAAGGGTTTGCCCCAGCGCCAGCCCGCGAGAATAACCGTGGCTCCCCCCAGCGCCGAGATGGGCAGGAAGAAGCCCAGCATGCGGCTTAAACGCACACCCAACGGACTCTGCTGCTCTCCATCTTCCAGCAATGCTTGACGCGTCGCTCCCATCCTGGTCTGTTCGCCCACCGCAAAAACCACCGCCTGACCCTTGCCCGCTGTGACATCGCTGCCCTCCAGCACAATCCGGCTGGCCTCGTTGCCCTGGTCCACATATTTCGCCACCGGCAGCGATTCACCCGTCAGCGCCGCCTCGTCGATCTCCAGGCCCGCGCTCTTAATGATACGCGCATCGGCTGTCACACTTTCACCAGAGGACAAGAGGAGAATATCGCCTGGCACAACTTCGGAGGCGGACAGTGTGACTGGCTGGTTATCGCGTAAGATCCGCGCCTGAGACCTGCCGATGTGTCGCAGCGTCTCGGCTACGCGGTTGGCTTTGTGCTCCTGCCAGACCCCGATGATAACATTGGCTGAGATCGTCGCTGCGATAATCACCACGTCACCGGTTGAGCCAAGCCAGAGCGAGAGGGCCGCGCCAGCCGCGAGTATGCCAATGAGTGGGGAACGCAACTGATCCAGCAGGGCCTTTCC
>CAXUEY010000101.1:0-21880 GCA_964250225.1 uncultured Ktedonobacteraceae bacterium | reverse complement strand
TGGGCTCATTTATCCAATACGAAATGGATGTCTCCATGCTGATCCCCTGGGATGGTTTGGGCTCTCTCCTCTGGCTGACTGGGTATTCTAGCCAGCCAGAGGAGAGAGCGTCACAAATGATTCGGATGGGAAATAAGAGGCTTTCAATTGCATGCCCATTTTTCATGATTGACAAAAGTAATTTTATTATATTATAATATTATGTATATTAAAGAGGAGGTATTTGTGACTGCGGACGACGAGAGGTCTTTACAAGATGGTGCTGGCTCTTTAGAAACAGCAGCAATCAACCGAGAGTCGCCTGTTCCCTTGCATCATCAGGTGCGCAATTATCTGCTGGCCTGCATTGCTTCTGGAGAACTGCGACCAGGGCAGCAGCTCTTGAAGGAGCGGGACTATGCGAAGCAGTTCGATGTTAGCCTGGCGCCAATCCGTCAGGCGCTCCTTGATCTCGTCAAAGAGGGCTATCTCTATCGCATAGCCGGGAAGGGAACGTTTGTACGCGAGCCAAAGGTTGAAGAGAAGATCAGTATCCTTTCCAGTTTTACAGAGAGCATGCATGCTAAGGGCCTCGCATCAACCATGCGTGTTGTGGAGTTGAGCGTTGGCAAGGCTCCCATTGAGGTGAGAGAGGCGTTTCAGGCCGATGAGAACGCTCTATTTGTGTGTGTAGAACGTGTTGCACTGGTGGATGGCAAAGCGGTAGCGCTGCTACTCTCGTATCTCCCAGTTTCATTGGTGCCAGGGCTTGAAGCGCTGAATTTGAACGACCAATCCTTGTATCGTACCCTGGAGAAACGCTACGGCATCATTCTGATGCGGGCTGAGAGCACCATCGAAGTGGTACGCTGCCACGATCCCCAGGCAACCTTGCTCGGACTTCCTTCAGGGATACCTCTGTTGCAAGTGGAGGGAAAAACCTATGACATAGAAGAGCGCCTGATAGAATTTTCACGGGTCTTGTATCAAGCGGATCGCTTCCGCTTCACGCTTGAAAGTTTTCGCCACGATGACCGTGTGCTCCATCTTATCGGCACATCTGAGAGAGAGGCCAGCCTTCAAGGATGAGGCAGGCTGCTCTCATGATCCACTCGGGCAATTGCCCGAGAGAGGAGAGCCCATCAATGATGAAAAAGGCTTCTTCAGTTCCCAATAGCCCCTCACAGACGAACACTGCGGGCAAGTTTTTTCTGCGTAACGCGACCGGTCTACGCCGCGAGGTATCTGGTCTTGATGCCTTTATTATGAACACTTTTGGGATGAATATTGCCGTTGGTGCCGTTTTGCTCTTTCTGCAAGCCCCCGCGTATTTTCCCCAGGGGAATATCTTCGTCGCGATCATCATCGGCACCGTTGTGATGGCATTCACCTTGCTCTGGGTCTATGCCACGTTCGCCGCTGCCATGCCTTCTTCTGGCGGCGACTACGTCTTTGTCAGCCGCGCGCTCCATCCCTTCCTGGGCTGGTTGCTCGGCTGGAGCCAGGGAATGTGGCTGATCTTCTTCTGGATCGGCTTCAATGCCTGGTTCTCACTCACCTTCGCGGTTCCAGTTGCGCTCTCCACGATTGGCGCTGCCAGCGGGCAGAGCGGATGGATCGAACTCAGTAGCAACCTGCTCTCTTCCTTCCCTCTTCTTGGGATCACAACGCAGTGGTGGGTGATCTTCATTGGTGCGTTGATCAATATTGGTTTCGCGCTCTTGCTCGTTCTGGGCGGACGCACGTTCTGGCGCTGGCAAAGGGCCTTCTTCCTGGTCGCTGGCCTCAGCGTGCTCCTGGCATTTGCCCTCTTGATCTTCGATGGGAACAACATTCAGGTTGCCTGGAATGCCTTTGCCGCGCAACACAAGGGGTTAGGATTCAACCAGGTCATTCCAACAGCCGTCAAACATGGCTACGTCTTACCTCATGGGGGTTTTAGCTTGACCGATACGCTGTTAATGCTCCCGTGGGTCTTCTATGTTGTTGGCTATGCGCAGGGGTCTGCTCAGATCGGCGGCGAGGTCAGGCATGCATCGCGCACACAGTATCTCGCTATGGTTGGGGGGGTGCTGATCAATGGGATCATGCTGCTGCTGATCGCTATCGCCTTCTTGCAGGCGGTAGGCATCAATTGGATTGGCAGTGTTGGCTATCTCTCGATCAATCAACCGACTCTGCTCAACCTACCTGGTAACCTCTCACCTAGCTTTAACCTGATCGTCAGCCTTGCTTCCAATAACGTGATCGTCCCCATTATCATCGGCGTTGGCTTCATCTTCTGGGCCCTGATGGGTACGCCCCTTTCGGAGCTACAGGCGACACGCTACATGTTGTCCTGGTCGCTTGATGGCATGGTTCCACCACAACTGGGTGATGTCAGCGAACGCTTCCACACGCCGGTTAAGGCGATCATTCTCTGTACCGTCACCGGAACACTCGCCTTGATTGCCCTGGTCACGGTGCCGCAGGCTAGCCTGCTTGGTGCGTTGCTGGCACAGATCGCGGCCTTCATTCTGGTCTCGATTGCCGGGATCGTCTTCCCTTTCCGTCTGCGTCATGTGTGGGAAGCATCAGGCGCGCATAAAATCTTCGGCCTCCCCTCAGTGATGCTCGCTGGCATTGGTGGAGTGATCGCTCTGGGTGCCCTTATGATCATGTTCATTTTCAATGGGACCTTGAACACGACATTCGGTGTCACCGCCACGCTCTCGCTCTCCTTTATGCTGGGAGTGATTGTGATTGGCATCATCTGGTACGCGGTTGCCTTCATGATGAATCGCTCACGAGGGATCGATTTGAGCCTGTCCTATCGCGAGATTCCCAACGACTAGTCGAGGATATAGAAACATGTGCTTACAGGAGAGCAGGGACGGTTTTCCTGCTCTTCGGTGGGCGACGCGGAACCAGATACCCTTCCTGCTGAAGAGGAAAGAAAGGAATGTCTCTTTCTGCGTCAATTTCCGAACTGGAGAAACAGAAAAGGGGTCGAAGATGAACGAGCAGCACGCTCCACAGACGCTCCATCCCCGCGTCATCATCGTAGGCAATCTCACCATTGACGATGTTGTCTTACCTGACGGTACTGTTCGCATGGCGAGCATAGGGGGAAACACGCTCTACGCTGCATTGGGTACACGGCTCTGGCAGGCAAGCGTAGGGATTGTGACGCGACGCGGCGAAGATTTTCCGCACGATCTTGCACAGGTCTTTGCGCCACTGGGTATCGCGACTGAGGGCGTCGTCAACATTCCCGGCCCGACCGTGCGCAACTGGGTTATTTACGAACACAATGGCGAACGCCGCTGGCTCTATCGCACGCCCCGAGAGCGCTCGCGCGAAGTAGCGGTGCAGCCCGGCGACCTGCCAGCAGCCTGGCTGACAAGCACTCCGCCACCAGTTGTCCATATTGCGGCCATGCCGTTAGACGCTGCGGAGGCACTCGTGGACACGGTGCGCCGCGTGGCACCCCACGCGTTGATTACGCTCGACACGCACGAGGACTATATTGTCGAGTATCGTCAGCGTGTGCGTGCGCTGGCGGCGCGCGTTGATGCCTTTCTGCCCAGTCGCTCAGAGGTCGCGGACCTGGTGGGCTATGATGATCCAGAGCAGGCACTTCAGCAACTTATAGAACTGCCTACTACAGCGATTGTGATGAAAATGGGCGCAGACGGTGCATTGGTCTGGGACAAACAGCGACAGACACTCCACCACATTGGTGTCACATCTGGACCGGTTGTAGATGTCACGGGTGCTGGTGATGCATTTTGTGGCGGCTTTGCCGCTGGTCTATCGCTTGGATGCAGCCCACTGGAGGCGGCACACTATGGCACGCTCTCTGCGTCCTACGCTGTGGCCGACTTTGGTTCATTGCGCCTGATCACGCTTGATCCGGCCGAAGCCCAGACACGTTTACGCACGCACCCTCCGACATCACAGCCGCGCGCCGTTCCCACCACACAGAAGCCAGCAAAGGTCGAGGGCGCAGATCGCGGTATTCAGAGTGCGATTGAGATCATGCGTGAGGAGATTGAGATGATTCCCACGCTCCTGAGCAAGCAACTCGATGGCCTGGCAGATAGGCTCTACGAGCTGGCACGCACGTTGCATACAGAGGGAATCGAGCACCTCTACCTGGTCGGATGTGGTGACTCGGCCTTTGCTGGGAGCGCGGCTGCGCTCGCGTTTCAGCGGCATAGCGGTATAGCAGCCGAAGGGGTACATGCGCTGGATCTGGCGCGCTATCGCGTGCGCTACCTGCCACGAAACAGCGCTGTATGCTGTATCTCCTTCTCCGGTAAAGTTGGCAGAACGATTGAGGCTGCAAAGCAGGCCAGGCGCTTCGGGCAACGTGTGATTGTGCTGACGGGCAACACGACCTCACCGTTGGCACAGGAGGCAACTGATATCCTTCCCCTCTCGGTTCCTACGCTTGGATATTCGCCCGGCACAAGCACGTATCTCGCCATTCTCGCGGCGCTGCTCCAGCTCTCAATTGTGTGGGGCCAGGTCCGAGGCAACGCGATAGATGGTGCAAAAGCACTGCTGTGGCGCGTTCCCGAACTGGCGCGTCAGACGCTGACTGAAACGGCTCAGCCTGCGCTGGAACTCGCGCAACGCGTGGTCAGGCACGACTGGCTCACCTTTCTTGGCGCCGGTCCAAACCTGGCGACAGCGCGCTTTGGCGCAGCCAAACTCTTTGAGGGACCCCAAAAACTGGGTGTCTCCACGAACATTGAGGAGTGGGCACACGAAGAATACTTTATCAGTGGCACCAACACACCGGTCTTACTGATTGCTCCCAGCGGTGCTGCTTTTGATCGCGCCAACGAGATGCTCTCGGAACTCAGCTTTATCGGTGCCGATACCACCTTTATCAGCGATAAACGGCCGGCAATCACACCCACAACGTTTTTCCCGCTGGCCCCTGGTTTACCAGAGGAATTTTCACCCTTGTTGGCCGCGTTGCCGCTGAGTCTGTTTGCCTTTCACCTGACGCGCGTCAGCGGGCAAGAGCAATTTTCGTTTGCCAGTCCCGAAGCTGCGCGTGAGCACTATGAGACGCTACACCGTGCCACTATGGGGGAGCCAGCATGAGCGCATATGAAGCAACCGGTGCACTACACCAGCGAGCAATTGAGGTCGCGGTGCTGGGATCGGCCAGGCTGACTGAGGACGATGATCGCTGGCACCAGGCGTACAGGCTAGGCGAACTCCTTGCAGCGGCGAGATTCATCACCATCACTGGTGGCTATGGTGGCCTGATGGAAGCAGTCAGTCGGGGAGCACACGCGGCAGGTGGACACGTGATTGGGCTGCCAATGCAACACTGGACGCATCTAGCACCCAATACCTGGAATACGACGTTGCGCTGGTCGACCGATTATGGGACGCGCTTGAATTACATTCAGCGTAGTGACGCGATTGTGGCCTTACCAGGAGGCATTGGTACTCTCTCTGAGCTGACACTGGGGTGGGCAGCGTGCCAGACCGAGGGATACTCTACGCCACTGGTCCTGCTCGGAGCTTGTTGGCCTCCGCTGCTTGCTGCGATTCGCACACACCTGGTTATTAGCGAGGAAGATCTCCAATTGTTGCACTGCGTACACAGCCCCGAGGAGGTGATCCAGGCGATTAAAAGTGGCCTGCAAACACCAGGGCGGCCTGGCTCAGGCCCTCGGGGATGATTGCGTGTATACTCTCTCTAGAGGGAGGCAGATTATGAGCTTCAAATGTTTTTACGCCTCTGATATTCATGGATCAGATATGCTCTGGCGCAAGTTTATTAACGCGGCCACATTCTATAAAGCTGATGTCCTGATTATGGGTGGCGACCTGGCCGGGAAAACGGTGATCCCGATCATGAAAAAGCAGAACAACAGCTACTCTGTGGCGGAAATTGCAGGCGAGCGGACCTTTACAGAGGATGAGCTGCCGGCGCTGGAAAAGCGCATTCGTGATCTTGGACAGTACCCTTACCGGACCAGCGAAGAGGATAGTGCAGCACTGCACCAGAACCAGAAGGCCGTCGAGGATCTTTTTCTCAAAGTGATGGCAGAGACGCTGGAGCGCTGGGCGCGTTTCGCAGAAGAGCGGCTGCATGGCAGAGATGTCAAGCTGTTTGTGATGCTAGGTAACGATGATGAGCCTGTGCTGCGCGATGTTCTGGCGCGCTCAACGATGATCGTGGATTCGGAAGATATTTCTGTTGAGCTAGGCGATGGCTTCCAGATGCTTTCCTGCGGTTTCGCCAATCCGACACCGTGGCACTCGGCCCGTGAGATGGAGGAGGCTGACCTGCAACAGCATCTGGAGAAGCTCGTTGGTGGCTTGCACGATCCGACACGAGCAATCTTCAATCTGCATGTGCCGCCGATTCGCACGGCTATCGATGTCGCGCCGCGCGTCAATGATGATCTTTCGCCTGTGATCGAGGGTGGCTCAATCGTGATGGGTTCAGGCGGTTCGGAGGCAGTACGCAGCATCATTGAAACGTACCAGCCATTGCTCGCGTTACATGGACATATCCACGAATCGCGCGGGATCGTGAAGTTGGGCAAGACAGTCTGTATCAATCCCGGCAGTGCTTATGGTGAAGGCGTGCTGCACGGTGCGCTGTTTGAGCTAGATAAGAAAAAAGGGTTGAAACGCTATCAGTTGACATCGGGGTAAACCAAAACAGGAGAGGGCACGATAAAGCCTGTCCTACGAAGGAAAATCTGCCAATGAAAGACGAGAAGAATGCAACACAGCTCACGCTAGCAGATGGAAAAGCGGAGGCGCTGCGTCTGGTGACCGCTATGCAGCAGAAGGGGGTAACCATACGCTTACTGGGTGGCCTTGCTGTTGGCCTGCGTTGTCCCAGTGCAGCACATCGTGCGCTCAACCGTGTCTACGCCGACCTCGACGTTGTCGCGTATAAAAAGCAGGCACGTTTGCTGGAGGCGACAATGCAAGAGCAAGGATATCGCGCCGACCGACGTTTCAATGCCCTGCATGGCGAACAGCGATTGCTCTTTTTCGACGACGCTCATGAACGCCAGATCGATATCTTCCTCGGCGTGTTTGAAATGTGTCACAAACTGGTACTTGATCACCGGCTGGAGCTGCACCCCTTCACGCTTGCTCCCGCAGATCTGTTGCTCACTAAACTCCAGATTGTGCAAGTGAACACAAAGGATATGCGTGACATGCTAGCCATATTGCTGGACTTTGAGCCCAAAGCTACTCTCATAGATCCTGGCGAAGAACTGGATATGACGAGGATGACGCAACTATGTGCGCAGGATTGGGGATGGTATACCACCGTTCAGGACAATCTGGAGCGTGTAGCCCAGGAAGCGCAGACGATGTTGGAGAGTGAGGAGGCTGAGGTTGTCATACAGCGTATTCACACGCTCCAACAACATATGCAACAAGCACCTAAATCAATGGGGTGGAAGATGCGCGCCAAGCTTGGCCGCCATATGCGATGGTATGAACTTCCTGAAGAGGTGCGCAGGTAAATGGTTCGCTTGAACGCAGGTATCCATCTGGCCTTACCTCAGGAAAGAGGCTATGCAGCCTTATAATACAATGCCAAATTGTTCAGCGAGGACGCTGTAATATTCCTCATCAGTGAGCAAACGTTCGGTTCGCTTCCCTTCGCGTGTCGTGATCAAGCACTGATCGCTCAGGGTGATCCTGCCAGAGCGTTGGGCAAGAGAACAGAGACGTTTCTGCGTAAAATGCGACTCAGGAGCGGTTTGTTGATAATGACACCGTGCGGTAAAGTCATGTAACTCGTGTGGCTGTAAGGTAAAACGATATTGGGGCTTCCAGACTCCGTCCCACTCCTGATAGATCCAGAAGCTTCCTTCGCGTTCCAGGCGGTAGCTCCCTCCATGCTGTGGTTGAACCAGGCCCACTTGCAGCCGTAACGGCAGGCGAAACGACTCTCCAAAGCCCACGTCGGCTATCCAGTTCTCCTCAAGATGGACCAGCAATGTCAGGTGGTCAAATTCGGGACCGAAGCCGCCTGTCGAGGGAGCGACAGCCGCCGAGAGCAGATCAACCTGAAAGCCAAGTGCGCGGAGCACCACCGCAAACAGACCATTGAGTTCATAGCAGAAGCCACCGCGGTGGCGTTCCACAATCTTGGTCCACAGGGATGGTTCATCGAGGCTGATGGCTCGTGACAAGGAGATATCCAGGTTTTCAAAAGGTACAGCGAGCAAGTGGGCCATGTGCAAAGCCTGCAAGGTCTGTAATGTTGGTTCAAGTGACCCACGATAGTGAAGACGCTCAAAGTATCCTGGAATATCCACTGTTTCCTCCGCACTCTCCTTTTTTTACGATTCTATACTGCTGAACGCGATCTGTCATTGGTCATTTGGTCAGTTTGCCACCCAAACTGCGAGCATAAGTCGTCACGTTTTTCTCACTTATACTGAAAGCACTTAGAAGAGTCCTTGCGTCTCGTTCAACTGCTACCCAATCCTCAACTGCCATCCAGGCTGTACATGACCGAAGAAGTCTACTTGAACGACTATCAGACCTTGGAGGAAGCGCGTGCCAACATTGAGCACTTTTTGATTGAGTTCTACAACGAGCAGCAGATGCATTCTGCTCTGGCCTATCTGCCTCCTAATGAATTTGAGCAGATGTATTGCCAGGGGTTACGCACTAACAAAAATGCTCTCTTGTATGACCTCCAGAAGCCGCGTCGCACTGGCTATAAACGAAGCGGAAAGAGAAGAGGGAAGGGGATTGTCCGGCCTTGAGGGATTACTACACAAATTGGCTATCCAAATTATTAATGCATTTTTAATGCCTAACCAGGCCATATCTACTCAGATCTCCTTGCTTTACACGTACGTATTTACTATACTCAATACATCCTATTCTTCCTAATAAGAAACTTCAGCATCTTTCAACCTATCGATTAGAATATGGGGCAGCCATGCAATCTTTCGTGAAAGATAAAGGGGGAAGTGGACACATTCTCTCGTCAACAGAGAGTGACCTTGAAAAGGTCCGAGTATTTGAGAACTACCAGGCGCATCGTTTGACTCTGAAGGACCTGTTACGTCAAAAAGGCCTGGGCATTAAAATTCGCTTTCTCATCGCGCTCACCGTGATTGCAGTTCTTCCAGCCGTTGTCCTGATCCTGATCCTCGGTGATCCCTCGGGTCACGAGCAGAGGGGATCACTTGCCCAGACGCTTGCATTACAGGCGCAGGCGCAATCCGCAGCCCTTGATCAAGCCATTGAGTTGCGCCAATCAACCGTCACGCATCTGGCCGCCAATCCCTCGCTCGCGCAGATTCTACCAGGCCCTGTGGCGCAGACTCAACTGACAACTACGAGCCCAGATGGTGGTCTTGATGCCTTGCGCACCATACAGCAGTCAGATCCCTCTTCGCTTGCCTGGATCGTGCTGCGATCAGATGGCACGATTGCTGCCGATGGGAGCGCTCACAACACGAGCACTGGGCGTTCCTTCAACACCAGCAAGATCATTGACAATCCCATCCAACTCGCACCGTTACTCCAGGCGGACATGGCTGGCAAGCCCTCGAAGGAACCCATGCTGGGTATTGATCCTCGCAGGCATCTTGCCTGGCTTGCACTTGCCGCGCCCCTTCCCGGCAAAACGACTCCACGTGCCGTTCTGCTCGCCATCTTTTCAGTCCCCACATTAGCTTCTGGCATCGTTGCCACATCGACTCTTCTCAATGGAGAGGTGGCGGTGTTGCTCGACCAGAACGGAAATGGGATAGCCAGTGCAGGAACGCTTACGGCAGGTCAGCATATGCCAGCGCCCATGTCAGCACGCATTCAGTCTGTCGTCCCTGGAAGTGCCTCGCCCTCAATTATTGCGCAGAATCCCTTGACGGGCACAACAGACCTTGCTGTAAGTACCACTGTTGCGACCATCAGTGGGCGTTATGTGCTTATGGCCCCCCAGGATACCCAGCTGGTGCCCAGCAATCGCGTCTTATTTGCCGGACGAAACACCCCTTTATTGATCCTGGTCATTCTTGTCGCAGTCATGCTGGTAGCCACAGGAGTTGCATTGCCTATTGTGCGCCCGATTCGTCGCGCCACGCGTAGGATCACGTCAGCGACCGGCAAAGTGCGCCAACTCGCCGATGACGCGCGGCGCATTTCCCATGAGCATAGCCTGGGCACCTCTATTTTAAGGGGGGCCAATAAACGTCTCTCTGGACGGCGTCAGAGTATCATTCGAGATAGCCAGATGATTCAATACACCTGTGTGGCTCTCTGGCCTCGTTTAAACGCTTTGCATCAGATTGTGTAGGGGAAAGCGGTCAGCCAGCCTCAGGAGACACTCCAGATTCTGCACTCGCTCGTTCAAGGGATGCGTCAAATTCATGGGCTGGCCGTTTCGATTGGAGATGGACTTCAAAAAGACAATACGCTTCATCAGCTTGAAGGGGCTATGGAGAGCGCGCAGGAAATATCCGAACAGTTTGAAGAGGCTGGAGTTCAGCTCGAACATGGTGCCAGTGATCTCGCCTATGCAGCCAGAACCTTGCTCTAAACAGCAGGAGGGAAACGACCTTTGCGTACGAAGGATCTCGATAGCCTCTTGCAGTTGCTCCACGTATCGGGGCGCAGCGGGATATTAACCGTCGAGCCGCCAGGGCTCTCTGAAGGGGAGATCTGGCAAGGAGAATTCTTTCTGACGCAAGGGAATATTAGCTCATGCGTGGTGCGTAGGAAAAGGGATGGGCGTACGCTTTTGCAAGGCGTCGAGGCGCTCCGCTGGTTAACAGCTCAGGGACGGCTCGACTGGTGGATGGAAGAACAAGCCATCTCCGCAGGCTCATCAGGCTCATCGATGAGCAACTCTGGCCTGCCTCTCCCTGTGCAACGCGTCACACCAGTTGCACCACCGTCTGCGAGTGTGCCTCGTCGCACATCGCTGGGATTCCAGAAGAGCATGAGCGAAGGATGGTCCCGTGAGCATTATCATGTTTTTGCCTTAGTCGATGGAAAACGAAAGAGCGAAGAGATTGCAAAAATGCTTGGAAGATCTCCTGAGGTCATCGGGCGAGTACTTCAAGATTTGTTTGCGGCTGGCCTCATAGAATAATGAGCTCTCTTGAGTTTCGTCCACACTGATGAGATTCCGCCGCACAGAAGACAGGTTCAAAATACAAAGAGAGGCTTAGAGACGATGATACGTTTTTCTCATCCAGCGCCAGAGAGCGATTTATCTCCCATAATGCCCGAGTTACCTTCACAGCAGTTACCAGAAACATGGCTCCCGCGCGTGTTGCGGGCACCAGATCTTACGGTACTTTGTCTCTTCTCGGTGCTGCTCGTGACCAACATCCCCTTAATTGCAGGTGCAGGCGGTGCCTCCTATCTCTACTGGGTGCTGGGCTTTGTGACCTTTCTTCTTCCTTCAGCGCTCATCTGTGCTCAACTCTATCGCCTGTTTCCAGGTGAGGGGGCCGTCTATCTCTGGGCGAATAAGGCATTTGGCAGCTTCTGGGACACATTTCTGGGCTTCTTCTGCAACTGGTGGCCTGGCGCACTTGGTCTCACTATTGAAGCTGGAGCAGTCATCACTAGCCTCCAGGCGCTCAATCCCAACTGGTTTACCTTGCCCTGGCAGGCCGGGTTGGCAGAGATTCTTGTCTTGCTCCTCGCGCAAGGACTCTGCCTGTTGAGACTACAGCTTCTGCAACGCATCCTCAACGGCGTCTTTATCGCCTATAGCGTCTCTTTCGTTTTACTGGGCATTGCAGGTTTCCTGTGGGTTGCCACTGGCCATGCTCCGCAGGCCGATTTTTCGACCCAGGGCTGGCAGCTTACCCCAGGCAACTATCCTGTATTTGCGACCGTCATTGTTTCGCTACTTGGCATGGCCGTGCCGCTCAATCTTGGTGCTGAGGTGGTCAGCCGGCGCAATGCCAGCAAATATCTGCTTTTAGGAGTGATCATCACCATCATAGGCTACCTGTTTGCGACCTTCGGCGTTCTGGCCGTGCTCCCCCCGAAAGATCTCGCCAACCCAGCATTTATTACTGAAATCTTCAGCGCGGCCTTTGGCCCTGGCGTGGGCAACATTCTCGGTATCTTGATGTATTGCATTCTGGCCGTCTATTTTATCTGCGCCACGGCAGCCTTCAATGTGCTGTTTTCACGACTCCTGCTGGTCGCCAGCGTAGATAGGCGCCTGCCGTCTGTCGTGCAAACGTTGAGCAAACAGCGTTCTCCAGTGAATGCGATGCTGGTCCAGACCGGCGTGAATATTCTCTTTGTGGCTATCGTGTTTTTCTTCACGCCAGCCTTTGCGCCCTCGAAGGCTGGCCTTTCGTTTGTGGTCTTTCTCGTCACCATCAATGGCGCATCGGTGATCTGGAATATCGCCATGATCGGTTTATTCCTCTGCGGCATCATCCTTTTTATCCGCTATAGAAAACAACTGATCAATCAATGGATAGCCCCACCCCTGGTTCTTTATAGCGCGGCCATCGCTGGTTGCGCCGCAGCCAGCTTTGCCATTTATAGCACCTTCTTTGCGGGCTCCCCACTGCCGCAGGCACTGAACAATGGGGACTGGGTCTACTGGGTGCTTCTAGTTGTACTTGGGAGCCTGGCAGTCGGGGCTCTGTATAGCTTCCTGGTGCCTGAGGCCGAGGATCTGGTAGCCCTTATCTACAGCAGCCAGATTGACACTCCTGAGCAGAACAATACACATGTAGACAAGCTGGCTTCAAGGGAGGAACACTATGACCCTACCTTCTAAAGTATCCCTTCCGCCCGAACTGCAAGTGTTGCGGGAAGCCTGCCCGCTCCTGCACAATACGATCTACCTGGCGAGCTGTTCTCAAGGGCCACTGGCGAGACCGGTTCGTCTAGCCGTCGAAACCTTTCTTGAGAGCTGGAACCATCGAGGTATGGATTGGGAGACATGGTTACAGGAAATGGAACAGGCCAGGGCGGCCTTCGCGGCTCTTATTGGAGCCGCCCCGCAGGAGATTGCCGTCGGCACTTCCGTGTCTCAGCTCGTCTCCTCGCTGGTCAGCGCCCTGGTGAGTTCACCCTCTCTCAAAAGACGACGCATCATCAGCAGTGAACTCGAGTTTCCTGGTGTTGCCCACGCGCTTCTGGCCAGCCAACAGTACGGCTGGACGGTTGATATGCTCAAAAGTGATGATGCGGGCCTGCTAGAAACACACGAGATCGTGGCGGCCATAGATGAGGCGACTGCGCTGGTATCAACGCCGCATGTCTGCTACACCCACGGCGCTGCGCTCGATATAGCTGCGATAGCAACCGCGGCGCACGCACAGGGTGCGCTTGTACTGGTGGACGCGTACCAGTCGATTGGAACGCTTCCCATTGATGTCAAGACAAGCAACGTTGATTTTCTGGTGGCAGGCACACTCAAATATTTACTGGGGACCGCGGGCATTGCTTTTCTCTACGTCAATCCCGCCCTCATTCAACATTTGGAGCCGACGGTCACCGGGTGGTTTGGGCGCCAGAATCCGATGGCGTTCGATCCCGCTCATCTCGATTACGCGGATTCAGCGGCACGTTTTGACCTGGGCACACCGGCACTTCTCAATGCGTATGCGGCCAATGCAGGCATCAAGTTGATCCTAGACACCGGAGTGCTGCGCATTCAACGACAACTTGAGCGCCTCTCTGCCCTCGCCTACGACCTGGCTGACCAGTTCCAGTTGCCTCTCGTCGGTCCGCGCCGGGGGGAGATGAGAGGTGCAACCATTGCCATTGATGCCGGCTCGGTGGAACGTGCTCACCGGTTGGAAGGGGCTTTACATCAGTATGCTATTACGACGTCCGCACGTGGACGCCTGTTGCGTCTGGCACCTCATGGCTTCACCGCTGCAGAAGAAATGGAGCAAGCACTGCATACAGTGAAGCACTTGCAGCATCTCTTGTGATTTCGCTTCGCTCAGAGCATGCAAACAACATAGAGAAGGAGGCCCGACCTGTTCGCCGGGTCTTCGCGAGGAAAAAGGAGAACTATGAGCCTACAATTACAACGGATCGTTGATCTTACACAGGAACTTTCGAACGATATGCCTCTCTTCCCCGGTATGGCGCGGCCTTCATTTCAGGATATCGCCGTCGTTGCTCGAGATGGATATGGCATGTCAGAGTGGCATCTACGCAACCATATTGGCACCCACGTCGATGCACCGACCCATCTTGTTGAAGGGGAGACGTTGGACGACATCCCATTAGAGCGCCTGGTGACGACTGCGGTTGTGCTTGATTTCTCGCGGCACGCGCGGGGTCCGCTCACCCGGCAGGAGATTGAGCCGTCTCTAGAACACATCCAGAGGGGCGATATCGTCCTTATTTACTCGGGCGGCTCGCGCTACTGGGGTACGGAGCAGTACTGGAGCGGCTGGTGCTATCCAGACGCCCAGGCCGCCCAGGCCCTCATCGACCACGGCGTCTCTGGCATCGGCTTTGATGGTCCATCCGCTGATCCGGTAAATCTGACCGATCCTGAGAACGTCATCATCGACCTGCACCGGCTCTGGCTCGGGTCTGGTCGCCTGCTCTTCGAGAATCTGACCAATCTTGACCAGTTGCCAGAGCACGTCCTCCTGGTCGTTGCCCCTATCAAAGTACGGGGCGCCAATGGTGCTCCGGCTCGTATCCTCGCCCTTATTTTTTAACAGAAAGGATTCATTCATGGAAGGTATGCAACACAACGACAACACACTGAGAAAGGGATCGCTACGCGTCAGTGATGCGATTGCCCAATCGGTGGCGTTGTTGGCCCTGGTCATGGGCGTCGCGCTCTCCACTTCGTTTGCCGCAGGTTCCGCCGGGGCAGCAGCGCCTCTTGCCTATGTGGTCGCGGGGCTTGGCAGTCTCTGCCTGGCGTATGTCATTATTCGTTTCACGCGTGAGATCGCCAGTGCAGGTGGGCTCTACACCTACATTGCACAGGGACTGGGACCCATGATTGGCTTTATTGGTGGTTGGATGTATGCAGGGGCCTTCGCCATCGGCATTTCCTTTACCCTGGCCATCGCCAGTACATTTCTCTCCAGTCTCTTCGGCAATATCCATGTCACCATCGACTGGTTCCTCATCTTTTGCGTGCTGCTGGTCGTTCTCTTTCTCTTTGCCTTCTTCGATATTCGCCTCTCCACGCGTACACAGCTAGTCCTGGCCGCCATTGGCGTGCTCGCTATTCTGATCCTGGCAATCATTATCCTGGTCCGGGGCGGAGCCAATGGGGTATCACTTACCCCCTTTTCATTTGCTGCCCTGCCTGGAGGTTTCTCGGGCCTCTTCTTCGCAGCGATCTTTAGCTTTACGTCGTTCATCGGATTTGAGGCGGCGGCCGTGCTCGGGGAAGAAACAGCAAATCCCCGCTATACGATTCCGCGCGCTGTGCTCACAGCAATTCTGATCGGTGCGGTCTTCTATGTTTTTGTCACCTATGCCATGTCAATCGGCTATGGAGTCACGCACGCCGATAAATGGGCAGCGGACCAGGCGCCATTGGACACGTTAGCAAACCGCTACGCTGGTTCCCTATTGGCGACGATCATTGACCTGATGGTGGCGGCGGGGGCCTTTATTGCTTCACTGGCCGGGCTCAACGTCACCTCACGTATGCTCTATGCAATGGGGAGCGACGGCGGGATTCCCGCTCTCTTTGCCAGAACTCACCCACGCTTTAAGACGCCCTGGGTTGGTATCGTGGCAGCACTGCTCCTTACCTTCATCTTAGGACTCATTCTTGGTCGCCCCCTGGGCGCCTTTACCTTCTTTGGCTTCCTGGCCACAACGGCGTCACTAGGCGTGCTCCTTGCCTATATCCTGGTCGCGGTCTCTGGTATCGTCTTCTTCTGGCAGCATCACCCCGCTGGCTCGAAACGAGGAGCGATTGCCGTCTTTGATATCCTGCTGCCCGTGCTCGCCATCCTCTTGTGTGGGGCAACCATTTATAGCTCAATTATTCCCGTTCCACCAGCTCCCTTGAACTATGCTCCTTACATTGAGCTGGTCTGGCTCCTGCTGGGTATTGCTATCCTGCTCGTCCTCTTATTCACCCGCGCGGATCGCGTGCGCCAGTTTGGTAAAAATCTCGGGGAAGCTGAGGGGCCATTGGGCGAGGTAACTGAAAGCGCGGTGAATGAATCTGCCGAGGCTCCTCCTGCCAATGCGTCGGGCACATCCGGGGAGCAGAGCACCAACCTGATCTCAGAATAGAGGCACACGCATTGCGATTTGCCTCACCATGTTGATTATCGCGAGGCTAGAAGTCCTACAGAGAGGCCAGGATTTTTAGCCCGCTTGCCTCTTCTAGAGAGATTTTAGGGAGATGAACAAAGTTCGAGACATGCTATGTAGGAGGGGTACTTGTAGAGGCACGGACGATGAGTTGTGTTGGGACGATGAGGGGGGCGGGCCTCTCTTCTCCGTTGATCAATCGGGTGAGCAGTGCAATAGTGCCGCGGCTGAGCCCCTGTTTATCCTGCTGGACGGTAGTGAGTGGCGGGTCCACGTCTTCGCTCTGCTCAATACCGTCAAAGCCGATCAGGGAGATATCTTTGGGTACGCTTAAATTGTGTTTGCGTAGAGCGCGCATGATGCCAAAGGCCATCATGTCGCTGCCTGCGACGATTGCCGTGAAGTCTCGCCGCTCGCTTAGCAGCACCATTGCCGCCTGATAGGCATCCTTTGAGTCCCAGGCAGATTGACGAACGAGATTCGTGTCGATGACCAGTCCAGCCTGTGCCATCGTCTGCTGATGTCCCAGCAGCCGTTCTATCCCGGTTATGGCTACGGGATCGCCGGGGAAGAAGGCGATCCGTCTATGTCCGAGCTGGAGAAGATGTATCGTGGCCTGGCGTGCGCCATCGATATAGTCGGACTTGACGTAGGTCGCGCGGTTCCCCTGGTAGATGGAATCAAAAAAGACAGTGGGAATAGAGGAGCGACACAAGCCCTGGATGCGTGGATCGGTTGAGGGCAATGCCAGCGTGATGACGCCAGCTATCTGCCTCGCTCGCAATGTAAGGATGTAACTTGTCTCGATATTAGTATTAGAGTCGGTGTCAGGCAGAGTATTGTAGGAGGAGGATGGTAGAAAGAAATCGTAATGTTCTTTGATTGCCTCTTGCTCTATATGTCGCAAAATCTCTAGATAGAAATAATAATTTGTATCAGCTATATGCGAAAAGTTTAAGCCATCCTCACTACTCATAGCCAGCGCGATAAGCTGTGAGCGCTCCTGGGACGAAGAACGCACAAAGGCGTTGGCATCATAGCCAAGAGCGGCAATGGCGCTATAGATACGCCTCTTCGTCTCTTTGCTGACGTGGGCTGATCCATTAAGTACGCGTGACACCGTTGCCCGCGACACGCCAGCTTCACGTGCTACCTGTTCGCTTGTGACCATCAATCACATTCCCCCATATCGTGATCGTCGAGAGCACTTATCTTTATCGAGCCTCCTACGAGAGATAAAGGTAAGTAAGAAGAGATGTTACGTTTGTAACATTACTCTACTATAACTATCTCATATCGGAGGAAGGCGTGTCAAGCATATGTATTGACAAGCTTGTTAATTACAGTTATTCTTGTTACATCGATGAAATTGGTCAGAGATGATCGTGGAATTGTTACATCCTTACATATTTTTAGTACCTTTCAATTTGGAAACCTATCTCAACGGGCTTATCATCGTCATCCAAATAGGGACCTGCCTGGCAAGAGGAGCTAAGGAGCTTCTAGCAGGTCTTTGTAGCGGTACAGTAGACAGATTGTCTGCTGAACAGCTTATTTCATTCAAAGGAGATGAAACTGATGGAACCAACTCTTGATATCCTGTCAGGGAGTATGAGCCGTAGAAAATTGCTGCGGCGAACGGGGCAGGGCGCGGCTGGCTTGATAGCCGGTATGACTATCCCAGAGTTTCTCGCTGCATGTGGCGGGAGCACTGGCGGCTCGGCTTCGGGTGGCTCCCAGGCGCTCACTGTCGTCTACTGGACGAATGTCATACCGCAGGAAGATCTGCTCGCAGTCTTCAATGGCTTTGCGAAGAAAAATAATATCAAGGTCAATTATTTCCAGTTGCCGCAGGTCTTCGGCGATGATGTCCAGAAGCTCACAACATATCTCTCCTCTGGTTATAGCGGGCTGGATGTCCTCTGGCTGGATGACTTTATGACCGGCACCTTCAGTAATGCAGGCTGGCTCTCCCCTCTGGAAAAAGTGGTCTCGCAGGATAATTTGTCGGCGATTGCGTCAACTGAGCTCAAATTGAGTACGTACAATGGTCATGTCTATCGTCTTCCTGCGAATTTTGGTAGCGTAGTCTTTTTCTATCGCAAAGATCTCTTTGATAAAGCAGGTCTTAGCGCGCCAACGACCTGGGAAGAGATCGTTCAGGCGGGCCAGAAGCTAACGCAGAATGGAACCTACGGCATCGGGTTCGCGGGGAAGAATGGCAACACTGAGCTTTTCAATGAGATGTGCTATTGGATGGGGCAGGCGGACGCTGATCCGCTTCATTTGACCACTCCTGCTGCCAGGCAGACGCTGCAGTTTGTCTACGATATGATCCACACTTACAAAATCGCGCCACCTGATACGGTCACTGCCGACTATACCTCGTTACAGACCAGCTTCGAGAATGGGAAGATCGCGATGTGGCCAACGTGGGACGGTATCTATAAGGCCGTAAAAGTTTTCCCAAGTGTGGTCAAGAACAACTATCAGCTAGCCGTCATCCATCCACCAAAGGGTCCGACAAACAACGGAACAATCGTTGCCAATTGGGGCTGGGCGATCAGCAAGTATTCCAAAAATCAGGATATGGCAGCCAAGTTTATTGATTATGCCGCTTCCTTCCAGTCGGAAGTAACGCTAGCGAAGACTGGCAGCACGCCCTCACGAAATGATGCGCTCTCCAATCCCGATGTACAGCAGGCCCTGCCGCAGGCGAAGAATGACGCCGATTATGTACAGAACGTTCCGTTGCACTATCGGCCCATCACAGCTCAGGCTCAGCGCGTCTCCGATGCCTTTGAACAGGCCGTCAATAAGTATCTGAACAACCAGACCAGCCTGGATACGGCCATCAGTCAAGGACAGCAAGCGATAGATCAAGCACTACAAGGCTAGTCTCTGTAGAAGTGCAGATGTGCCAATTTATTGTGCACAGGCCCGTGTGTGGGGAGCCCTTAGAAATTGTGCGCGCAAGGCAGAAAGGCGCTCCCTTGTAGTCGTCTGATTTATAATGAGGAGAGGTATGTATGTATGTAGGAGCTGCGAAGGCTTCTACAGCGCGACCCGCTGTAGGGAGCCGTCGACGCCGTAATCGTCTGATCTTGCTGGGCTATCTATTGGTCGCCCCGGCGGTGATCTGGCGTCTGGGCGTTGCCATCTATCCATTTCTGACGACGATCTTCCAGAGCTTTACCAATAATAGTCCTCTGTCCGGCGTTCCGCGCTTTATAGGGCTGGCGAACTTTACGCGCATGTTTCACGATCCAGCGATCCTTCAATCCCTGACCTTCACCTTGATCTTTACAGTAGCCTCGACGATCATTCAACTGGTCTATGCGCTGGGCATTGCGGTCCTGCTCAATACGTCTTTCCGGGGACGGGGTTTTGTGCGCGCGATCAATCTGCTGCCGTGGGCGATGCCCGCGATTGTGATTGCGACGGCCTCGCAGTGGATGTTCAACAGTCAATATGGAATGATCGATGATCTGATTGTGCGCGTGCTGCCGTTCCGTCCGATCTGGCTCGCTGATCCAAACCTGGCGCGTATTGTTGTGATTTTATTGGATGTGTGGAAGAATGCGCCGTGGGCGGCGATCATTCTTCTGGCTGGCCTACAGAATATTCCACGCGAGTACTATGAGGCGGCAAAAGTTGATGGCGCTTCGGCCTGGCGAACGTTCCGCTCAATCGTCTTACCGCTGCTGGCTCCGTTGATCTTCACATTGTTGATCTTTGTCTCGACGTATCGTGTGCTGACCTTCGACCTGGTCTATGGCCTGACGCAGGGTGGACCGGGCAATGCGACGACGCTACTCTCATACCAGATCTATCAACTGGCGTTTACAGGCCTGTATTATGGCTATGGTTCAGCGGTTGCGGTCTTTGCCTTTTTGATGGTTGTGGTCTTGAGCCTGGTCTTCTTCTTCTTTATGCGTCGTAGTGAGCAAGCGTTGTAGCACGCCATAAGGAGAGAAATGTATGTCAACTATTGAAACGTATACTCCCGCCGACAAGCTCGATTCAGTGCGGGCTCAGACTCGCCCGCGCCTCGCGCGCAGGAGACTGGGCGCCATTGCGCTGTATATCCTGGTAGTGCTCTTTGGCCTGATTACACTGGCCCCCATCTACTGGATCATCTTGTCGGCGTTTACGCCGATCAGCGAGCTGTTTACTTCGCCGCTAAACTATATTCCTGTCCATCCATCGCTGATCAATTTTGAGACGGTAGCTCAGATCGTGCCTCTGGCTCAGCAGTTTCTGAATAGCACAATTCTGGCGGTACTCTCGGCCTTCTTCTCGGTCCTGGTCTGCCTGCTGGCCGCCTACGCCTTTGCGCGTATCCGTTTTCCTGGCAGCAACCTGATCTTTCTAGGCTTGCTGATCTCGGGCTATGTGCCTACTATCGCCATGATCATCCCGCTCTTCCAGTTGTTCCAGAACCTATCGCTCCTGGACTCGCTGCAAGGTTTGATCATTCTGCTAGTGAGCTTTCTGCTGCCGACCAGCGTCTGGATCATGACTTCATTTGTGCGCCAGATTCCCGTGGAACTGGAGGAGGCGGCGCAGATCGACGGCGCGAATTTTCTCTCGACGCTCTGGTATGTGCTCATTCCAGTCTTGCGCCCCTCGCTTGCCACTCTGTTCATCATCAACCTGGTCACCAGTTGGGATGAATTCTTCTTCCCGTTGATTTTCAGCCGCTCAAATGCTTCGGCGACTCTGACGCTGGGAATTACGCAGGCGGCCGTCAATCCACAGTATCAGACGGTGGCCTGGGGCAATGAAGCTGCGATGGGCTTGATCGTGATCGCGCCAGTCTTTCTCTTGACGCTGATCTTTCAAAAACAGATTGTGGAGGGTCTCATGGCGGGTTCATTGAAAGGGTAATTACCCGTGTAAGGGCGACTACAAGAGATTGTTGCGATTCGGCCTTCTCAAGCGGTCTGAACACAACAGCTACAAGGGATTGTCGCTATATGGGTGAAAAGGCTGTCATTAGACAAGGAGACAATATACATGTCCATCAAGATTGCTATGATTGGGGCCGGTTCGATTGGTTTTACGCGGAAGCTTATGCACGATATTCTTGCGGTGCCTGAGCTGGCTGACACTACGTTTGCGTTCACCGACATCTCGCAGCATAACCTGGATATGGTGGCGCAGCTCTGTGAGCGCGATATCAAGGCCAATAAGCTCCCTGCACAGATCATAGCAACAACCGACCGGCGAGCTGCTATCGCCGAAAGCGATTATGTGATCAGTACGATTCGCCAGGGAGGCCTGGCTGCGTTTCAAAGTGATATTGATACTCCACTGAAATATGGTGTGGATCAGTGTGTAGGCGATACACTCTGCGCAGGAGGATTGATGTATGCGCAGCGGACGATTCCCGCTCTACTCGACTTCTGTACAGATATACGCGAAGTTGCGAAGCCAGGGGCACTCTTCTTGAATTACTCTAACCCTATGGCGATGAATGTCTGGGCCTGTAATACGTATGGGAAGGTGCCAACAGTTGGGCTATGCCACGGTGTGCAGGGAGCACACTGGCAGATTACGAGCTGCATTGAGCACTGGGCCAGAAGCGAGGGATTGATCGGACCTGATGAGAAGCTGCATCGCCGCGATGTGGATGTGGTGGCGG
>CAXUEY010000100.1:0-22021 GCA_964250225.1 uncultured Ktedonobacteraceae bacterium | reverse complement strand
GCGATTTCCCAGGCGCGGACCAGCAGCGGTCAGTACGCGTAGGAGCACATAGAGGCCAATGCTGACGACTGGCCAGAGCATCGTCGCCAGCCATCTCGATCCGTAGCCATTGGGCTGATTATGCAAGCCCCAGTGAATAGGTACAACTGCGGGTAGAAATGGGGAAGCGGCGATAGCGATGATGATCTGCATCACAATCACCGCCCAGATCAGGATATCCGTCGGGCTATGCCACGACGATTGGGGGCAGATTTTGTCGCGTGAATCGTTAGAGAGACTCATAATGCGTATCCTCCGTGGACATAGGTGAACTCTGGTCAGGCTCAGCAGCAGTCGCGTCTTCCGACGTTTCCATTGAGCCAAACCAGTCAAAAACTTCGGCCATTAAATCTTGAAAAACCGTGGTATTGAGAGTATACATCTGGAATTGTCCGCGCCTCTCAACGCGCACCAGGTCGGCCAGCTTGAGCATGGTCAGGTGATGCGAGAGCGCGGTGCGCGCAATCCCGGCATGTTCTGCCAGCTCGCCGGCAGTGCGCTCGCCCCCGCGCAAGTATTTCAGAATGCGCCTGCGCGTGGGGTCCGCAATGGCTTTGTACGCTTCTTGCATAGACACGTTCCTCGCTCAAAACAATTTCAGCATTTCAACATCCACTGAAATAATAACACAGAGAAATAAAAAAGTCAAGAGGGCGACCAGGTGTTTGTTCCCGGTCGCCCTCTTAACTTTTTGCGATATGTTAAGCGTTTTTATGTATCTGTTGCTTCATATGATACTCATGCACGCCTTTTTTGAGTGTGCCCAGAGCCAGGGTCGCGCAGGTGGGTCGTGTCATGACTAGTTCGCGGCCAAGTTGCTCGATCAGGTCTTCAAAGCTCATCTGCTCGACCTCGTCGGCGCTCATGCCCTCGACCAGTTCGGTCACATACGAAGCGGCGGCGCGGCTGATCGTGCAGCCCTCGCCTTCCCAGCGAATGGCGTCAATTTTGCCCGCCTCGTCAAAATGGGCGTGCATATGAATAATATCGGCGCAGCCAGGATTCCCACCGCTGAGGCTGACATCCGCATTCTCCAGCGGGCCATAGTTGCGCGGGTTTTCGTAGTGATCGACTAAAAATTCGATAGCTTCTTGACGGTCCATAAATTCAAAAGTCTCCACGTTGCCAGGACGAGTGCAGTCTCGCCGAGGGATAGATTGTCTTCTGTCTGAGTATAACACAAATCGAGGTGGTCCAGGCACCCCCTTTGTTTGTAACCTCGCGCCGTAGGTATTGGTTGATAGTAATTTTTGCTATTTTCTTCTGTAAGTGCTATCATTGTTGTAATCTCCAGGCGCAAACAGCGTGAATGTGCTTACGAGAATCACCAGTTAGCCATCAATACCAGAATGCGCGAGTACATTGATGTACTCGTCTTAGCAACGGAGGTTACCGGATTATGCAGCAAAATCTGGCTCAGCAACTCCCCAAACTCTTTCGGAAAAACAGCGTCTTTCGTACAGCGGCGGTGCTAGCCATCGCGTGCCTGTTTCTGCTGGCAGGGTGTGGGAATCCCTCGCCGCAGCAGACAGGATCGCAAATCAAACGCGGTGGCACTCTGAACGTTGGCCTGATCGCGGAACCGAGCACGATGGACCCGGAGAAATCGGTCACGCTCTATGATTCCGACATCACGGTCAATATGTATGACTCGCTTTTCAGGTATGATAGGAATAACAAACTTCAGCCTGATCTCGTCTCATCCTATTCGTATACGACGCCAACAAGTCTGGACCTGAAGTTACACACAGGGATCATGTTCCAGGATGGCACACCCCTTAACGCGGACGCCGTTATCTTCAACATCAACCGCTTTATCAACGACAAAGCGTCGCCGCGTTACACGGACGTGTCCGACATTACACAATTGCAGAAGATCAGCGATTCGGAGCTTGTCATTCACTTGCAGCATCCTTTCGCACCTTTCTTGACCGCGCTAACTGGAGATGTGGGCTATGTGCTCTCACCGACGGCTGTGAAAAAGCTGGGCGCCAAAACCTTAGCCAATACCCCTACCAACGCTGGCAGTGGACCGTTTATCTTTGTAGAATGGATCAAAGGCGATCACCTGCTGCTCAAAGCCAACCCGCATTACTGGCAAAAAGATGCTCAGGGGAACGCGCTTCCTTACCTGGCGTCCATTCGTTATCGCACCATCACGAATGGCAGTGTGATGTTCACCAACCTGGAGACCGGCGCGGTTAACGTTGCAACCGGTATCTCTCCCAACGATGTCGCGTCTGTGAAGTCCAACCCCAGCCTGACCTACAAGCAGGTGTCCGGGCCAGGTTTTGGTTCCCTCTTCCTGAATCTCAGCGCGCCTCCTCTGAATAACATTCATGTGCGGCGTGCTATCGCGTGGGGCATTAATCGCCAGGAGATTATCGATCATGTGTTTTCCGGCCTCGGTGTTCCCTCGAAAGGGCCGATTTCACCCGTGAACTGGGCCTACGACAAGAACATCAAGTCATTCACATTTGATACTACGAAGGCGAAGGACGAACTGGCCCAGTCTGGCCTCTCCAATGTTTCGTTCACCCTGTTGACCCAGAGCAACAGCCCGACAGCTTCCCAGGAGGCTCAGTTTATTCAGTCCCAACTGAAAGATGTGGGCATTACCGTCAACATCGCGCAGGAGACGTTTGTGCAGGAGATCACTGACGTCCAGCAGTTCAAGTACCAGGCCGCGTCCGTTGGTTGGACCGGTGGACCTGATGCTGATAACGACGTGTTCCTTCTGTTCACCAGCACTGGAGGTTTCAATTACTCGAAATACTCCAATCCGCAAGTTGATGCGCTGCTGAACCAGGGACGCACGACATTGGATCAGGCCAAACGCATCCCGCTCTATCAGAAAGCACAACAGATGATTGTTCAGGATGTGCCGTTCATTTTCATCAACCATCCAGTAGTGACGCAGGAAACCACTAAAAACGTGCAAAATTACTTCTTGAGTCCATCGGGTGTGCTCCAGTTCGCCGATGTGTACTTGAGTTAGCAGTTGAGCAGGTTGCTTTGAGGAGTAACTGTTCTCTAAGAATGCCTGAGGAGTCTTTAAAGACTCCTCAGGCATTCTTGGTAAAATGAAAAGTGAAGAGGAGTTTTCCCCTCCAGGCGTTTTTTGTGCTGATAGTTAGTGGCGGCGACGGCTGCGACGTTCGCGCTCAAGGGCGGTATCCAGCGTTTCATGCAGACGTTCAAAGTCATCCACATCAAGCTGCAATTCAGCCGCTGGCAGATCATCGGGCCGGGTATGGCCCTCTTCGTAGAGGCGCAGGATCAGGGCCAGCGTAATCTGCCCATTCTCAGCACCCTCGTCGCCCTCTTCTTCCTCCTCGTCCTCATCTGCCACGCTGGCCTCGGCCTGGGTGAAAAAGACTTCGGTGCGCGCACAGCGCAGCCGCCCCGTCAATTTGAGCGCGTCGGTCGAGAGTTCTTCCGCTAGCTCGCGTACCACCTCCATCATCTGCACAAATGCGTCCTGTAACTGCTCAAGCGCGTCCTCATCCTCATCTTCGTGGGTGATGTCACGCAACGCTGCCAATTCCTCGCTCACCGGGTTACTGCCATCGGGGAGACGCTGGCGCGCCAGGTCGTTGAGTTTCTCCAATGCCTGGGCAAAAGCCGGCGAGAGGCCACTGCCTGCGCTCTCTGTGTCTTTGTTTGTGGCCTTTGTATTCTCACCACCCTCCTCAGAATCATTGTCCTCATCCTCGTCGTCGTCGTCGTCGTCTTCCTCACCAGCTAAGCCCGCCGCCTCTTCCACAGCCAGAATTTGCTGATGCAGCTCTTCAACCGCCTCGCGACTGAGATAGGCGAGAATCCGCGCTTGCCGGGAGGCTGCAAGCATGAGAAAAGGAGGCCAGTCACGATACCGCTCTCTTCCCCGTAAATAGCGCACCTCCAACATGCCCAATGTGTCTAAACGTAATGAAAAATCCATGATTTTCCTCCTCCTGTGAATTGCCTCCATCATACCACAACCCGTGTCTATTGCTCTATTGAGTTTGGCTGCTCTCTTCAGAAAGTGTCATTGTTACACTTGTTTTTTTGCGCGAGATCAGGTATACTTCTCTGAAAGGTTAGTGTAAGAAAAACACCTTTTCTTTTTTAGCTATAGACTTGGTGTAAAAATGACACTAAGTTGAGGAGGGAATAAATCGATGGAAGATAGCCAGCACTACGATGTGGTAATTGTTGGCGGCGGCATTGCTGGTCTTTCGGTGGCCCTGCGTCTGCCTACGCATCTGCGGGTGGCATTGATGACAAAGGGCCAGTTGGGCGAGAGCAATACGCGCTATGCCCAGGGTGGTCTGACCGTAGCTCTGGGTGCCGACGATAGCCCTGAACTCCATCTGCAAGATACATTGGCCGCGGGCGCGGGCCTGTGCGATACCCAGGCGGCGCGCATTCTGACCGAGGAAGCGCCGGCTGCTGTGCGCTGGTTGATCGGGCTGGGCGTACAATTCGATCATGCTCGACCCGGCGACCCGCACGCGACCTCTGATGGGCTGCTCCTGGGCCGCGAGGCCGCGCATAGCCGCTGGCGCATTCTGCACGCTGGCGGGGACGCTACCGGTGCCGAGATCGAGCGCGCCCTGGTCACTGCCTCCAAACAATATCCACATATCGATATCTACGCTGAGACCTTTGTGCAGCGTTTGCTGGTTGAGAGTGGCGCGTGCGTGGGGTTGGAGGCCATAGATCGTACTGGCCGGGCCTTTACCGTCTACACGTCCGCGACGGTGCTGGCGAATGGCGGGGCGGGCGGCCTCTGGCTGCACACCTCGAATCCAGCCGGGGCGACTGCTGATGGCCTGGCTCTGGCCTGGCGCGCGGGTGCGGCCCTGACCGACCTGGAATTTATGCAATTTCATCCCACGGTGCTGGCGGTGAATGGCGCCTCGCACCTGATCTCCGAGGCGGTGCGAGGTGAAGGAGCGTATCTTTGCAACCACGCTGGCGAGCGTTTCATGCCGCGCTACCACGAACTGGCTGAGCTGGCCCCGCGTGATGTGGTGGCCCGCGCTATTCTCAGCGAGATGCTGGCGGAGGGGACCGATCATCAATACCTGGACCTGCGCCACCTGGATGCCGAGCGTATGTACGAGCGTTTCCCCACCATTTCCGCGCTCTGTCGTCAACATGGCCTCGACCTTGCCCGTGACCTGCTGCCCGTGGCGCCGGCGGCCCATTACTGTATGGGCGGCGTCCATACCGATACGCGTGGGCGCACTACGTTGCCCGGCCTGTACGCGGTGGGTGAGGTGGCCTGCACCGGCGTGCATGGCGCGAACCGCCTGGCCAGCAATTCATTGTTGGAGGGCCTGGTCTTCGGTCTGCGCCTGGCTGATGGACTCGTCAACCCCGTCAGTGAAAGCGAACTGCCCGCGGGCCGCGTCGCCTGCGCGGTGCCGGTCTACGATGATGTGCGCTACGATACCGATCTGTTACAGGCGCAGCCCGATGCGCAACAGATTGCCCAGGCCCGGCGTCGTGTCCGCCAGCTCATGTGGCAGTATGTCTCCCTGCGCCGCGACCAGACGGGTTTGCTGGAGGCGCGTCGTCAGTTGCACGCGTTGCGCCAGGAACTTTTGCGCAGCGCGCCAGTGCTCGCGCCGCAGCCCTTAGAACGGACCGCCTGGCGTGAGACCGCGAATATGTTCAAGTCCGCGGAACTGGTGATTGCCGCCGCCTTACAGCGCCGCGAGAGCCGTGGTAGTCATTGGCGCGGCGACTATCCTACCAGCGATGAAAAGCTTGCTCGGACCCACTATATGTTCCTGCCCGCAGTCGCCCTGGATGGGGCGTCGCAGCAACTCCAGGAGGTGACGATCCATGCGTAATAGCTTGCATACCCTGATTCTGCAGGCTCTTGTAGAAGATGGGGCTGAGGCTGATATTACCACCCTGAGCACCGTGCCAGCCGAACAGCAGGCGAGCGGCGTGATCGTGACGCGCCAGGCGGGCGTTATCTCCGGCTTGAGCGTTGCGGCAGAAACTTTTCAGCTTCTCGATCCACAGATCAACGTCGAGTTGCTGGTAGAGGACGGCGCGGCTGTCCAGGCTGTCCAGGAGCTTATGCATCTGAGCGGGTCGGCGCGTTCGCTCTTGAGCGCCGAACGGGTGGCGCTGAACTTTCTGGGGCGGCTCGCGGGCATCGCCACGCTCACCGCGCAATGTGTACGCGCCCTGGAGGGAACGCACACGCGCATCCTGGATACACGCAAAACCACGCCCGGCCTGCGCGCTCTGGAGAAAGAGGCAGTGCGCCTGGGCGGGGGTCAGAACCACCGTTTTGGCCTGAACGATGGTGTGTTGATTAAAGACAACCATATCAAAGCCGCCGGGGGCATCACTCAGGCTATCCAGGCGGCGCGCCGTCAGGCACCCCACCTGCTCAAAATCGAGTGTGAGTGCGAGACGCTGGCCGAGGTTGACCTGGCGGTGCAGGCCGGTGCTGACGTGATCCTGCTCGACAATATGAGCATTGAGATGATGGGCAGTGCCGTGAAGCTCGCGCGCAAGGCTGATCCCAGAGTGCTGTTGGAAGCCTCTGGCAGCATCGGCACAGATACCAGCAAACTCGCGGCAGTCGCTGCCACTGGCGTCGATTTCATCTCGTTGGGCGCGTTGACCCATTCCGCCCCCAACTTCGATATCTCGCTAGAGTTTGCAGCATAATTAGGAGAATGTATTATGGCTATTCAAGCGATATGCGCGTCCAGCAAAGAGGAGCGCATTCTACCATTGCTCTCATCCACTTCGCGCGCGCGTCAGAGCCATACGTCGCGTGTGGATACGATTCCGCAGTTGTACGCGGAGATGGATGGGGAAGAATTGGATCGGCGCATCCAGGCGGCGCGGGCCGAGCTGGGTCAGCGCCTGGTCATCCTGGGCCACCACTATCAGCGCGACGAGATCATCAAATACGCCGATTATCGTGGCGACTCGTTTAAGCTCGCGCAAAATGCCGCGGCCCGTCCCGAAGCCGATTACATCGTCTTCTGTGGGGTTCACTTTATGGCCGAAAGCGCCGATGTACTCAGCGGGCCGCATCAGCAGGTCATTCTGCCCAATCCCGCCGCTGGCTGTTCGATGGCTGACATGGCCAATATCGCCGAGGTCGAAGAATGCTGGGAAATGCTCCTGGACCAATTGGGTGAGGACGCCGGGATCATCCCCGTCACGTATATGAACTCGGCGGCCAACCTCAAAGCCTTTTGTGGACGGCATGGGGGCGTTGTCTGCACCTCGTCCAACGCGCCAAAGGTCATGCAGTGGGCCTTTAGCCAGGGGCAACGCGTGCTCTTCTTCCCGGACGAGCATCTGGGGCGCAACACGGCGCTGGCCTATGGCATTCCTGCCGAGCATATGTTTGTCTGGAACCCCAAGGATCCGCTGGCCTCAGATACCGCTGATGAAGAGATTGCGCGCGCGCAGATCATCCTCTGGAAGGGTTATTGCACCACGCATATGCGCTTCAATCTGCAACAAATTGAAAAAGCGCGTGCCGAATATCCCGGCATCAAAATCCTGGTCCATCCCGAATGCCGCCAGGAAGTCGTGGCCGCCGCCGACCTCTACGGCTCAACCGAATACATTATTGAGCAGGTCGAGAAAGCGCCGCCGGGCAGTCAGTGGGCTATCGCCACCGAGATCAACCTTGTGCGGCGCCTGGCACTGGAGCATCCTGAGCAGCTCATCTTCTGTCTCGACCCCATCGTCTGCCCCTGCTCGACCATGTACCGCATTCACCCGGCATACCTGGCCTGGGTGCTGGAAGGACTGGTCAAGGGCGAGGTCATCAACCAGGTCAAAGTAGATGAGCAGACGGTCTATTGGGCGCGGGTGGCGTTGGAACGGATGCTGGCACTGAAATAGGGTGATAGAACGAAACGAGAGAGAGAAAACGCGGTAGCATAGCCTGCCGCGTTTTCTCTCTGTCTGCACGTTTTGTAGAGCAACATGCTCATCGAGCGTTTGCTACGCGCTGGCGAACGCCTTGTTTACGTCCATATCAGCAGGGATCAGTTGTTGACCAGCCAGAAATTGCGCCATAGCCTTCCAGGTTGCGCTATCGTTGTAGCCCAGCGGGTGCTGCCCGTTGCCTTTCCAGATGGGAATGGTCGCCTGCAATTCATCCATAGACGTGCTGGCGTTCATGCCGGGGATCTCGGTTTTACTCAGTTGCAGCGCCTCGGCTGGATTGTTTATGACTTCCTGCAGACCCTTGAGCGTGGCCTGTACAAAGGGCTGCACGACGTTCTTGCCCTGGTTGTGCAGCGTGTTCTCGGTTGTGATGATACCGTTGGAGATGAGCGGCTGGTAGTCCGAGACCTCAAAGGTGCGCACATTCATGCCCAGGCGGCGCAGTTGCAGCGGCTCGTTATTAGTATAGCCGACCACGGCATCGACGCGTCCCTGTTTCAGCGCGCTGACCTGCGTGAAGCCAATCGACTGCAATTTGACATCGTTGGTGCTCAGGCCGGCTCGGTGCAGCAGGGCCAGCAGGCCGATATGTGTCGAGCCAAAGGGACCAGGCTCGCCGATAGTGTGTCCCCGGAGGTCGGCCACGCTCTTGATCGGAGAGTTCGCGGGAACAATCAGGCTGACCGGGTAGCGCTGGTAGAGCGTCGAGACATCCACCACGGGCAGGTTTTTGCTGCGCGCAACTAACGTCTCGTCGCCAGTTGCGAAGACAAAGGTATCTTTGTTGGACATCATCTCGCCAAACAGGTCGGTCACGATGCCATGATTCAGAGTGACATTCAGGCCCGCCGCTTTATAATAGCCCTTGTCCAGCGCCACATAGAACGGGGCAAACTGGATATCCGGGATATAGCCCAGGCCGATGCTCACATTGGTGAGCGGGGTGTTGCCCCCGCCAGTCTGGGTTGAGGCAGCGTTGGTATTGCCACAGGCCGCCAGCAACATGCTAAGCAGGATGGCCAGAGAAAGCCCAACCAGGGAAAAAGGTGTACGTTGACGCATCTGCATCCGTTTTTTTACTCCATTCAGATTCAGGTATGAAAACATGAGAATATACGGTTAGATTACATCGAGATAGACTCGGACAGGCGTGTCAGGCCCCAGGCGATTCCATAGAAGAGCGCGGCCAGCACCGCCAGCACGATCACCGTGGCGAACATCAGCGCGACATTGTACTGGTTCTCCGCGATTTGCACCAGCGCGCCCAGGCCATGATCGGCGTTCGTGACAAACTCACCGACCAGCGCGCCGATAATCGAGAGGGTTAAGCCGGTACGCACCGCAGCCATAATCGCAGGCAGCGCCAGGGGAAACTCGATGCGCTTCAGCATTGGCCAGAAGCCAGCTCCCTCTACCTGTGCCGCCTCGCGCATGGATGGCTCGATGGTTGAGAAGCCCAGCGCCGTGGTCACAACCATCGGGAAGAACACCACCAGCATACAGAGCACCAGCATACGCTCGATACTATAGCCCATCCAGAATACCAGAAATGGCGCGATCACGATGGCTGGAATGGCCTGACCTGCCGCCAGGTAGGGTTGCACGGTGATGGCAAAGAGCCGCCATTTCGTCAGGCTATAGCCGATAGGCAGCGCGATCAATACTGCCAGCAGGAAACCGCCCAGGCTCTCCTGGAGTGTGACCCAGGCCATGTTCAGGAGCAGGCCCGATGTCAGGCCGTCCCACAGCGCGCTCCAGGTAGCAGCCGGGGAGGGCAGTTCGTAGCTCGGCACCAGTCCCCTGGCTGTGCTGATATACCAGCTACCCAGAAACACCAGGCCCAGCAGCAGAGGCGGCAGAATAGTGAGCAGACGCGCCGTTCTCTGAACCGACGCGCGCGCGCGCGTGCGAGACGCGGGCGATGAACTGCTGACAGGTGCAGATGCAGCGGCCCTTTGCGTTTTCTCGCGAAGCAATGTTGCACTCATTAAGTTATCCCTCAAATGAAAGCTTTTACAGCAGTTCATAGCATATGGGCATGTTGAACAACTGTCTCAACTTCTGGGGGGATTGGCGAGGGAGATACACCGATATCGATACGAAATGGCACAACGAACACAGCTGTTCTTTGTTGGTGGGGAACCGGGCGTCATGTCCGGCGATCCCACCATTGTGTGCAGTGCTGGCCGTTACGCCTGACAGTTCCATCAGAGGAAGCGTGATCTCTGACGTAACAGCTTGAACCGGCAGCACAGGCTGTGGTGTGCTTCGTATCTCTACGTAAACCTTCTCCCATCCGGACTCTAACCGTCGGCCTCGGCTTCACACCGAATCTGTCGCCAGGCGTAGTGTTTCCAGCACGACTGGGACTTGCGGGCTCGGCGCATCTAACCCATAGAGACGCCATACCGCCGGTCGGGAATTGCACGCTTGTGCTCACCCTGCCCCGAAGGTCTTCTGGTTCACAGTATGGCACATCTTTTGCGTCGCTGCAAGGGGGAATTCATGAAAAATCGGGCGAAATTGCTCACTCAAAAAGCAGAGATAGTGAGGCGCAGAAATATGCGCCTCACCATCAGGATATGAGGAGTGACTAACGGTTTTCTGAGAGGTGGAACTCTTCAACCGCAGGCACGCCGTATTTCTGGCCACTTTCGGCGTGGCGTTCGCGGACACGTTTGGCCACCTCGTCGGCATGGCCAACAAACTGGCTGGCGTGGGCCATCAGCGCCTCAATCTTGATCTCCAGTGTCTCTGAAATATCGACCCAGTGGTTCACGACGGGCGCGCCTACGACGTACAACTCCTTCACTTTGTGTGGCACCAGCCCTTCGGCCAGCAACTCCGGGAAGTCCCAGGGGTTTTGCGAGGCGGGATAGAGGGCCGAGATCACCCCTTCGCCGCATGCCCGATGGTCAGGGTGGTAGCGCCCAATATACATCTGTGGTTCCCAGGTGCGCTCCGGCGACTGGCACACCACGCGATAGGGTTTATACGTGCGTAACAGGCGCACAATGTCCCGGCGGAAGGCCAGCGTGGGCTGCAACTCGCCATCCTGATAGTTCAGGAAAATCACATCTTTCAGGCCAAGCACCTTGCCCGCGGCTCGCTGTTCCGCCTGGCGCGTCTCGCTAATCTTGCGGCGCGCCTCTGGTCCAACGTCGGTAGCTTCGTCGGGGCCGCCGCTGCCCGCCTCGGTACACACAACGTAATAGACTTCCCAACCCTCGCGTACCCACTTCGCCACAGTTCCAGCGGTGCTAAATTCCGCATCATCGGGATGAGCCATAATCACCATAGCTACTTTGTTTTGAATATCGTCGCTCACGTTTCTCCTCTTTCTCAACAAGAAGGACCAGCAGTCCTCCCATGAGACCCAGATTTTTTAAAAATTGGGTGAATTGAGCCTTGCGCACCGCCTCGTTGGCCTCCTTCCAGAAGGCATGCCCAACGAGGGTGGTGGGTACCAGGCTGCCAATCAGCATCACTGTTGCCAGTTTCGGGGCTATATCCAATGCCAGCATCGCACCTCCTACCACCATAGCCACACCATTTAATTCTACCGCAGTTTGCGGATTTGGCAAACCCGATTCGGCAACGGTGCGCACGCGTCCACCTGGTTGCAGAAACGCGTCTGCGCCGCCCTTTATAAAAATGCCTGAAAGCAATTGCTGTCCTAATACACGTAACATCTCTTCACTCTCTTTCTGCTATTCTAGCGGTCTGCCTAACTCAACCTTTTTATAACACATCTCACTCTCAGTATAAGGCAACGCTAGCAAAGCTCTCCGCGCCATTTAGTGCGTCGGTACGCTCCATTCGGCCAGCCAGTTTCCAGCGCGATGGTCACGCAGGCGCAATTGCACATGGTCACGATAGACATGCACAGCCAGCGAGACTACCAGATCAGGCTCGTCAGGACGATACCTGCACGTCTGCGCATTATCAAGCCACTCGATACCGCGATGCTTGCCGGTGTACCAGGGTGAGAGGAGATTGACCGAGGTCAGCGGGTGTCCACCCAGGCGCTCGGTGAAGACCAGGTTGGGAGCCTGCCAGCCGGAATGGGTATGTCCGCATATGTAGAGGCAGGCGTTGGCGTAACGGGCCAGAATTGCCCGTACCTCGGCGGAATTCTCCAGATAAAAAAACGGCTGCAACGAGTGGTAATCCAGCTCGCGTTGCGCATCGCGATCCAGCACGGTCCCGTAGAGCGGGCAGTGCGCGAAAACAATGGCCATATGTTGGGGATGCTTGGCCAGCGCGGTCTCCAGGAACGCCAGCGACTCGTGGGTCAGCACCGGCTCAGGATAGCCAACCACGTCCAGCATGATGCACAGCACCTCGCCCGCGACCCAGTAGTAGCGCGGCGGCTTTTCCCAGAAGATCGTAAAATCATCCAGCAACTCCGCCTCACTCTCCTGGCTGGCTGTCAACATCTCGTGGTTGCCCAGGCCGGGATAAAAAGGCACCGTACCCAGGTTGCGGCTCAATTCCTGGCGCGCGAACTGATAATGCGCGGGGCCGGACTTCTCAATCACATCGCCTGGTGAGATACAAAAAGCGGGCGCGCCTTCTTGCGCCCAGAGTTGATGCAGATCGTGAAACATCAGGCCCATGCGCGGCGTATGCAATGCCTGCCAGGCGGGATGGGCAAAGTAATGCAGGTCACCCAGCGCCCAAAAGTAGAGCAACTCATCCTGAGCGACCTGCGCGGCTCGTGGTGGCGCTTGAAACTCATCCATGATATTAAAGATATCTCCTTTAACCAGAATCTCTCTCTATTATAGTACGAACCAGTCTGCTACAACAAATGACCCCGATTGTATCCTTTGCCCGTCTCTTTCCCCTGGCAAACATTTTTTGCCAGAACCATCCTTGACGTTAGCAATTTGGGGTGCTATAACATTGATTGATATTGAATTGCGTACAATTGAATATCAGGCATGTTTTTAGCGGAAGCAGAAAGGATATTTCTATGAGTCAACACACAAAACCTGTGCAGACTGGTGATACAGCACCCGATTTTACCCTTCCCACCCAGAAGGCGGGTGAAACGTTCAATCTGCATGCTCTACGCGGGAAGTCAATTGTTTTATACTTTTACCCAAAAGATAATACCGGTGGTTGCACAGCTGAGGCGTGTGAATTCCGCGACAGCTACGAGGTCTTCAAAAAGGCCGGTGCAGAGGTGGTAGGCATTAGCACAGATACCACCGAATCGCATCAGCAATTTGCCTCTCAGCACTCCTTACCCTTTATCCTCTTGAGCGATACAAAGGGAGAAGTCAGAGATTTGTATGGCGTGCCATCGATCATGGACGGCCAATTCGCGAGTCGTGTGACGTATGTGATCGATAAGCAGGGTGTGGTCAAGAGCGTCTTCGCTGACCTGCCAAGCGCGACCCAACACGCGACTGATGCGTTGAAGACTATTGAAACGCTTGCTTAGTCAATCAGCTTGCATACGCATCCCGGTGAGAGGAGATGGTTCCCAAATACATAAAGGGAACCATCTCCTTTTTTTGAGCAGAGAATATATTTCTGCTTATTATTCCGCAATGACTCAGAGAACAGTTTGTTGTGCGTTCAGAATGCGAATGGAGCGATGTGCTCATCTCGATGAAGTTGTCGCTCTGGCCTGCAAGAATTCAACGATTTCGTGCAGGAGGCGGGCCATGCCATCCACGCCCTGAACCACGTGATCTGCGTGCTCCAGTAACTCCGGGAGTGTATCGGCTGCTTGCACAACGATGGTAGCGGCGCGGCACCCCTGCTGGCGCAAACGTTCAATCTCCAGAGCGGCATCCAGATCGGTGCGGTCGTCGCCCGCGAAGAGCACGCCCGCGAGATCGTAGCGCTCGACAAAGTTTTTCAGCGCCTGTCCCTTATTGATTTTAAAGATGGGTTTGATATCGACGACTCGCTTGCCTCTAGTCAAACGAAAGTTGTGTGCGTGAGCAGGTTCGCGCAGGGTCTCGATGATGAGTTTGCGCACCTGCTCTGGATTGCGTGCTAGGCGATAGTGGACGCTCCCGCCCAGGCGTTTTCGTTCGACCATCACGCCTGGATAGTCAGCAAACTTTTGCTCGGCCAGGTCGAATAAGTGCTGGCTCGGCTCAAGGAAAGGCAGGGCTTCAGCGCTGATGTACACCGGGTGGGTTTCCGGCAACCCGTCGCACAACTCCACGCCGTGTATACCGATGTAGGTGAGTCCGTCGATATTGACCATAGCCGCGCCATCCTCGATCTCGCGCCCGGTGATGATCGCAATATGCGCGTGCCTGCGGGCCTGCTCCAACAACTCGGCCACGCCAGGATAGAGTCGGGCCGCATCGGGGGTAGGTGCGATAGGACTGAGCGTTCCGTCGATGTCAAAGACCAGCCCCAGCGGTTGGCTTGCGAGAATAGATTGTAAACTTTGCATGATGATCCTTTACAGAAATCGGGCTTGAACCCCCGCACTTTTCCAGCCGGGGAGATCTCAATTTGAAAGCCTTCTCTCTTCTATTGTATCAGATTGGCAGAGCACTTGAGGTTATCTAAATAGCATAGTGTACCCATTGCGGGAAACTATTGAGGCAGCATCACGGCTGGCAGCACGAGTTATCCGCAAGCTTTGCGCTGGGGTATCCAGCGCCACGCATGTAACCGAATTCTTTTTGTCTGTGCGCTATAATACAGAGGACGGTTGTCTTTCTGACTCCATTGAATTCTGACGCGATCTTTCTACTCCTGTGAAAACGAGTTTGGCACATGAAAAAACTGCAAGCGCTCCTGATACTCCTCTGTCGCGCTATTATTGCCAGCGCCTTCTGGTTATCTATTCGTGCAGGCGCTTCGCTCAAGATTTCCGGTGTGGCCTTTGATCGAGGTTTACCGCGTACCTACCTGGGCATGACGCATAGACGCGATATCGACCCCTTTATTCTCGTTCCAACGATTATTTTTCATCGGGGCTGGAAGGCGCTGAGCAGCGTGGTGTATTTCGCGCTGCGGGGCGATGCTTTCACCAGAGGTTTCCTGGCGCGGATGGTCGCGCGCCCATCCTGGCTGGCGCGCGCGTTGCGGCCACTTGCGCTGGGGCCGGTGCTGCGCTGGCTCGGTGTCTACCCCAGCGAGGGCCTGCTACGACCGGCGGAAGAGTGGGTGCGCGAGGTGCTGCAATGTGAGGGCGACGTACCAGCAGCCAGCATCCTCGCCCCAGCCTTTTTGCGGGACTTCGCGCAAGCGGCTCATCTGTCACTTGAGCAGGTGAGCCAGTTCCCTCTCTCACGGCTGCTCGCCTGGCGTTATCATCACGCACTGCAAGGGTTTTATGGCCCGGAGCTGCTGCACGGGTCCGGGCGCCGAGCTATTGAACGCCGTGTGATCGAGCGTATTCACACCCATCTGGCCGACGTTTCTCGCTGCCTCTGGCAAGGTGGCACGTTCTTTGGCTCACCCGAAGGCCAGCTCTCGCCCGACGGTCATATCAGTTCCATGCACGCCGGGTTTCATCGTATTGTGCGCGCGGCCCCGCCTGACCTGCGCGTGGTGCCGATATCATTGACCTATGATTTTATGACCTGTGGGCGGCGGCGCATCTTTGCCGATTTCGCGCCCGCTCTGGAGCATGTTGGGCAACTGCCTCAGGACGAACTGGATGCGCAGTTGCGGCGCGCCTGGTTGCTGCACGCGCATTTTACCTGCACACAATTGGCCAGTGGTTTCTTGCTGAATCGTCAGCGTGCGGCATCCCCGAAGTTTACGCTTGATGATCTCGCGCAGGTCGTCCACCAGCAGGCGCGCGAGCTGGTGGACGCGGGTCGGCAGGTGGACCCACAGTTGCTTACACTTGCGGGAGCCACCAGGCGTGTGCGTCAGTACCTCGCCTATGTCGAGCGGCGCGGCCTGGTGCAGCGCGTCTCGCCGAAATTCTGGCAGATCAGCTTTGGCGAACTGGCTATTCACGTTCGCCCGCGCCAGGTGGCCTACGATGACGTGCCGCTGCTCTACGCCTACAACGAACTGCAGGATCTCTTGAGCATTGCCGATAATCGAGAGGATACTGTGTCGATTCGGCCAATGGGTAATCGTACTAAAGTGTTCAACCCACTTGCAAAATATAATCTGGGCAGGTATATTCATAGCAGAAACAAATCGTATCCAACATAGCCTGCTCGGAGCAACCATTTTTAGGTGAGCAGTCAACATAGCAGAGGTTTGTCTTTATGACGGCACAACAGCAGAGCATTTCTAACGGTTTTATGCCTATGTGCATGCTTCCAACCCACATGCCTATTGGGCAGCGTGGAGATAGTCGCCGTCCTCTGCGAGCGTCACGATCAGGAAAATCGTAGAACGCAAAAGCATACAGTGCAAGATACAGAGGGTGCAGGCGATGAACCTGCACCCTTTTCTTATGCGAATATTGAGAGAACTGAGAGGGAGAGTATGGAACAGAACCATGAGGAGAAGTGTGCTGGCCAACGGTACTACATTACCACAGCCATCGACTACCCTAATGCTGAGCCGCATATCGGGCATGCCCTGGAGAAGATCGCGGCGGACGCTCTTGCGCGCTATCGGCGTTTGCAGGGCTATAACACGTACTTTAGCACGGGTCTGGATGAGAATAGTCAACATGTGGTCAAAGCTGCTGAGGCGCGCCAGATGGATCTACGCGTCTGGGTTGATCTCATGGACGAGGCGTTCAGGCAAGCCTGGCAGAAACTGGATATCTCCTATGACCGCTGGATACGCACAACAGAGGCGGTGCATTTTCGCGCGGCCCAGGAGATGTTCAGGCGCGCCCAGCAGCGTGGGGATATCTATAAGGCCATTTACTCTGGCTGGTACTGTCCCAACTGCAACAATTTCTATCGCGACGAGGATCTCGTTGCGGGGAAGTGTCCTGAGCATCCAACGATTACCCTTGAATGGGTCGAGGAGGAGAACTACTTCTTCGCCCTGACGCGCTATAGCGAGCAGTTGCTGGCCTATATCGCCACGCACCCGCGTTTTGTCGAGCCGCCGTCCCGCCTGGCCGACCTGATGGGCCTCTTCAAGCAGGGGTTGCGCGACTTCGCCATTTCGCGCAGGGTCAACCCGCAGCGCCCGGTCTGGGGTGTGCCGGTGCCAGGCGACCCTGAGCAGGTGCTCTACGTCTGGTTCGACGCGCTGACCAACTACCTCACCGCGGTAGGTTTTCCCGATAATACAGAGCTGTTCGCCCGCTACTGGCCAGCGGACGCTCATGTGATCGGTAAGGACATTACACGTTTTCACTGTCTCTACTGGCCAGCCATGCTAATGTCGGCGGATCTGCCGCTGCCGAAGCAGGTTGCGGTACATGGCTTTATTACGCTCAAAGGCAAAAAGCTCTCGAAAACCCTGGGTAATGTGATCTCGCCTGTCGCGCTGGTGGACGAGTTTGGTGTGGATGCGGTGCGCTACTACGCGCTGCGTAGCCTGGCCTTTGGTACTGATGGCGATTTCAACCGGGCCGCGCTGATCCAGCGTTACAATGATGAGCTAGCGAAGGATCTGGGCAACCTGCTCAACCGCGTGGTGAGCATGGTCAGGCTCTACCGGGCAGGGAAGATTCCGCTGCCGGGCGTAGCGGACGAGCTGGGGCAGGAACTTCAACAGGTGGCGGGTGAGGCGCGTCAGGGGATGGAGAAGGCTCTGGAGAACTGGGAGATCGGGCGCGCGCTTGAGAGTATCTGGAGCCTGGTCAAGCGAACCAACCAGTACCTGGAGCAGAGCGCGCCGTGGAAGCTGGCTCGCCAGGACGAAAAGAGCGCGAGCCTGGACACCGTGCTCTTTTCAGCGGCTGAGGCGCTCCGTTTGCTGGCCCTCTATCTCGCGCCGTTTATTCCCACAGCCAGCGCGAAGATCTTAGGCCAGTTGGGGCTGGCAGCGGTCAGGGACGGCGTGTGGGAGAGCGAAGGTGTCTGGGGTGCTGTGCCGTTAGGGACGCTTGGTGCGAGCGAGGTGCTTTTCCCGCGTTTCGAGGAGACGGGTGCAGCACCAGCTCTGGCCAGTTCGCGGAATCAGCAGGCAGGTGTGTAGTTGACAGCATAAAGAGGAGAGAAGCATGTCGATCATCGAGGTGGAAGGATTAACCAAAACTTTCAAAACGCGGGAGCGCGCGTCTGGCTTGCGAGGGAGCCTGAGTTCATTTGTCGCGCCGAAATATCGCGAGCGCCAGGCCGTCAAGCCCACCAGCTTCAGCCTGGAGGCTGGCGAGGTGCTGGCCTTTATCGGGCCAAATGGAGCGGGCAAGAGCACGACCATAAAAATGTTGACCGGCATACTCTATCCCAACGGCGGTCGGGCCAGCGTGCTGGGTCTGGTGCCCTGGCAGGAGCGACGCCGTCTGGCCTTTCATATAGCCAGCGTGTATGGCCAGAAGTCACAGCTCTGGTATCACCTGCCGCCGCAGGATACCTTTAACTTGCTGGCGCGCATTTATGAGCTGGACTGGCATGAGTATCTCAACCGCCGGGACTTCCTGGTCGAGGTCTTTGAGATTGCCGAGCATATGCGCACACCCGCGCGTAAGCTAAGCCTGGGGGAGCGCATGCGCTGCGAACTGGCGGCGGCCCTGCTCCACAAGCCCTCGGTGGTCTTTCTGGATGAGCCAACCATCGGGCTGGATGTCATCGCCAAACAGCGCATCCGCGACCTGATCGGACACCTGAACGCCGAGGAGGGCCTGACCGTCTTTTTAACCAGCCATGACGCGGGCGATATCGAGCAGGTTTGTAAGCGCGCCATCGTTATCAACCACGGTGAGATCATGCTGGATGCGCCCGTGGCCCGGCTCAAACGCGACTATCTGCGCGTGAAGACCGTCGATTTGCTGCTGGAAGGTCAAGCTGCCGGACTGGTCAGGACAGATCCAGCGAGCGGCGAACAGCGTTTGAGTATTCAGTTGCCAGGCTCGTTGCACGAAGAGATAGTAGAAAATGTGGGCATCAAGGTGCAAAAGAGCAGCGGGCACGGCCTGAAACTGGAGATCGACACCGCGCGCGCTCCCCTGGAGCCGGTTATCGCGGCGGTCATGCAGCATGGGCATGTGCTGGATATGACCATCTCCGACCCATCAATGGAGGAGATCATTGCCATGATGTACCGTCAGGCCGAGCGAGCAGACCCTAAAGTGTTTGCCGACGAGCAGCCTGAACAAAGAGAAGAAGCGCGTTTATAAAAGAGGGAGGTGCAGCGATCATTCATTGTTCCGATAACGCTCCTTGCTTACCAATCGATGCTTTCATTATAAATGTCGATGTATGCGCCAGTAACGCCGTTGCATAAAATCATCGTTCGGCTGGGTGGCAGTGCTGATCACATAGCCAGCAAATTGCAACTGTTGAAGTGCTTCCAGGAGGAGTGCAGGCCGAAGTTGAGGTGTTTGCACCTGTGAGTAGCGCTTCAGGTATGCTTGGAGAGTGCCCAGAGTGAGTCCGTCAACCGTTCCCGCTTCGGGAAGAACTGCCCAGATTTGCTTGAGTAAAGTCATACGTTCTTCCCGGCTGGCTGGATTTATAGGGGTGGTATAGCGCGTTGGATCAGTTTGAGGAGGGAAAAAGCTAGCCTTGATCCGGCAGGAGGCTGCTCCCTGTTTCATACAGCTCTGTTCTTCAATGTGGACTGTTTCTCCATAGCGCTGAGCCGCCCCTTCAATCGCGCCGAAAAGGACAGTGCAGAGTTGACGGGGGCTATCATAGAGGAGCGTGACTTCATGTGGAGATGTGGAGAGATATTCAAAAAGCGGAGGTTGCATACCTTCGAGGGTACGGCGCAAACGCGCGTGAGCATCGCGCATAGTCAGCAGAAGATCGCGGCCACTCGACACGTTTGAGAGAATATAGGAGCACAGATGCCCGGTTAGGCCATTGAGAATAAAATAACGGCCATATTCTCGCAGCAATATCTCCGCGGAAAGATGTGAGAGATTACTAGCAGCGCCCACGCCTGCTAGAAGAGCCGCATCATCATAGATACGATTCGCAAGTGGGAGAGCAGATATTGGTTCTCCAATATGATCGCGATAGGTCTGAAGAAAGGGGGAGCCGAAACGTTCAGCCAGGTATTTTTCCCAGGTCATAAAAATTAATCCGTGCATATGCCCTCCTTTGGATGTTCGCTTTCAAGCAGCAATGCTCATTTACTACACTATAATGGTTAAGGCATCCTTACCATATTTCCAGTAGTACTTTTGGTATTCAAGCGAAAATAATTATTGTAAGATATACGAGCAAAGTTTAGTATAAAGGTATTTTCATCTTTTAATTGATATGTAAATTTATATTTTTTACAATCACAGAAAAGAACTGGAATATTGCATATATTCGAGTATAGTTAGAATGAGGAGTACACGATGAGTATCCTGTTACAAGAGCGTGAACGGGCCAGGCAACGCGGGCTGCGGGACAATTTGCGCATTGCCTGTATCAAATACCTGGCCGTGGTGCGTGTCAGCGCGGCCAGCAATCTAGCCTATATTATGGAAGTCATCTTCCGCGCCCTGTTCTTGATTGTGCTGATCTTTATTATTGGTCAGTTATGGAAGACCACGTTCGCGCAACATGGCTCGCTCTTGCCGGGCTTCACCGTCAGCGATATGGTCTGGTATGTGGCTGCTGCCGAGATTATCGCGACCTCGATGCCCGCGCTGACCAGGCGTATCGACCAGGAGGTGCGTAGCGGCGAACTGGCCTATCTGCTGGGACGACCCTGTAGCTACATCCTCTACAATTACGCGCACTACCTGGGCGAGCGGCTGGTGCGGTTGGTATTGAACGCGATCATCGCGTTTAGCGTGGCGCTGGTCTTTGTGGGACCGCCGCACTTCACCTGGCAGGGCGTAGCCGCGTGGCCGCTGGCGGTGTTCCTGGCGATCAGCATCGAGTTTGTCTGCTACTTTTCCATTGGGCTGCTGGCTTTCTGGACCGAGAATACACAGCCATTCTCGTTTCTCTTCAGCCGTCTCGCGCTCGTGCTGGGTGGCGTGCTCGCGCCCATCGAGGTTTTTCCGCAGCCTTTGCGCAGTATCGCGCAGGCTCTGCCGTTCAGCACCATCCTGTACGGTCCCGCGCGCACGCTCATCCATTTTGAGGCCGCGCGCTTTATTGGGTTGGTAGTGCAGCAGATGATAACGTTGGGCGTAGCTGGACTCATTCTGGCGGTCTTGTATACCTTTGCGACCCGGCGGGTCAGCATCAATGGAGGGTAACATCATGAGGATTCTCCGAGCCTGTGGCAGTACATTGCGTTTTATGGGCGCGTACTTTGTCGCCAATTTGCAGGCGGCGATGGAGTATCGCGTCTCCTTCTGGACGCAGATTTTGCTGTTATTGGGGAACGACTGCCTGTGGCTGTTCTTCTGGTGGAGCTACTTCCAGCAGTTTCCGCTGGTCAATGGCTGGCAGCAGACCGACGTGGTAGTGCTGTGGTCAGTCGCGGCCTTTGGCTTTGGCATAGGAGCGGCGATTTTTGGCAACGCGCCGCGCCTGGCCGCCCTGATTATCAATGGCGGCCTGGACGCGTACCTGGGCATGCCGCGCTACGCCCTGTTGCACGCGTGCATTTCGGCCACCGATCCCTCCGGTTGGGGCGACGCGCTCTTCGGACTGGGAGCCTTTCTGCTATTCTTGCATCCCGGCCTGTTCACCCTGCTCTTATTCATCCTGCTGGGTGTCATGGTGGCCCTGATCTTTACGGCCTTTGTGGTGATCTTTGGCTCAACGGCCTTCTTTTTGGGCAACACCGATGGTCTGACGCAGCAAATGGTAGGAGCACTGGTCACCTTCTCGACCTATCCCATGAACATCTTCAACGGTGTGTTGCGCGTTTTGCTGTTCACACTAATCCCTGCTGGTTTTATCTCGTTTGTGCCCCTGCAACTGCTGCACCAGTTCACCTGGCCAATGTTCGCGGCCATGCCCGGCTTTACCGCGCTGATCCTGCTGGTGGCAGCTGGCTTTTTCCATCTGGGATTGAGGCGCTATGAAAGTGGAAATTTGCTGGGGATGCAGAACTGATCGCTGCTGGCTATTGG
>CAXUEY010000099.1:7504-22109 GCA_964250225.1 uncultured Ktedonobacteraceae bacterium | reverse complement strand
CCCTCTGATCCGCCCGCTTAATTATACAGAAATTTCCCGCAGAATTTTGGGATTTACACCTATAATGATACATGCTGGATCAGATTTTTGCAAGTAGCAAAAAAGGCTGATAAATCTTTTACCAGCCTTCAACGTTAGACAATTGTGGGGTTATGCCTGTGCTTGAGTGGCGCTCTTCGGGCGCCGACGGCTGATCGAGCCACCTTTCCGTCCGGCTGCCTGGGCTTCTTCGCTCGTCCATTTATGAGCCGTACCCATAGCATGTGCAGCTTTTCCACCCTTGCTGGCAATCTCGCGCTTCTTCTCAGGACTCATCGAGGCAAATCCGCGCCCACGACCCTTACTTGTCTGCATGTTTTCCACTCTCTTTCTCTTAGCATTGTGTGTTAAGAACTTTTCGGTCTCGGTGATACCTGGGCACGGTGCCTGGCAATCTTCCTGACTGCCAGTCTCCTCTTTTTTCGCTTTGGCGAACAGCACTCCCGCTATTCTCCTGTCAAAGCGCAGCGGAGGAACCCTTGCAAAACCATGTATTCATCCTCTACCTAAAGGATAACAGCCTGATCCATAAAAGTTCAAGTCAACAATAAAAACTCAGCAGATTTTAATCTTTTAGAGCAGGCTTCTTAATCATTCAGGCGTGAGGGGCGGTCAGCTTATCCACCATCTGTACCACGTTGTCGATGTCAAAAGGTTTGGTCAGCAAGGTAACGTGCAGGCGCGCCAGTTCCTGCATATCGGGGAAAGTTGAGGCGGTCATTAAAATGATGGGAAGTGCTTGCAGACGTGGGTTGGCGCGGATCAACGCGATGACTTCTGTGCCTGAAGCCGCTTTTGGCAAACGGAGATCGGCAATCAAGAGGTCGGGAGCAGGCGGTCCTGGGGCATATTCGGTGACGTGCAAAGCGGCCAGACATTCCTGGGCAGTGCCATAGGTAGTGACCTCGTGCCCGGCACCCTCCAGCACGAGGCGCACCATCTCCTGGATGGCCAGATCATCTTCAAGTAGACCTATGAGCACGTGTCCACTCCTACTCCTCTCAACTAAATGACTGAGCTTTTTTCTATTCTACACGAACCTGGTACTTTATGCAAAAGTCCTAAAAGTACTATGCTGATGATACCTTCACTCAGGTCAGTAAAGAGGTGGTCTGGATAACCGTTTCCAGAACTATTGTAACATCTGTGCCGCTTCCTTCACAACTGTGTATCGCCAGGGTGCCCCCCATCGCTTCAACCAGGGAGCGCGCGATGTACAGGCCCAACCCGGAGCCAGAGATATGGGAGGTCGCGGGCCGCTCCAGGCGCTCAAATGGCTGGAGCAGGCGAGCGATGTGTTGGCTGGGAATACCCATGCCCTGGTCACGAATGCTGACCCATATCTGTGGGGGGGTGCTTTGTCCGACGCGAGGTTCTGGGCAGTGTGCTGCCAGCTCGATACGTCCTCCTTGTGGTGAATATTTGATCGCGTTCTCTACCACGTTCAGCAAGACCTGCCGCAGACGGTCCGCGTCGGCCTGGAGAGGTGGCAGGTTTTGATCAAGTTGGCAGATAAGCTGATATTTGCCCGGCTCCTGCTGGTCTGCGCGCAACTGCCCAAGTTGCGCGATCTGCCGACAGAGGATACCTACATCCACTGTAGTGGGGCGCAGCGCGAGTTTTCCATGTTGTAGGCGCGAGATATCCAGCAGATCATTCACCAGAACCTCCAGAAACCGCGTCTGTTCCAGAATCGCGTCCAGATACTGGCGCTGGCGTTCGGGGGCCATTGGCTGCTCTTGTGACGCGTCTCCATACATTTGTAGCAGCCCGGCATATCCTTTAATCACGCTCAAGGGGGTGCGCAATTCATGCCCAACCAGCGAGACGATCTCGTTTTTAGTAAACGCGTGGGAGATCTCGGCCTGTTCTTTGTGGTCTTCCATGTGTTCACGACACGCCTGTACCCACCTGCGAGCCTGTTCATAGTACACATGCTCCACCAGTCGGGCATAGTGATCCAGAGCCGCCGCAAGGAGTTGCGTTTCGCCTGGACCAAACTTCCCAGCGTGCTCATCCGCCAGCAAGAGCACACCCAGCACGCCCGCGGGTCGTTCAACGGACACCAGCGCGAGACTGGAGAGGCACCGCTGTCCTGGTCGCACAGAATCGGAAGGCAGCGTATGAACGCGCCCACTCAGCAATGCCAGGTCATAGAGAGCCTGGATATGCTCATGGTTTGATACAGTTTCCAGGAAGCACTGTGCGACGCCTGAGGGTGAATAGACAATGGGCGAGTCCGCTGCAAAGTCCAGTAGAGGATGGCGCAGCTCAGCATCAGCACACCCTGGCAGAAAACAGGCGAACCCACATGCCAGCAGTTGTTGCACTTGCTCAACCATTTCCCGCAGACGCGCATCTCTCACTCTCGCTTACCTCTTCCTATTCAATAGCCTTTTTTTCTAGTATAGGCTTGCGCTCCAACAAACAGGCAGTTATTCCGCAGAAGACGACCATTGTGCAAGGTATCCTGCGCCCAATAAAGCAGGATCTGGTAGGGATGTACCTCTTACTTTGTAGCGTCTCCCGGAAGCGTTTTCGGCGCATTTGTATACTATAAAGAGGAAGCGTCTTTGACTCAAAAAGCATACACAGCTGGCTTCTTCCAAAATGTGCAAGAATATTTTTCGACAGGACTGATTGAGATGAATATGCTGGTGGGGAAAACCCTCGGTGGGTACCGTTTACAACGGCTCATCGAAAGCGGAGGCATGGGTGATATTTATCTGGCTCAGCATACACGCATTGCCCGGAAAGTAGCAATTAAAGTTATATGCAGTGACCTGCGAGCGGTACCAGAGACCCCGGAGGGAAAACAGGCCGCGGCGCGTTTTGAACGCGAAGCCAGAGCGGTGGCCGAACTGGATCACGATCATATTTTACCGCTCTACCATTTTGGTGACGAGGTGCTCGAAGTAGAGTGTTTGCCCGTGACCTATCTGGTCATGCCGTATTTGCCTGAAGGCTCCCTCTGGAACTGGCTGCAACGGCGCACCCAATTCTTTGGTTTTAGCTGGCCGATCTCAGCAGAAGAGGCGGGGTACTATCTATTACAGGCTGCGGCAGGGCTGCAATGTGCGCACGATCATGGAATCATTCATCGTGACATCAAACCAACCAATTTTTTGATCCGCGTCGAGCGGAGTTTTCCCAAAGCAGGACATGGCTCTTCTCTCGCCAAAGTGTTTCCACATGGCAGGCCGCATTTGCTGCTCGCGGACTTTGGTCTGGCGGCGTTCTATCGCACAGGACGCTCGCTGCACCGCTCGGTTGGCACGCCGCTCTATATGGCCCCGGAACAGTTCGACGACCCCGCGCTGGCCACATCGGTGCATGTTGGCCCGGCAGCAGATCAGTATGCGCTGGCTGTGATGATCTACCAGCTGGTGACCGGGCGCGCGGTCTTCGAGGGCACAGCATCCCAACTGTTGCACCATCATCATCATACGCCGCCGACACCGCCGAGCGTCTTTAATCCCTTGATGCCTCAAGAATTGGACGAGGTTTTTCTCAAGGCGCTGGCGAAAAAACCGGAGCAGCGTTATCCGCAGATCCTCGGGTTTGCCCAGGCTTACGACGCCGCTTTGCAGCATATCGCGCGCGCGCGCCGCACTGGACAGCGCACCACACGCCAGCGCATTACGGACGAGCAACAAGAACCCGCCCTGGTTTCACCCCAGCGCGAGCTTTCAACCTTGCCTATGGCGACAGTTCCCAGAGCCGGCGAGCCTCAACGGACACCCCTGCTGACGCTGGCCGCCTCCGCCAACGTCCCTATCGCTCTGCTGGATGCAAATAAACCACAGCAGCAAACACCCGAACCTGATCCTATCGCGGGCGCCAAGCCAGACCAACTCCCGACTGCGCCGATTCGCCATCGCTCCACACTACACCAGTATCTGTTGCTTGTCGCCCTTGCGGGGCTGCATCCGTCCCACTATCTCCACGGCAAACGGGTGCTGTTGATTGTCCTGCTCGCTATCCTGCTGACCTTGCTCAGCCTGGTCTGCCTGCTGCTCGTCATCGGCCACAATCACTCAGGGATACATGCTCTTCCACCTCACGCGTCGCCGACACACCTGTTTCCCACCTCGTTCTTAACCGGAAAAATGCATCTGCAGTGAACTTCTTTTGTGCAGAAGCACACAGCAAGTTATATTCTCTTCTAAAAGGTGAAAGTGGATGAGAACTGCAATATAGTGCATCAAGCGCTCCCGCGGTTCCCACCCACCAGCGGGGCGATGTTTAGCGTGCAGGCACAATCGGCAGCACAATAGATGATGGATGCGCACTATCGTGCAGGATCGTCTGGTGCGCCACGGCCAGCTCAGCATCGGCGCCAAAATCGTGGCCGGTATTGGGATTGCGATCCCAGCGCGGAAACGAACTGCTGGTCACGTCCAGACGGATGCGATGGCCCGTCTGAAAGAGATTGCTGGTGGCCCACAAATCAATCTCGTATTCGTAGGCCTGACCTGGCTCAAGCAAACTCGGCTGCTCCCCGCTCTCAAAATTGCGGTAGCGCGCGCGCACGATCCCATCGGTCAAATTCTGCGCGTAGCCATTGGGATGCACATCGACCAACCGGGCCACAAAATCCGTGTCCGGTGCGCTAGATGCCGCCCACAGATGCACCTTAATCGGACCCGTTACCTCCACATCCGTCAGCAACGCATCGCTGGTATAGACCAATACATCTTCACGGCTCTCTACCGGGCGCTGATCGTAGGGGCCGGGTCGATACTCAGGCGTCATCAGTAGCGCGCCACCGTGTGTAGGTACAGGATTGGCCGGATCATAGTGGTACTGATCCGATGGTGCTTCTGGCGCCTCTGGCGCGTTTGTTGTGAGCGTGCCATCGCCGTGCAGACCATTGGCATGGCCGCCGCTGTGCAGATAGTAGCGCGTCTCCACAGCGCGTGCAAGTGGCCATTCGTATTCGTCGCGCCAGACATTTGCGCCCATCACAAACAGCTTGATCGGGGCTTCGTTGAGCATGCCTGTGTCGATGCCCTTGAGCCAGTGATCGAACCAGCGCAATTGCAAACTGACAAAATCCATCTTGAGGTCGATAAAGGCCGCGCTCGCCCCAAAGCCAAAGTTTATCTCGCCAATAGGATTGACCACACCTCCATGCGACCAGGGGCCAATCAGTAGTTTGCTCTGGCGTGCCTCTGGCGTGCTTCCCTCCTCGCGCATGAGTTTGAAGTTGGTGATCGTATCCTGCACAAAGATGTCATACCAACCACCGACATTGAACGTAGGTACAGTGACATTGTGATGATGCCCAAGAATGTGCATGGGACGCGACATGGCATGCTCGCGGTCCATTGGATTGGTAAAAGCGGCAAAGAAGTAGGGTGCCACATCCTGCTGTTTAAAGGGGGCGAACTCGTTGAGGGGCAGCGAACTATAGCCACTACTTGCTAATGTGTCTATCCCTTTCACTAGCAATTGAATGGCCTGCCCCAACGCCTGGGGATTGCCCCGGTGCCGTTTGATGAGCACATCCAGCGCCATATTCAACTGCCAGGAACCAGCAGCCCCCAGTTCCAGCGCGCCCTTGCGGAAGCTCACCCCATTATAGGGATCGTTCCAGGTCACGAAAGGGATCATCGCTTTGAGCGCGGGCGGCTGGTGGATCGCGGCTGCCCATTGTGTAAAGCCATAATAGGAGGCGCCATACATGCCAACCTCGCCGGTGCTGTAGGGCAGTTGCGCGGCCCAGGCAACGGTATCTACGCCGTCCTCCTGCTCATGGATAAAGGGTACCCACTCACCCTCTGAAGTGAAGCGTCCCCGTGTATCCTGCACAATGACCACGTAGCCACGCCGTGCCACATGCACCGGGTCCATCACCGATGAGCCAAGCGGCAGATCTTTGCCATAGGGCAGGCGCGTCAGTAGCACTGGCCACGGCCCGTCACCGGCTGGTCGAAAAATATTTGCGCGCAACGTCACGCCATCGCGCATACTGGCGGGCACATCATACTCGACGACAACTTGCTGATTCAATTGCATTGCCATAAAAGAACGTTCCCTCCCTGGTTGCTAAGAAGATTATCAATATCGTGTCCCTATCTTATACCTTCATGCAGCCACGCCGCAATCTTTTGCCGCCCCTCTCATCCCCTTGACGTTATGCACGACACCGATTATAGTGCGTTCATCGCTTCGTTTTGCGCTCCAGAGTGCAGAACTTGATGCTAGCGGTGAGGAATGTTCCATGCCCAAACACAACACACCAAAAACCAACGCCATGCGCCTGCTGGACAGGCAGCATATACCCTATACTCCATTTACTTATCCTGAAACAGTACATTCCGCCGATGAGGTCGCACCCCTGTTAGGAGTGCCCCTCAGCTCTGTTTTCAAAACCCTGGTCACCCTGGCCGATGACAACCGTCATTTGCTGATCATGGTACCGGGTGACCGCGAGCTGAGCCCGCGCCTGGCTGCTCAGGCCGTCCACGCTAAAGACCTGCACATGGCTCCCCAGCGCGAGGCCGAGCGCCTGACTGGTCTCAAAGTAGGTGGCATCTCACCTTTGGCCCTGCTGGATAAGCCGTTCGAGGTTTATCTTGACGCCAGTGGCGCGGACCTCGAAGAACTCTTCATCAACGGCGGGCAGCGCGGCATCAACCTGCGCCTGCGCGTCGCCGATTTGCTGCGTATTACCGGCGCACAGGTGATTATCGCGACTACGGCTTCCAGTGAAGAGAAGTCGCGGGAATGAGCCAGAGTGCAAGGTATAGCGAGAGGTCAGCTCTGGCTGAAGCGCAATTTGGTTTTTATGACGGGCAATCCTTTCAAACCTTTTCGGGAGCGTGTGAAGGCACAATTGCGCGTGGTGACGATGCGTTTTCCCCAGCTCGGTGCATTCGCTCAGCAGAAGGTTGCCCGGATCGCAGATTTCAAAGTGCTTGATGAGCTTTTTAATGAGATCGTGGTGGCTCCCGACGAGCAGACAGTTCGCACCTTGTTGGAAACATTACGCGCATAGCGGTGCAAAGAACACGGAAATGCGCTCGCTTGCTCAGGCAAAGTGTCTCTCTTTGTACGCGCTCAGCCGCACATGAGGCGCATGTGCCTGGGTGCGTTTCTCTAGACGCACGCAATGATGGTTTGCTCAGGCGACCTCACATGTTCTGGTGCTATAATGGGAAGGATTAACACAAAGGTTAGCCGTATTTCTGCTGTGGATTGAAGGTGCAACTTTCTCCTGGCACAGAAAAACTTCATCAGAGGTTACTACCATGTCTATTCATGAAGACGTTTTTAAAGCACGCACAAAATTAGAGGGCGTTGCCGGTTCCATTATGTACTACCGGCTCAATGCGCTGAAAGATCGGGGCGTGCAAAATCTTGACCGTTTACCTTTTACCGTCAAAATTTTGTTGGAGAACGCGCTGCGACACGCGGGCAGCGAGCTGGTAAGCGAGGAAGATGTGCTCGCGCTGGCGAACTGGCAGCCAGGCAGTGCTGGCCAGTCCGAGGCAGAGTATGCCTTTATGCCTGGCCGTGTGCTCTTGCAAGACTTTACCGGCGTGCCAGCCGTGGCCGATCTGGCCGCGATGCGTTCGGCGATGGCGCGTATGAATGGGGACCCGCAAAAAGTGAACCCCCTGGTACCCGCCGACCTGGTTATCGACCATTCTGTCCAGGTTGATTCGTTTGGTTCGACATCATCTTTCGGGCGCAACGTTGAGCGCGAATACGAGCGCAACAGCGAGCGCTATGGGCTGCTGCGCTGGGGCCAGCAGGCCTTCAGCAACTTCCGCGTGGTCCCACCTGGCGCGGGCATTTGCCACCAGGTTAACCTGGAATTTCTAGCCTCGGTAGTCATGACGAAAACCGAGGACGGAGAAACCGTGGCTTTCCCCGATACGCTGGTGGGTACCGATTCGCATACGACGATGGTGAACGGTCTGGGCGTGCTTGGCTGGGGGGTCGGCGGTATCGAGGCTGAGGCGGTCCTGTTGGGCCAGCCTCTTTACCAGCTCACGCCCGAAGTGATTGGCGTGCGTCTGCATGGCGCGCTGCCCGAAGGCTCGACAGCTACCGACCTGGTGCTGACGGTGACACAGATGTTACGCAAACGTGGAGTCGTGGCCAAGTTTGTGGAATTCACCGGCTCCGGCCTGAGCTATCTTTCCCTGGCGGACCGGGCCACGATCTCCAATATGTCGCCCGAATTTGGCGCAACTGCCACGCTTTTCCCTGTGGATGAGGAGACACTGCGCTACCTGCATATGACGGGACGCGACGAGCAGCTAGTGAAGTTGGTTGAGCGCTACACGAAAGAGCAGGGGATTTTCCGCACCGACGAGATGCCTACCCCGCAGTTCGATGACCTGCTGGAACTCGACCTCGCGACGATTGAGCCAAGTCTGGCCGGGCCGCGCCGTCCCCAGGACCGCGTCCCTATGCAGAATCTCAGCCGGGTCTTCCGCCAGACCTACTCCGACCGTTTTGGGGCACAACAAACCAACGTGACGACGGAGAACGCGGTGATTCGCTACGCGGGCGAGGGTGGCGGCCATCCCGATCCCGATCCCGTTCTGCAAAACGAGGATCTCAGCAACGACCTGGCCACGCATGGCAACGGCGGGGGACGGCGCAATGGCCATCCCAAAACGGTCCCGGTGCAGATGGGCGACGCGCGTATGGATATGACCGATGGCTCGGTGGCGATTGCGGCGATTACTAGCTGTACTAATACTTCTAACCCCTCGGTGATGATCGCCGCCGGTTTGTTGGCCAAGCACGCCGTTGAACGCGGCCTCACAGTCAAGCCAATAGTCAAGACCAGCCTCGCACCTGGCTCACGCGCGGTGATCGACTACCTGGAAAATGCCGAATTGCTGCCCTATCTGGAGGCGCTGCGCTTCCACCTGGTTGGCTATGGATGTACAACGTGCCTTGCCGCAGGAACGCCGGTACTACTTACCAACGGCACGGCGCGGCGCATCGAGCAGATGCCGGGCGCGGGCGGAGTGAAACTCTTCGCGCCCACTGCGCAAGGCAGGCTGGGTACAGCGATGCAGGCTGAGATGATGATTCAGGGTGAGCGCGAATGCGTCTCCCTTGTCCTGCAAGATGGACGCACCCTGGTCTGTACTCCTGACCATAAGATCCTCTGCGCGGATGGGCGCTGGGTGCGCGCTGACCAGCTCGTACTGAGCCAGGATCGCGTTGTGGTTGGCCTTGAAGCCCCCTTAGACGAGGCGAGTGACGGCGAAGCTGGTTATGCGCTGCACGTAGGTAATCTGACATTCACGATGAGCACAGAGTATGAACGTCAGCGCACCCTGGCATTCGCGCGCTTGCTCGGCCACCTGCTGAGCGATGGCTCGATTAGCCTGCTGGGACAGGGCCGGATGCATGTTGGTCAGGCTATGGACCGCGAGGCAGTCCTCGACGACATTGCGTTGCTTACCAGCCAGCGTCCAATGGCAACACGCTATGACGAGCGAAAATGGACCATTGTGCTACCGAAACCGTTGATGGATGCCATCGGTATGTTGCCCGGTGTGCGTAGTGGACGGCGCATTCAACAAGAACCAACGCTCCCGGCCTTTGTCCTGGATGAAAGTTGTCCTCGCACTGTGGTGCGCGAGTTCCTGGGCGGCCTCTTCGGAGTGGACGGCCACGCACCTGTCTTGCACCGCTGGGGCGCGCATGAGGATGAGTCAACGCTTGAGCCACCTGCCTATTCCCAAAGCACCATCCCAGAGCATGTGGAGGCGCTCAAACAGGTCATGGACGATGTGATCCGTCTGCTGGCACGTTGTGGGGTCAAGACCGAGGGGGCGAATGTCTACGCGTATCCTACACGCCGCGCCCTTTCTTCATACCCGGCTGCACAGGATGGTCTTCCGTGCATAGAGGTTCGCCTTGAACTTCCCGATGGACTCTCGTTCGTGGAACGTGTAGGATATCGCTACTGTGTAGACAAGAGCCTGCGAGCCTGCGCTGCGGCGGTGTACTGGCGTCTGATTGACCAGCTGCATCGGCAACGCCTGTGGATGTCGGAGCGTCTGGAAGCGCTGCACCAGGCTGACGACACCCTTTCGTTCTCCCATGCACGCAAGCAGGCCGCAGTAGAGTTGATGGAGCGCGAAGCGGTGGTTTTCCCTCACTACGCACTGCTGGAGGGCCACGACCGTTTTTCGCGACTGCCACAAGCGACGACACGCAAGTTCCAGCCGCTGCATAGAGACGCCTGCGACTTTCCATCTCCCGTCGAATTATTCAACGAGATCGGCGCGCGCGAGTGGTTTGCACTGTTGCGCTCACGTGCGGATGCAGAGACCTCGAAACGCTACTGCATAGAGAAGGAAGCGCTCACGCTGCCGACACTTGCCCTCCAGGTCGTGGAACGACGACCCGCGGGCAAGCAGGCCGTGTTCGACCTGGCGGTGAACGACCTCCACGCCTTCGTGGCTGGTACAGTCGCGGTCCATAATTGTATTGGGAATAGCGGCCCGCTCTCAGAACCCGTTGCGCAGGCTGTGCAGGATAACAACCTGGTCGTGGCCGCCGTATTGAGCGGCAACCGCAATTTCGAGGGGCGCATTCACCCCCAGGTGCGCGCCAGCTTTCTGGCCTCACCGCCGCTGGTCGTGGCCTACGCCGTGGCCGGCACCGTCGATATCGACCTGACGCACGAGCCGCTGGGTACCGATATTAACGGCGAAGCAATTTACCTGCGCGATATCTGGCCCACGCAGCAAGAGGTGCAGGATGTGATGAAACAGGCTCTTTCGCCAGAAATCTTCAAAAAGAACTACGCGCAGATCTTCGAGGGTGATGAGCACTGGCACAAACTCGCCGATTCTGAAGGGCAGCTCTTTCAGTGGAACCCCGACTCGACCTATATTCAGGAGCCGCCGTTCTTCCAGGATATGACGCAGGAGCCGACTCCCGTGAAGGATATTCATGGGGCGCGCGCCCTGGCCGTGCTGGATGATTCGATCACCACCGACCATATCTCGCCGGCGGGCAGCTTTGGCACAACCAGTCCCGCGGGCCAGTATCTGATGGAACATGGTGTTGAGCGGCGCGACTTCAACACCTATGGTGCGCGACGTGGTAACCACGAGGTGATGATGCGGGGCACCTTCGGCAATATTCGCCTGCGCAACCGCATGGTGAGTGGCAAAGAGGGCTTTTACACCGTTCACCTGCCTGATAGCCAGGAAACCACCATCTTCGAAGCGTCCGAACGCTACCAGAAAGAAGGTGTGCCACTGGTGATCGTCGCGGGTAAAGAGTACGGTTCGGGCAGTTCGCGCGACTGGGCGGCCAAAGGTCCGCTACTGCTGGGCGTGCGCGCGGCTATTGCTGAAAGTTTCGAGCGCATTCACCGCAGCAACCTGGTCGGTATGGGTATCCTGCCCCTGCAATTCAAACCAGACCAGAATAAGGAGACGCTCGGCCTGACTGGACGCGAGGTCTACGATATCGTGGGCATTGAAAGCGGTCTCAAACCGCGCCAGGAGATCACTGTGAAAGTCACCCGCGAGGATGGCTCAACCTTTGACTTCCAGACCATCGCCCGCCTGGATAGCCCGATTGATGTCACCTACTACAAAAATGGTGGCATTCTACTGGCTGTGCTGCGCAGATTGATGCAGGATTAGTTTTGAGAGCGGGTGATTGCCTTTAGGCCTCACTGTAATAGTTGGGGAAAACCCTTAGCATGGGTTTTCCCCAACTATTACAGTGTATTTCCTATCTCAGATAGGTATTTCTTTCGGAGCCTAACCTAAACTATCCAGCATATGTGCCTTGTCGCTGGCTTGCTCAGCCTCATCATTGCGACCGAGCCAGCGCAGGACGGCGCTTTTATTGCGATAGAACGACGAGGTGCGCGGGGCCAGGGCAATGGCTTGCTCGTAGGCTTTGAGCGCTTTTTCCCAGTGTTGCCGGTAATAATAGATGTTGCCCAGCCCATTATACGCGTCGGCGTTGGCAGGATCGAGCTTGAGGGCCTCTTTGAAGGTGCTCAGTGCTTCCGGGTAGTTTTTCAGGCGGTAGAGGGCCGCGGCTTTGTTATTGTAATATGCAGCGTTCTGCAGATCCAACTCTATTGCGTGTTGAAATGCCTGGAGCGCTTCGTCCCTGCGATCCAGGTCCAGCAGTGCATTGCCCATGCCGTTGTAGGCGTTAGCGTTCTCTGGTTCCAATTCCAGCGCCCGTCCGTAGGCTTTAACAGCATCAACGGCGCGGTTCAAACGCCAGAGGGTATCGCCCTGCCCAAGATGCGCGGCAAATTGCTCCGGGGAGAGTGCCAGCGCTCGTTCATACTCCTCCAGAGCCTCTTTATTGCGGTTGAGTTTGTAAAGAGCACGCCCACAGTTCACATGGTACAGCCCAACCTCTGGCTCGTAGCGCAGAGCGTTCTCGTAGGATTCAAGCGCACCCTCGTACCAGTTGAGTTGATACAACACGTCGCCCATACCGTTGCAAACCTCGGCGTCTTCAGCCCCCAGCCGCACGGCCTGTTCGTAGACTGGCAAGACCTCCTCGTAACGTTTGAGTTGGAGAAGCGCGTGTCCCAGCCCCTTATAGGCCCGCGCGCGTGAAGCATCAAGCGCCAGCGCGCCAGTGTACGCTGCCAGCGCCTCTTCATAGCGTTGGAGCTGATACAGTGCGTCACCACATCCCTGTTGCGCACTGGCAAAGCGGGCATCACAGGCGAGAGCCTGTTCATATGCCGTCAATGCCTCATCGTAGCGTTGTAATTGAAAGAGCGTGTCCGCGCGACCCTGATACGCTCGCGCGCTGTAAGGATCGAGACGGATGGCGTGTGCAAAGGTGTCCAGGCTCTCGTCATACTGCCGCAACAGCAACAAAATCTCGCCGGCGCTCATATGAAAGGTAATCTCGTCAGAGTGCATCGCGATGGCCTGCTGATAGGCTGCCAGACCATCCTGGTAGCGCTTCAACTGGCAAAGCACTCGCCCATAATCGTATTCTAGAAAGGCATACTGCATCCCCGCTACCAGAGCGTGTTCGTAGGCTTGCAGTGCCTCCTCCAGACGCTCCAGGCTGCTCAAAGCATTACCCAGGCCGTGATAGGCTGGTAGATAGTCTGGTTCTATCTGTAAAGCCAGTTCATACGCGTCGAGCGCCTCGCTATAGCGATCCAGCTTATAGAGTACATTGCCGGTCCCATGATATGCTGCGGCATAATCCTCTTTCAGTTGTAACGCCTCTTCATACGCTGCCAGCGCCTCTTCGTAGGATGCGAGTCGATAGAACGCGTCACCCATACCGTTATAGACACTGGCATCGTTGAAATCCAGGTGGATGGCTTGTTTGTACGCGGCAAGTGCCTCGTCGTAACGCTTGAGCGCGTAAAGGCTACGGCCCCTGGCGTAATAGACAAAGGCGAGCGAGGCATCCAGGGTAAGGGCCCGTTCATACGCAGCCAACGCTTCTTCGTAGTGTTGGAGCTTCCAGAGAGCACAACCGCGACCCTGATGCGTCAGGGCATCAAGCGGATCAAGCTGAAGCGCGTGCTCATAGGTCGCCAGCGCCTCTTCGTAGCGCTGTAATTGCCAGAGCGCGTCGCCCCTCTGACGGTGTGCGCGTGGATAAGCTGGACAGAGCTGTAGAGTATGTTCGCAAGCCTGGAGACTCTGCTCATACTCTTTCAGGCGATACAGGGTCAGCGCGTAATGATAATGAAAAAACGCCTCCTGCCCATCAAGTTGAATGGCGCGTTCATAGGCGCGCAGACTCTCGTCCAGCTGGCCCAGTTCGCGTAGCGCGTTGCCACGTCCATTGTGAGCTGCGGCCAGAACGGGCTTGAGGGAAATTGCCTCCTCATAGGCGCTCAGAGCCTCTTTGAAACGCCATAACTGCCAGAGCGCGTTGCCCTTAAGTACGGTGTCAGCAGCAGTATTTGGTTCCAGATGCAACAGACGTTCATAGACCGCCAGTGCCTCTTCGTAGCGCTGCAACTGGTAGAGCGCCTCGCCTCGTTTACGCCAGGCGTCGGGGAAGTGGGGATCGTGAGCAATCGCGGCCTCATAGGAGAGCAGTGCCTCGTGCAACTGGCCCATTTCTTCCAGCACCAGCCCGCGAAAATGGTAGGCCGAGGCGGAGTTCGGATCGATCTCAATTGCACATTCAAACGCCTCCAATGCCTCTGGATAATATTTCTGCTTGAGCTGCTTTTTTCCCTCAGCGATCCACTGTCCCTTATCTCGCGCCGCCGCATCCAACTGGCGCACACGCATAGTTGAAGTCAGTAGGCCAGAAGATGTTTGTTCCAGATTCGTCTGGAATGGACTCATCTGCTCGCTCTCCTCTCCCATCGCCTGAATGAATGTCTGTACATCAATATAGCGCTCATGACGATTCTTTGCCATCGCCCTGAGAATGGCGCGTTCGATGTGCAGCGGCAGTTGTGGATTGAGCTGGGTAGGCGGAACTGGTGAATTGCGCAGGTGATAGAGCCACATCACAAAAATATCCGAGGCGTCGAAAGGCCGCTCGCCCGTGAACATCTCGTAGGCGATACAGCCCAGGGCATACTGGTCGCTCTCTTTAC